>NZ_LT906479.1:2451752-2758221 GCF_900187015.1 Serratia ficaria | reverse complement strand
GCGGGGCCAGCAGGCCTGGGCGAAGCGCCTGGCGCGCCTGCTGCCGCAGGCTTGGCTGCGCTGGCAAATTTGACTTTAGGAATATTCCCAGAGATGATATCCGTAAGGATTTTGTCATCCCCCAGTGGGAATAGGTCAGGAGAGACGTGTGGAACACAGCGATAGCGGACTGTTTATCAAACGGGAGCGTTTTGAGGTTCTGGCGATTTTGCGCGAAATTTGCAAACAACGCACGCCGCTGCGTGTGGAGAGCCAGCAACAGCGGTTTCAGAGTCTGCTATTGAGCGTCGGGGCGGACAACATCGTATTCAGCGGCGACGAGAACCAGCCGACGATCGACGGCGAATTCACCATCGTGATTGAAAGCCACGACGCCAAAATTGAGTTTGCGGTCGGCCAGCCGCAGATGACCGAACATCAGGGCGTCGCCGCCTGTTCGACCCGCCTGCCGCAGGAGCTGGTCTATATTCAGCGCCGGCGTCAGTTCCGCATTACCACGCCGCACTGGCGCGAGTTTCTGTGCACCGGCGAATACCCGGACGGCACGCCGTATCAACTGCGCATACATGATCTTTCCGCCGGCGGCGTCGGCCTGCGTTTCGACGGCGAGGTGCCGGCGTTTCTCCAGCCGGGTTTGCTGCTGCAAAAAGCGCAGCTGGATCTCGGCAGCTACGGCAGCTTCAAGGTAAATATGGAGCTGGTGGTGGTTAATGCCGATCGGGAAGTGGACGACCACGACCAGGTGGTGCATTTTTCGCGTCTGTCGTGCCGTTTTCTCAAGCTCGGGCTGGCGACGGAAAGGAAAATCCAGAGCGCGGTGTTTGCCTTCGAACTGGATTTCAACAAGAAAAAGAAACGCTGATCTTCCGCTGGGGCAGCGGGCTGCCCCGATGCTTCACTTCAACGCGCGCAGGCTGCCAATTTCTTCCCAGCCAAAATGCGCCGCCTCGGCCAACACCTCACAGACTTCATCGCCGGCGATCGCGATCGCCTCGCTGAGGCTTTTGCCCAGCAGCAGGTGGCTGACCAGCAGCGCGGTGAACAGGTCGCCGGTGCCCTTGGCCGCCGATGCGATCTTCGGATGGCTGTAGCTTCGCACCTCATCCCGGCTGACCAGCAGCAAACCCACCCGACTCTCGTTTTCCGCCACGCCCGGCGCGCTGGTGACCAGCACCCATTCGGTGGTGTCGTTCAGCAACGCCTGCGCGGCGCGTTGGGTCTGTTCGCGGCTGGACAGGCTGTGCCCGCACAGCTGCTCCAGCTCGAAGCCGTTCGGCGTCAGGCCGTTGGCCAGGTGCAAAAACGGCGAACGATAGCAGTCGACGAGGCGCCGATCGACGTAAATGCCTTCGCCGTAGTCGCCCATCACCGGATCGATATAGATTTTTATCTGCGGATTGATCGCGCGCACGCGTTGCAGCCAGTCGGCCAGAATATGGCACTGCATCACCTCGCCTAAATAGCCGACGATCACCGCCCGGGTGCGTTCCATCACCCCGCGTTCAATCAGGTCATCGAGAAAGCCGGCGAACCATTCCTGCGGAATGGCGCCGCCGTGCGGCCGGCCGTAATAGGGCGGGCAACCGAACAGCACGCTGGGCACCTGCAGCGCTTCCAGCCCCTTTTTCAGCAGGGTGCGGTAGGCGATGCCGTTGCCGACGCTGCCATACACCACCTGGGACTGAATGCTGATCACGTCGATCGGCGGCGAACGCCGTTGAGAAGCCTGTTGCATGGTCACTTCCTTTGTTCGTATTTATCCAGCCAGCGCTGGAACACCTGCCGGGCGCGCTGCTCCAGCCGCGGACCGTGCCGTTCGGCCTGATCGCGCAGATCCTGCGGATCGATGCCGGCCTGCGCCAGCTCGCAGGCATGGCCGATCAGCCAGCGTTCGATATCGCGATAGTCGGCTTCCAGATGGAACTGCAGGCCCAGAGCGAAGTCCTGATAGTCAAACGCCTGATGCGGGCAGACTGCGGTACCCGCCAGGCGGCGGGCGCCGGCGGGGATCATGAACATATCGCCATGCCAGTGCAGCACCGGCGTGTCCGCCAGCGGCGCCAGCACCGAGTCGCCGTCTGCCGCCAGCGTCAGCGGCGCATAGCCGATCTCTTTGACCCCCAGCGAAACCACGTCGGCGCCCAGCGCCTGGGCTACCACCTGCGCGCCCAGGCATACGCCGAGGGTGGCCTGTCGCCGTGCCATACGCTGTTGCACCAGCGCCAGCTGATGATCGAGAAAGTCGTAGCGCAGCTCGCCGGAAAAATGCTGCGCGGCGCTGATCGGCCCGCCGAGCACCACCAGCAGATCGACGTTCTCATTATTGATAGCACGGATATCATCCCGGCCTGCATCATAATAATCAATCTGATAACCGCGCAGCGACAGCAGCGAGCCTAAAATGCCCAAATTTTCGAAATTGACGTGCCGAATGGCGACCACTTTCTTCATGGTTGTTCCTCCTCAACGGCGGGGCAAGGCGCCAGCACCCACGATTCTCCCAGGACGACAATGCCCTGATTGCCGCTCTGATAGAGCATTTTGCGTTCGCTAACCTGGCTGATTTGCAGCTGGTAGCCCTGGGTTGCCGGGAACAGCGCGCGGGCCTGCTCCAGTTGGCCGGCGGCCCAGGGGGTGAACATCTGCAGGCGGCCGAAGGCCTTTCCTGCATACTGAATGTCGAGCACGTAATGTTTATCCACAATGACCCTTACCTTTAGCCGCAGAAGCTGATATTCTGATTTGAACTAGTACAAAAAGGTTTTATGTATGAGTTTATTGTATGCAAAAGGCGGCGGCGCTGTCCAGATTGCTGAACAGATCGGCGCACGCATCAAAAGCGGCGAGCTGCGGCCGGGCGAACTGTTGCCGCCGGTGCGGCAGCTGGCGGCGGAGCTGGCGGTGAACCCCAACACCGTCGCCAGCGCCTACGCCAGGCTGCGCGACGCCGGGTTGGTCGCCACCCGCGGGCGCGCCGGAACGCGGGTGCTGGAACGGCCGCTGACGGCGGTGAACCCGGCGCCGCAGGTGCCGCCGGGGCTGCGCGACCTGGCCAGCGGCAATCTGGATGCCGCGCTGCTGCCGGCGCTGGGCGTGCAGGACGTTTTTCCGCAGCAAAGCGGTTATGACATCAGCGGCGATCTGCCGGCGCTTTGCACGCTGACCGCTGACTGGCTGCAGGCGCAGGGCGTGGCGTTGTCCGAGCCGGCGGTGTTTTCCGGCGCGCTGAGCGCGATTGAGAAAGCGCTGCGCAGCCATGCCCAGCCGGGTGAGGCGGTGTGGGTGGAAGATCCCTGCTGGCCGCCGCTGCTGACGCTGCTGCGGCATTTGCGCCTGCGGCCGCTGCCGCTGGCGATGGATCGGCAAGGCTGCCGGCTGCCGGAGAACCAGGCGGCATGCGCGGTGATCCTGACGCCGCGGGCGCAAAATCCGACCGGCATTTCTCTCAGCGCCGGGCGGGCGCAGGAGTGGCGCGCATTTCTGGCGCGCCACAGCGGCTGTCTGGCGATCGTCGACGATTTTTGGGGCCCGCTGTCGCAACAGCCGCTGCATCTGCCGTTCGACGGCGATCGCGGGCTGTACCTGCTGTCGCTGAGCAAGTTTCTCAGCCCGGACCTGCGCATTGCGCTGGCCTGCGGCAATCCGCAGCTGTTGCAGGCGATGCGCGCCGACCGCTACATCAGCGAACGCTGGGTCAGCCACATTCTGCAGCAGATTGCCGCCAGGCTCTGGGAGCAGGCGCAGCGGGATGGGGGGCTGCTGCGGGCGCGGCAGGCGTATCAGGCCCGGCGCGAAGCGCTGACCCAGCGGTTGAATGTCTTGAGCCCGCTGAGCGTGCCGGTGGGAGAAGGGTTGCATCTGTGGCTGCCGGTGCGCTCGGAAACCGCCGCCGCCCAGCTGATGGCGCAGCGCGGCTGGTTGGTGCAGGGCGGGGAGCCTTTCCGCCTGAAGAGCGGCCCGGCGATCCGCGTCAGCCTGGCCAACGTCGGCCTGGAACGATTGGCGCAGCTGGCGCAGGATTTGACCGATGCGTTGAGCGCCGGCGTGGCGGTCAACTAGGCCGGCGTCAGGTTTTCCTGCGCCAACAGCCGCAGAGAGGCCAAACGGGCGGCGGGCTCGCCGATCGGGGTATCGATGATGAATTCGTCCACGGCGTATTGCCGCTGCAGCTGGTCCAGCTGTTGACGCACCTGCCGCGCGGTGCCCAGCAGAATATGGCTCTCGCGCGGTTCGATGCGATATTCGGTCGCGCCGGCCTGCTGCACAAAGCTTTCCGCCTGTTCCAGACTGCCGACGGTCACGCTTTGCGCGCCGGTGACGTGTACCCGATATTGCTGGATCCCCGCCGCCAGCGTTGCCGCCTGTTCGGCGCTTTCCGCGACAATCACCGCCACCGCCAGCAGCGCTTTGCGTCCGCCGCTCAGCGCCGCGTACTGCGCCAGCGCGCGTTGGATATCCTGCGGATTGCCGTTCAGATGGGCGGCGAACACAAAGGCCCAGCCCTGTTCCGCCGCCAGCCGGGCGCTTTCTTCGCTGGCGCCGAGCAGAAAACGTTGAGCGGGCTGCGGCGGCAGCGGGGTGGCGCTCAGGCCCGGCTGCGCATCGTCATTCAGATGAGCGGTAAGCTGGGCCAGCTGCTCGGGAAAGCCCGGCTTGCGCTGCCGATCGTGGGCGGCCTGCAGCGCCTGGGTGGCAAGCGGCAGGCCGCCCGGCGCCTTGCCCACCCCGAGATCGACCCGGCCCGGCGCCAGCGCCGCCAGCAGATTGAAGTTTTCCGCCACTTTATAGGCGCTGTAATGCTGCAGCATCACGCCGCCGGAGCCGATGCGAATGTGCGAGGTTTGCCCCAGCAGGTAGGCGATTAGCACCTCCGGCGACGGGCAGGCGAGCTGCGGGGTATTGTGGTGTTCCGCCAGCCAGAAACGGCGATAGCCCCAGCTTTCCGCCTGCTGCGCCAGATGCCGCGTGCGCGCCAACGCCTGCGCGGCGCTTTCTCCTTCGGCAATCGGACTTTTTTCCAATATGCTCAGGGCATAAGCCATTTTCCCGCTCCTTTGTCATCAGTTATCCATGACAAATACCATGGGCATCGCCGGCGGCTTAATACTGATTGGAGATAGGATATTCCATTGATACAAAACGAATTTAGATATGCGGCTGGCGGTAAAGGGCGCGCCATCAGCGCGCCCCGGGCGCTCAGGACGCCAGCCAGGCCTTCAGGCGAACGGCGTCGCTGTAGTGGCCGTAGCGCTGCGGCGAGCCGAGCAGGATCATCACCACCGGCTGGCCGTTGATCACCGTGCGCATCACCAGACAGTGGCCGGCTTCGTCGGTAAAGCCGGTCTTTTGCAACTGAATTTTCCAGGCCGGGTTGTTGATCAGCCCGTTGGAGCTGCGGTACACCAGTTGGCCGCGGCCCGGCCGCACGATCTGCTGTTTGTCGGTGCTGAAGCGGCGAATGGTCTGGTAGCGGTAGGCGTGATTGACCATCTGCAGCAGATCCCTGGCGCTGGCGACGTTGCGCGGCGTCAGACCGGTCGGATCGTAGAAGCGGGCGCGCTTCATGCCGATGGCGCGCGCCTTGCGGTTCATTTTCGCCACAAAGGCCTTGCGCCCGCCGGGATAGTTGCGGCTCAGCGCCGAAGCGGCGCGGTTTTCCGACGACATCAGCGCGATATGCAACATATCGCGGCGGCTGAGGGTGGAACCTATGGTCAACCGCGAATGGGTTTTCTTCAGCAGGTCGCGATCGGCGGGGGTGACCCGCATCTTGTTGCCCAACGGGCGTTTGGCGTCGAGCGTTACCATGGCGGTCATCAGCTTGGTCAGCGAAGCGATGGGCAGCACGCGGTTGGCTTGTTTTTGATAGAGGACTTTACCGGTACGTGGGTTGACCACCAGCGCGGCCTTGGAATTCAGCACCGGCGGCGCGGCGGCGTGGGCCTGAGACAGGGCGGCCAACAGGCCGAGGAACAGCACGAGAACACGAGAAAAAGGTTTGGATAAAAACATGGCGACCGCAACTATGACCCTAAGTGATTAATAAATATCGGTAAGAGTCTGAGCAGTAAATGTGGAGAAAATAGGGGGATGGCCCTTCAATCTGTTAACAGGCGTTACAGCAACCCTGTTGCCGCAGGGTCCGGCTGAGCGAGGGGCGGTTGCCCGCCCCTGTGCGGCACTCAATAGACTTCCGGCACCACCATTTCGTCCGGCATCGGGCTGCGGCTGTATTCGGGGCTGCGCTTGCGCGGCGGCAGGGTAATGACGTTGCCAGCGCTTTCCTCATACGGCACCTGCTGCAGCAGATGGCTGATGCAGTTCAGCCGCGCCTTTTTTTTGTCGACGCCCTGAACCACCCACCATGGCGCTTCCGCAATGTTAGTGCGTGCTAACATGACCTCTTTGGCTTCGGTATAGTCTTCCCAGCGCCGGCGGCTCTCCAGATCCATCGGGCTGAGCTTCCACTGTTTGAGCGGATCGTGGATGCGGCTGAGAAAGCGCAGCTCCTGTTCGTCATCGGTGATCGAGAACCAATACTTGACGATCTGAATGCCGCTGCGGGTCAGCATTTTTTCGAACTCCGGCACGCTGCGGAAAAACTCTTCGTACTCTTCATCGTTGCAAAAGCCCATCACCCGCTCCACGCCGGCGCGGTTGTACCAGCTGCGGTCGAACAGCACCATCTCGCCGGCGGCGGGCAGGTGGGCGATATAGCGCTGAAAATACCACTGGGTGCGTTCGCGGTCGTTCGGCGCCGGCAGCGCCGCCACGCGGCAGGTGCGCGGGTTCAGACGCTGAGTGATGCGTTTGATCACGCCGCCTTTGCCGGCGGCGTCGCGCCCTTCGAAGATGATCACCAAACGGTGGCCGGTGCGCATCACCCAGTCCTGCAGCTTCACCAGCTCGCCCTGCAGGCGCAGCAGTTCGCGGAAGTACTGCTTGCGCCAGGCCTTTTTCTGATCGCTGTCCACTTCGGCGGCGTCGAAACGCAGGTCGTCCAACTCCATCTCCAGCTCTTCGTCGTAGCTGTCGTAAAATTCCTGCAGCAGGCGCTGGTTGAAGCTGTCGTCGCGGTTAAATTCATGCATAGACATAATAGTTTTCTCCGTGTTAGCCCGGTTTTAGATATGGGTGAAGATCCAGTACAGCACCGCCGAAAGCAGTATCGAGACCGGCAGCGTCAGCACCCAGGCCATCAGCAGGTTGCGCAGCGTGGACATCTGCAGGCCGGAACGGTTGGCCGCCATGGTGCCGGCGATGCCGGAGGACAGCACGTGAGTGGTGGATACCGGCAGGCCGAAGGCGTCCGCCGCGCCGATGGTGGTCATCGCCACCAGTTCGGCGCTGGCGCCCTGGGCGTAGGTCAGGTGCGATTTGCCGATTTTCTCGCCGACGGTCACCACGATGCGCCGCCAGCCGACCATGGTGCCGAGGCCCAGGGCGATCGCCACCACCACCTTGACCCAGAACGGGATAAAGCGGGTGGCGCTGTCCAGCTCGCCTTTCAGCGCGTCGAGGTTGCGCTGCGAGCCGGCGGCAATCTGCAGCAGCTTCTCCGACTTCAGATGCTTGATGGTTTCCGACGCCAGGTACATGTCGTTACGGGTGTTGGAGACCGCCTGCGCCGGGATCTTGTCGACCGAACCGTACTGGCGGATCTGGTCGCCGATGGCGCCGGTCAGCTGCGCCAGGGCCGGCACCACGTCCGGGGTCAGTTCGCTGGTGCGCACATAGCCGGTCAACACCTCGCGTGCCGGCGTCTGGCTCCGCGCCGGGAACTGCCGCAGCAAATCATTCTTGGTCACTTCCGCCAGCGCCGCCACGCGCGGGATTTGATCCGGCGGCATCGAGCGGTTCAGGGCGTAGGCGATCGGCATGGTGCCCACCAGGATCAGCATGATCAGCCCCATGCCTTTCTGGCCGTCGTTGGAGCCGTGGGCGAAGGAAACGCCGGTGCAGGTGAGGATCAGCAGGCCGCGGATCCACAGCGGCGGCGGCGCATCGCCCTTGGGGGCGGTATACAGCTGGCGGTTTTTAACCAGCGCTTTCAGCGCCAGCAGCAGCAGGGCGGCGCACGCGAAGCCGATCACCGGCGACAGCAGCAGCGCGTAGCCCACCTTAATCGCCTGGCCCCAGTCCACGCCGCTGGTGCCGGTGCGGCCGTGGATCAGCGCGTTGGCCACGCCGACGCCGATAATCGAGCCGATCAGCGTGTGCGACGACGACGCCGGCAGCCCGAGCCACCAGGTGCCGAGGTTCCAGATAATCGCCGAGAACAGCAGGGCGTACACCATGGCGAAGCCGTTGCCGGTTCCGGCCTGCAGGATCAGCTCCACCGGCAGCAGCGAAATGATGCCGAAAGCCACCACGCCGCTGGACAGCAGCACGCCGAGAAAGTTGAAAAAGCCGGACCACACCACCGCCACCATCGGCGACAGCGAGTGGGTATAAATCACGGTCGCCACCGCGTTGGCGGTATCGTGAAAACCGTTAACGAATTCAAAACCAAGCGCAATAAGTAGCGCCAGGCCTAATAAGAGAAACGGGACGTAACTGGTATAAACCGCACCGGCGTCGGTGACGTCGTTAAATAAGTTCACCCCGGCGAAGGCGATCCCCAGTACCAATGAAAACACAAAAAAAAGAACAGTTAATCGACTGTTCTTTTGGTAGATCTTTGGCAGGCTGGATGCGGCCGGCGCACCCTGTTGAACGGCGCTGTTATCGCTCATAAGGACCTTCCTGAGAAACTGCATTAAAATATTGAACGTGTGCTGGCTATTGCCTGCAAAGTATTCTGAATTACTGTGACTTTTTTATGACGGGAATATTAATCATCGGGAAAGGTGAAAATAATTAACGTTGGCGGATAAAGATTGCTATAAAGGCGAGGTCCGGTTTCTCAGGGTAGCGATATTTATGGCTCAGACGCTTGCGGAAAAAATGCACCAGCTTGATTTCGACGACGAGGTGACCGGCCTGATCTACGGCCACCTATTCCGCCAGGGCGAGCCGCCGCAGCGGCTGACGTCGCAGCGGGTCTGCCAGGCTTACCAGACGCTGCCGCCCGGCGAAGGATTTATCTGGCTGCACCTCAATCTCAACCACGCGGCGGCGGAAAAGTGGCTGAGAAATCATTTCGCCATTTCCGATTTTTTCTTCGACGAAATTCGCCACGGTTCGCACACCACGCGCATCGAGCGGCAGGGCGACGACCTGTTCGCGGTGCTCAACGACGTGATTTTCCATCCCAAAGAGAACAACCCCGAAACCGCGACGCTGTGGCTGTACTGCTGCAGCGGGCTGGTGGTGACCGTGCGGCATAAGCCGCTGCGCCTGATCGAACGGCTGCTCGGCCGGCTGGGGCCGCTGCAGCTGGCGTCTTCGACCGAACTGCTGGCGCACTTGCTCGAAGAGCAGGAGGAGGTGCTGGAGCAGGTGGTGCGCCAGGCCAACCACTATGTCGATACCATCGAAGATCGCCTGTTGAGCAACCACGTCAAGCGCAACCGCACCGAGTTGGGGCGCATGCGCCGCATGCTGCTGCGCTTTCAGCGCCTGTTGGCGCCGGAGCCGGCGGCGCTGTTCCGCCTGCTGAATCGCCCGCCGAACTGGCTGAGCCGCGAGGTGGTGCAGGACCTGCGCCAGTTCACCGAGGAATTCACCGTGGTGCTGAACGATCTCGCCAGCCTCACCGAGCGCATCCGGCTGCTGCAGGAGGAAATTGGCGCCAAGCAGATGGAGCAGAACAACCGCACGCTGTACACCCTGACGGTGATCACCGTGCTGGCGCTGCCGATCAACATCGTCGCCGGCTTTTTCGGTATGAACGTCGGGGGGATCCCGCTGGCCAGCAATCACCACGGTTTTATCCTGCTGGTGTTGCTGGTCGGCAGTTTTACGCTGATCGCCGGTTATCTGGCGTTCAGGCGCAGGGACGACGGCTGATCACAGCCTGGCGCGGTATTCCTCTTCCAGCCTGGCGTGGGTGCTCCAGAACGGCCGTGGCTGGCGGTCATGCAGCCGGTCCACCAGGATATCCAGGTGGGTGTGCCAGCCGCCGGCCACGCTGAGCATGTCGTCGCGGTTGGCCAACCGGCGATGGGTCACCGTCAGCAGCACCGCCTGACCTTGCTCGGTCAGCTCGAAAGTCACTTCGGAAGGGCGGCCCTGATCCTGTTCGGCCCAGGTAAAGCTCAGCAGGCGCGGCGGGAAAAGGCAGGTAATGTGCCCGCGGTTGCTGACGCAGCCGCCGTGCTGTTTGTATTTGGCCGGCGGCTGTTCGTGCTCGCCCGCCAGATCGGAATTGCGGAAATTCAGCTCCAGCGCCGCGCCGCTTTCCAGCGTCATCTCACCGGCCGCCAGCCAGGTGGCGCGCTTGTCGGATTCGGTCAGGTAGGCCCAGACCCGTTCGATCGGGCCGGGCAGCAACCGCTGGATGCGCAGCGTGCCGGGTTCGATAATCATGCCGTAGTCATTCATGGTTCACTCCTTGGGAGGATGCTGTTCGGCCTGGCGCAGCGCCAGTTCCAGCGCGTCCAGCCGTTCAGTCCAGAAATGTTCATAGGTTTGCAGCCATTGCATGGCCTGCGCCATCGGCTCGGGTTCGAGCCGGCAAATATGGTTTCTTCCCTGCACGGTTCGCTGCACCAGGCCCGCATGTTCCAGTGCTTTAACGTGCTTGGAGGCGCCGGCGAACGACATCTGCAGCGGCGCGGCCAGTTCGCCGATGCTGCGTTCGCCGTCGGCCAGCGCGCGCAGCATGGAGCGCCGGGTCGGGTCGGACAGCGCGTGGAAAATGGCGTCCAGCTGAGAGGAAGATAATTTAACCATATGGTTGAATATAGAACAGTCAGGCTAATATTCAACCATCTTGTTGAATATTTTTTTGCGCCCCGAGCGGCTGCCGGGGGCGCAAAGGGATCAGGCGTCGGCGTGCGCCAGCAGCGCGTGCAACAGCACGTTGGCGCCGGCGGCGGCCCAGCCCGGCGTGATGTTTTCCCGTTCGTTGTGGCTGATACCGTCCACGCAGGGGATGAAAATCATCGCGGTCGGCGCCACCCGGCTCAGATAACAGGCGTCGTGGCCGGCACCGGAGATCATGTCGCGATGGCTGTAGCCCAGCGTCTGCGCCGCCTGGCGCACGCTGGCGATGCAGGCGGCGTCGAAGCGGATCGGCCGATACTGGAAGATGCGCTCGGCGCGGGCGCTCAAGGCGTCGCCATTCACCGCGCCGACCGCCGCCAGCAGGCGCTGCTCCATTTGTTCCAGCACCGCTTCCTGCGGATGGCGAAACTCGACGCTGAAGAACACCTTGCCCGGCACCACGTTGCGCGAATTGGGGGTGATTTGCGCCATGCCGACGGTGGCGCGCGCGTCCGGCGCAAAGTCCAGGCCAATCCGGTTGACCGCCGTGACCAGCTCGGCAAAGCCGAGCAGGGCGTCGCGGCGGCGATCCATCGGCGTGGTGCCGGCGTGGGCGCTGAAACCGACGATCTCCAGTTCATACCAGCGCTGCCCTTGCGCGGCGGTCACCACGCCGATCGCGATGTTTTCCGCCTCGAGGATCGGCCCTTGCTCGATATGCAACTCGAAGGCCGCGTGGATCGGCAGGCCGCCCACCGGCCGTTCGCCGTCATAGCCGATTTCCCGCAATGCCTCGCCGATGCTGACGCCCTGCGCATCGCGGCGCGACAGGCCGTATTCCAGGCTGAACTCGCCGGAGAAGACCCCGGAGGAAATCATCGCCGGCGCAAAACGCGCGCCTTCTTCGTTGGTCCAGTTGATCACCTCGATCGCCCGTTCGGTGGCGATCTGGCGATCGTTGAGGGTGCGCAGCACCTCCAGGCCGGCCAGCACGCCGTAAATGCCGTCGAAACGGCCGCCGTTGGGCTGGGAATCGCCGTGCGAACCGGTCACCACCGGCGCCAGCTCGGGGCGCGCGCCTTCGCGGCGCAGGAACATATTGCCCATGCGGTCGACCCGCACGCTGCAGCCGGCCTGCAGCGCCCAGTCGCGCAGCTGGTCGCGCGCCCGCCGGTCTTCTTCGCTCAGCGCCAGCCTGGTGACGCCGTTGTTGGCGATGGCGCCGAACTGCGCCATCTCATGCAGGCTGCGCCACAGGCGCTCGCCGTCGATCTGCAGAGTCATTTTTTCTCTTCCCGAGTTTTGGCGGTGTAGCGGAAGTCGCAGCAGGGCGCGCCGGACATGATGGTCTGGCTGCGCTGCAGTTCGACGTCCGGCGCGTAGCCGACGATGAACTGGCTGTCGCGGGCGCACGACAGCAGGTGGCCGATCTCGCCCAGCCCCATTTCGTGGTACATCTCGGCGTAGCGGCAGCGGGTGACGTTATAGTCGAAGTGCCGGTCGTCCAGGTTGACCACTTCGACCCGCAGCGCGTCGTCTTTTTCCCACAGGTATTGCAGCGCGGCGAAGCTTTGCAAATCCGCGCCCGCCGGCTCCTGCGCGGCAAACCGCTTGCCGGCGTCGATGGCGGCGTTTTCAATCGCCTCGCCGATCACCGCCTGGGCGCGCGCCTTGCCGATCTCGCGCACCAGGATTTGATAGATTGGTTTGATGATCTCCGCCTCAATCCTGCGGCGGGCCAGAATGCCCAATTCGTTTTTTGCACAGCTCATCGACATGCTCCTCATGGCTTTCTTATTGTGGTGTGGCGCCGCCCAGTACGGTCTGCGGCTGCCATTTGCCGTCGACCACCTTGTACAGGGTGAAGCTCGGCCGCTGCAGGTTGCCCTGGGCGTCGAAGGCGATGGTGCCGGTTACGCCCCGATAGCGGATGGCGCGCAGCTTCGGCAGGTAGTCGGCCGGGTCGGCGGAGCCGGCCTGCTCGATGGCGGCGATCAACACCCGGGTGGCGTCGTAGGCGAAGGGCGCATGCAGCTCGATATGGGTTTTGTAGCGGTCGCGGTAAGCCTGCTCAAAGGCCTTGCCGCCCGGCATCTGCTCCAGCGGCAGGCCGGGCTCCAGCGCCACCACGCCGTCGCCTTCTTTTTGCGCCAGCGTCAGAAACGTTTGGCTGACAAAGCCGCCGGCGCCCATCAATTGAGCGCTCATGCCCAGCTGTTTCAGACGGCGGGCCAGCGGCGCCGCCTGCGAATCCACGCCGCCAAAGAAAATCAGGTCGGCGTTTTTGCTGCGAATGGTGGTCAGCACCGCGCTGAAGTCGACGGTTTTGTCGTCGACGTATTCGCGGGTGACCGGCTGCACGCCCTGTGCCTGCAGCGACTTGACGAATTCATCCGCCAGCCCCTGGCCGAAAGCGGTGCGATCGTCGATGACCGCGATGCGTTTGGCCTTCAGCTCTTTCACCGCGTACTGCCCGGCATAGTTGCCGCCGTCGTCGTCATGGCCCATCACGCGGAAGCTGGTGTCGAATCCTTGCTGCGTATAGCCGTGGCCGGTGGCCACCGGCGCCACCTGGGCGATGCCGGCGTCGTGGTAGATGCGCGCCGCCGGGATGCTGGTGCCGGTGTTCCAGTGGCCGACCACGCCGACCACGCCTTCGTCCACCAGGCGCTGGGCCACCGCCACGGCGGTGCGCGGATCGGACTGATCGTCTTCGGACAGCAATTTGAAGGTGACCGGCTTGCCGTTCAGCGTCGGCTTTTGGGCATTGGCATCGGCGATCGCCAGCTGCGCGCCGTTTTCCAAATCCTTGCCGATGCGCGCGGAAGGGCCGGTCAGCGGCCCGGCCAGGCCGATCAGCAGGGTTTGGTCGGCCAGCGCGGGGGCGCTGAGGCCGATCGTCACGGCGGCGGCCAGCGCCAAGCGGGTAAAGCGAGTTGTCTGATTCATGCAAAGCTCCCGGTGCGGTTAACAGTAACAGGGTTATTCGCCTAAGTAGGCCCGTTTGATTTTTTCATCGTCCAGCATGCCGGCAGAGGGGCCGCTGTGGCTCAGGCTGCCGCTGTCCAGCACATAGGCGCGGTCGGTCGACTCCAGCGCCAGCCGGGCGTTTTGTTCCACCAACAACAGCGTGACGCCGTCATTGGCCAGCTGTTTGATCACCTCGAAGATCGCCTCCACCACGATCGGCGCCAGCCCCATCGAGGGTTCATCCAACACCAGCAGGCGCGGGCGGCTCAGCAGGGCGCGGCCCATCGCCACCATCTGCTGCTCGCCGCCGGAAAGCAGCCCGGCCTGCTGGTCAAGCCGCTCGCGCAGGCGCGGGAAGGTGGCGTAAATCCGCGCCAGATCTTGCCGCACCGCAGCGCGATCTCGCCGGGCATAGGCGCCGAGCTGCAGGTTCTCCCGCACCGTCATGCGGGCGAAAATGCCGCGCCCCTCGGGCACCATCACCAGCCCTTGCTGCAGCAGGCGGTGCGGCGGCACGCCGCGAATCGAACGGCCGTCGAACAGGATCTCGCCGTCGAACGGCAGCAGGCCGGTCAATGCGCGCAGGCTGGAGGTTTTGCCTGCGCCGTTGGCGCCGATCAACGTCACCTGTTCGCCGCTGTTTACCGTGAAATCTATGCCCTTAACCGCATGAATGCCGCCATAGGACACTTTGAGCCGTTTTACGCTCAGCAGGGGTTCAGACATGCGCCGCGCCTCCCAAATAGGCCCGTATCACCGCCGGTTCACGGCGGATCTCGGCCGGTTTGCCCTCGGCGATCGCCTTGCCGTAATCCAGCACCGTCAGGCGATCGCACAGGCCCATCACCAGCTTGACGTCGTGCTCGATCAGCAGCAGGCTGGTGCCGCCGTCGCGAATGCGCAGCAGCAGTTCGCGCAGCGCCACCTTTTCTCCGGCGTTCATGCCGGCCGCCGGCTCATCCAGCGCCAACAGCTGCGGTTCGGTGGCCAGCGCCCGGGCGATTTCCAGTCGCCGTTGGTGGCCATAGGAAAGATCGCCGGCGCGATAGTGGGCGAACCGGCCGATGCCGACGTACTCCAGCAGCGCCTGGGATTTTTCGCGCACCGCCCGTTCCTCCTCGCGGGCGCGGCGGTGGCGAGAGATCGCCGCCCACAGGCCGTTGCGGGTGCGCACGTGGCAGCCGACCATCACGTTTTCCAGCACGCTCATGTCGTTGAACAGCCGCAGGTTCTGGAAGGTGCGCGCAATGCCGGCCTGCACCACCTTGTCGATCGCCTGCGGCCGGTAGCGCCGGCCCTGCAGGCTGAACTCGCCGCCGTCGGCGCGGTACAGGCCGGTGATCAGGTTGAAGCAGGTGGTCTTGCCGGCGCCGTTGGGTCCGATCAAACCGTAAATTTCGCCTCGATGGATGCTCATGCTGACGTCATCCACCGCCGTCAGCCCGCCGAAGCGTTTGCTGACGTGGCTTAAGCACAGCAGCGGCGTCATGAGGCGGCTCCCCGTGAATGGCGGGCCGGCCATAAACCGGCCGGGCGATACAGCATCACCAGGATCAGCGCCAGCCCGTAGAACAGCTGGCGGACGATCTCCGGATCGATCCACACCTGGCCGAACAGCGCCTGCTGCAGCGGCCCCATGCTGCTGCGCAGCAGCTCCGGCAGGGCGGCCAGCAGCAACGCGCCGAGGATCACCCCCGGTATGTGCCCCATGCCGCCCAGCACCACCATCGCCAGCACCGCGATCGACTCCTGCAGGGTGAAAGACTCGGGCGAGACGAATCCTTGGAAGGCGGCGAACAATGCACCGGCGACGCCGCCGAAGGTGGCGCCCATCGCAAAAGCCAGCAGCTTGAAGTTGCGGGTATTGATGCCCATCGCCCGCGCGGCGTCTTCGTCTTCGCGGATCGCCGCCCAGGCGCGGCCCACGCGCGAATGCTGCAGCCGCAGGCAGATAAACAGGATCGCCAGCAGCAGCGCGGCGAACAGGTAGTAGTAGAGATACAGCGACGAAAAGCGTACGCCGAACCACTCATGCATGCCGGAAAACCGCAGGCCGAACAGGCTGACCGGATCGATGGCGGAAATGCCTTTCGGGCCGTTGGTGATGTTGACCGGTCGGTCGAGGTTGCGCATCAGGATGCGCACGATCTCGCCGAAGCCCAGCGTGACGATCGCCAGATAGTCGCCGCGCAGCCGCAGCGTCGGCGCGCCGAGCAGGATGCCGCACAGCGCAGCCAGCACCGCCGACAGCGGGATCAGCAGCAAAATCGACAGGTGCAGCCCGTCCGGAAACCACTGCAACAGCAGCGGAAATTGTTGCGTCAGGTGCGGGGAAGACAGCAGCGCCGTCAGGTAGGCGCCCACCGCATAAAACGCGATGAACCCCATATCCAGCAGGCCGGTGAAGCCGACCACGATGTTCAGCCCCAGCGCCAGCATCAGGTACAGCAGGGCGAAGTCGATCACCCGCACCCAATAGTTGCCGCCGGCGGCGCCCGCCAGCCAGGGGGCCAGCAGCAGGCCCAGCATGAACAGCACCACGCCCAGCCGGAGGCGGCGGGGAGCGGCGGTCTGCAGTGCGGAAGTCAGGATAGTCATGGTTACTCCTCAGGCGCGGGTGGCGACGCGTTCGCCCAGCAGGCCGGATGGGCGGAACACCAGCACCGCGATCAGCACCAGGAAGGCGAACACGTCCTGGTAGTTGCTGCCGAAGGTGCCGCCGGTCAGTTCGCCGAGATAGCCGGTGCCCAGCGATTCGAACAGCCCCAGCAGCAGTCCGCCGAGCATGGCGCCGCGCAGGTTGCCGATGCCGCCCAGCACCGCGGCGGTGAAGGCCTTGATGCCCGGCAAAAAGCCCATCGAAAAACCGGCGTTGCCGTAGTTGCTGGCCATCATGACGCCGGCCACCGCCGCCAGCGCGCCGCCGAGCGCGAAGGTCAGCACGATGATGCGGTTGGGGTTGATGCCCATCAGGCCGGCGACCTGCGGGTTCTCCGCCGTGGCGCGCATGGCGCGGCCAAAGCGGCTGTGTTCCACCAGCAGCAGCAGGCCGGCCATCACCAGCACGGCGACGGCCAGGGTGGCGATCGCCGTGCCGGTGATCACCGCCGGCGCATGTTCCGCACCGCCGCGCGTGAGCGCTATCGGGTCCATCGGCAACAGCTGCGGGAACATCAGCGGGTTGCGCGACCAGATAAGCATCGCCAGCGTCTGCAACAGCAGCGAAACGCCGATGCCGCTGATCAACGGCGCCAGGCGCGGCGCATTGCGCAGGCGGCGATAGGCCAGGCGTTCGATCGCCATCGAGGTCAGCGCGCATACCGCCATGGCGCACAGCGCCGCCAGCAGCAGCACCGCCGCAGGCGGCAAGGACGGGAAGTGGCGTTGCAGCATGCCGATGGCCGACAGGGCGCTCAGCGCGCCGACCATCAGCACGTCGCCGTGGGCAAAGTTGATGATGCGCAGAATGCCGTAAACCATGGTGTAGCCCAGGGCGATCAGCGCGTAAATACTGCCGAGCATCAGTCCGTTGATGGTCTGCTGTACCAGCGTATCCATAGGGGAGTCCCGAAAAATGATGATTCAGGCAGGTCACACTAGAGAATTAAAAAAAATTGTAAAATACGGAAAAATAATTTCTTATACGAAAAATGAGTGTTTTTAATTTATTGATTTATTTGTATATTAATTTCAACGACTGAGCCGATTTTCCATAAAATAGTCAATATATGAAAAAAACAGAACAGTATGATGCGCCGTTGCCGACGCTGCCCAAGGATCCGCCGCTGCGCGCCGTACGGGCCTTCGAGGCGGTCGCCCGGTTGGGCGGCATCGGCGCCGCCGCCAAAGAGCTGGCGATTTCCCCCTCGGCGGTCAGCCATCAGTTGAAAACGCTGGAGGCGTTTCTGCAGATGCCGCTGACCGAACGCCAGGGGCGCACTCTGATCCTGCGCGACGAAGGGCGGGAGTATTACCGCTCCATTCGCGCGGCGTTTAACGTGCTGCGTCAGGCCACCGAACAGGTGCGCGAGCGGTCCGCCTCGCGCCAGGTCACCATCAGCCTGATCCCGCTGTTCGGCATGGGCTGGTTTATCCCGCGTTTGCGCGGTTTTCTGCGTGAAAATCCGGATATCGACATCAACGTGGTGTACGCCAATCACCGAAATTACCTCAGCGACGCCGCCGATCTGTCGATCCGTTTTGGCGTCGGCCAGTGGACCGGCTACCGCAGCGAAAAGCTGATGTCCGGCAAGATGGTGCCGGTGTGCAGCCGCGCCTTCGGCAAGCTGCATGGCCTGCTGGATACGCCGGATCAGCTGGCGTCGCTGCCGCTGCTGCACGACGAAGAACGCAGCGCCTGGATGCAGTGGTTCCAGCAGGCCGGCGTGAAGCGCCCGCCGCGCAGCGCCGGCCCGATGTTTGAAGACGGCTTGCTGACGCTGGCGGCGGTGCAGGCGGGATTGGGCTGTGCGCTGATGCGTGAACCGCTGATCGCGCCTTATCTCCACGGCGGTGAGCTGATCAAACTGTTCGACCTGGCCGTCGACGACGGGCGCGACTATTACCTGTGCGCGCGCCAGGACAGCGAACTGTCGCAGGAGGGGCGGGATCTGCAGCTGTGGCTGCGGCGCGAAGCGGCGGCTCAGAACGCCGAGTCATAACCTGCAACCAAGGGGTATTTCAGCACCGCGCGCGCTCAGGATAGAGTGCAGGCCCACAGGATGACAAACAGGGCACGACGATGCTGTTCGATTTAAACGCGCTGGGCGCCGAACTGCCCGAGGGCTAGGCCAACGCCTTCAGCGCCGTCTGCACCGCCGCCGTCAGGCGCTCTTTCGTGACGCCGTCACGCGCTTGCACCGATAGCCCGTGCAGAAACGCCGCGAAGTAATCGCCCAGGCCCTCGGCATCGGTGGCGGGCGGCAGCTCGCCGTTTTGCACCGCCAGCCGCAGCCGCTCGATAATGTCCTGGGTGCGCTGGCGGCGATGCGTCGCCAGCCAGTCTTTCAGCCCGTCGTTTTCCGCGCTGACGCTGGCGGCGGAGGACACCACCATGCACCCCCGCGGCAGATCCGGCCGACTGTAGAGCTGTACGGCGTCGTTCAGCAGGCGTTCGAGCGCCGCCCGCACGCCGGTTTCTTCGCTAAACGCCCGATCGGCGAAGCCGCCCTCGTGGCTTTCATAGCTGGCGACGGCCTCGCGAAACAGCTGCTCCTTGGAACCGAATGCCTTGTAAATGCGGGCCGAGGCGATGCCCAGCTCGGCCACCAGATCCGACATCGAGGTGCCTTCATAGCCCTGGCGCCAGAATAAATCCCGCGCTTTCACTAACGCCTGTTCGCGATCGAACTCGCGTGGTCTGCCTGCCATCAGCGTGCTCCAATTTGCCTTTCATTCAGCGGCATAGCATTGCCTAAACCGATCAATTTGTAAATTCCGCTTGCCGCCGCGCAGATTCGGTCCTATTGTTTGTCAATCGACAACCAATAGGAGTCTAGGATGAAAACCCTCAAAGGTCCAAGCCTGCATCTCGCCCAATTTAGCGATGACGCCGCGCCGTTCAACAGCCTGCCGGCCATTGCCCAATGGGCCGCCGCCACCGGTTTTAAAGCCCTGCAAATCCCGGCCTGGGATCGGCGGCTGTTTGACTTGGCCACCGCGGCGGAAAGCCAAACCTACTGCGACGATCTGCGCGGCATGCTGGCGGAGCGGGGTTTGGTGGTCAGCGAGTTGACCACGCATATTTTCGGCCAGCTGATGGCGGTGCACCCGGCCTACGATGCGCTGTGCGACAGCTTCGCCCCTGCGCAGCTGCATGGCGACCCGCAGGCGCGCGGCGAATGGGCGCGCGAACGGCTGCTGCTGGCGGCGCGCGCTTCCGCCCGGCTCGGCCTGAGTGAAATGGGCACCTTCTCCGGTTCGCTGGCCTGGCCGTATTTGTTCCCGTTCCCGCAACGCCCGGCGGGGCTGATCGACACCGCGTTCGATGAACTTGCCAAGCGCTGGCTGCCGGTGCTCGACGCCTGCGAGGAGCAGGGGGTGAACCTGTGCTATGAAATCCACCCCAGCGAAGATTTGCACGACGGCGTGACCTTCGAAATGTTCCATCGGCGGGTGGGTGCCCATCCGCGCTGCCAGATGCTGTTCGATCCGAGCCACCTGGTGCTGCAACAGCTTAACTACCTGGATTTTATCGATATCTATAAAGACGTTATCCGCATGTTCCACGTCAAGGACGCCGAGTTCAACCCGAGCGGGCGGCAGGGCATTTATGGCGGGTATCAGTCATGGGCCGATCGCGCCGGCCGTTTCCGTTCGCTCGGCGACGGCCAGGTGGATTTCAGGGCGATTTTTTCGAAGCTGACGCAGTATGGTTACGCGGGCTGGGCGACGCTGGAGTGGGAGTGCTGCCTGAAGCACCCGCAGGATGGCGCGCGCGAAGGCGCGGCATTTATTCGCGATCGCATCATTCACGTCACCGACAAAGTGTTCGACGACTTCGCCGGCGCGCCGGTTAACCAACGGCAAATCAACGCGTTGCTTGGCATCCGCTAAGCCGCCCCTCAACACGGAGAATATCCATGAAACAGCACGAAAACGGGTCCATGCCGTATGGACCTGAGCCGGAGCACGCCTATCTGAAGGTCAATGGCCAGCGCATACACTGCGCGATCCTCGGCGAAGGCGCGCCGGTGCTGCTGATCCCCGGCTGGCCGCAGACCTGGTATACCTGGCGCCATGTGATGCGCGCGCTGGCCTTGGCCGGCTTTCGGGCGATAGCGGTCGATCCGCCGGGCATCGGCGACTCGGACAAACCCCTGAGCGGTTACGACACCGGCAGCGTGGCGGCGACGCTGCACGCGGCGATGGCGCAGCTGGGGCACTCGCGTTACCAACTGGTCGGGCACGATATCGGCATGTGGATCGGCTACGCCATGGCGAGCGATTTCCCGCAGGCCGTGGAGCGGCTGGCGCTGACCGAAGCGGTGATCCCCGGATTGGCGCCGGCGCCGCCAATCTTTGTCGCGCCGGAGGAAAACATCTTCCTGTGGCACTTCATGTTCAACCAGCTGGCGGACCTGCCGGAAACCCTGACCCATGGCCGAGAACGCCAGTATCTGAGCTACATCTTCAACCGCTGGTCGCACCGCCGCGATCGGGTGGCGGCGGAGACCTACATCGCCGCCTATTCGGCGCCCGGCAGCCTGCGCGCGGGGTTTGATTATTATCGCGCCATTCCGGAAACCATTCGGCAGAATCGGCAACGCGCCGCGTCCCCGCTCGACATGCCGGTGATGACCATCGGCGCGGAGCACGCCACCGGCGAAGCGCCTTTCGCCACCCTGCGGGACAATGCGCGTAACCTGCGCGGCGAGACGGTGGCCGACTGCGGCCACTTTATTACCGAAGAGTGCCATGAGGCGTTTAACGCGCTGATTGTGCCGTTTTTGTCGGGAGAGCGCGATGCCACTTGACGCTCAGATAGCCCGCCTGCTGTTCGAGCCGGCGGGTTAAATAAAAAAGCCCCGCACTGCGGGGCTTGGCTGTTTCATCCGGGGCATCAGCGCCCGGCGACGGTCACGAAGCGGGTTTCCAGGTAGGATTCGATCGCCTCGCTGCCGCCTTCGGTGCCGTGGCCGGAGTCTTTCACACCGCCGAACGGCGTCTCCGGCAGGCCGAAGCCGATGTGGTTGATGCTCAGCATGCCGCTTTCCACGTCGCGGCCCAGGGCGTTGACGGTGGCGACGCTGCGGCTGTAGGCATAGGCCGCCAGGCCGTACGGCAGGCGATTGGCTTCGGCGATGGCGTCGTCATAGCTGGCGAACGGCCGCAGCAGGGCGACCGGGCCGAACGGCTCTTCCGACATCGCGCGGGCGCTCAGCGGTACGTCGCGCAGCACCGTCGGCTCGAAGAAGTTGCCTTTGCCCGCCACGCGCTTGCCGCCGGTGCAGGCTTTCGCTCCTTGGGCAATCGCGTCCTGCACGAAGGCCTCGATGGCGTCGACGCTGCGGCCCAATACCATCGGGCCCATGGTGACGCCGTCTTCCTGCCCGTTGCCGAGCTTGATTTCGCGCACCGCAGCGGTGAACTTCTCCACAAAGGCCTCATAGACCCCTTGCTGGATCAGGAAGCGGGTTGGGGCGATGCACACCTGGCCGGCGTTGCGGAACTTGGCCAGCGCCAGCTCTTTGGCGGCCGCGTCGAGGTCTGCGTCGTCAAAAATCAGCACCGGGGCGTGCCCGCCCAGCTCCATGGTGGCCTTTTTCATATGCTGACCGGCCAGCGCCGCCAGATGTTTGCCCACCCGGGTCGAGCCGGTGAAGGAGATCTTGCGGATGGTCGGATGCGGGATCAAATACTCTGAAATTTCCGCCGGGGTGCCGTACACCAGCGCAATCACGCCGGCCGGAACGCCGGCGTCGGCGAAGGCTTTGATCAGCGCGGCCGGGGAGGCCGGGGTTTCTTCCGGGCCCTTGACGATGATCGAGCAGCCGGCGGCCAGCGCGGCGGAAAGTTTGCGCACGATCTGGTTGATCGGGAAGTT
Source organism: Serratia ficaria (assembly GCF_900187015.1). Taxonomy (NCBI): domain Bacteria; kingdom Pseudomonadati; phylum Pseudomonadota; class Gammaproteobacteria; order Enterobacterales; family Yersiniaceae; genus Serratia; species Serratia ficaria. The sequence continues at coordinate 2,735,837 of NZ_LT906479.1, read as the reverse complement.
CCACGGCGTGAAGGCGGCCACCGGGCCCACCGGCAGTTTCAGGGTTTGCTGCTGAACGTCGCGGGCGCGCGAGGGGATGATTTGGCCGTAGGTGCGGCTGGCCTCGCCGGCGAACCAGTCGATGACGTCGGCGGAGTTGAGGATCTCGACCCTGGCCTGCGCGACGGGTTTGCCCTGTTCCTGGCTCATGGTGGTGGCGATGGCGTCTGCGCGCTCGCGCAGCAAGGCGGCGGCCTTGCGCATCAGGATCGCGCGCTGATAGGCGGAGGTGTCGCGCCAGATCTTGAAGCCGCGTTCGGTGGCGGCCAGCGCCAGATCGAGGTCGGCGGCGGCGGCGTGCGCCACCTGGCCGAGGGTTTCATCGGTCGCGGGGTCGGTGACCGGGATGGTTTTGCCGGCCAGCGCATCGCGCCATTGGCCATCAATATACAGTTGAGTATCCGGATACATGGTTGCCTCTTGCTTACGGGGGATCAGGCGGCGGTTATTCGCGATGACGCCGACCTGAACCGGACAGGGAACAATTACCCTACGCGGAATTAGACCGATCGTCTAGGCGCGGCGCACGAAAGCGCCCGCGCCGCTACTCAATCGCGCAAATTTTGGCTATGCTGGGGGCCGATGAGGCCATGTGACAAAGGTGATGCGGTGCAGGGTGTTCCAGAACAGTTTCCGTTTGAAAAGGACTGCGCGCAGTTTCGGCATTTGCCCCACTTACCGGGTGTAGAACTTTATCAGGCGCATATCGAACGCTACGCCTTCGAACCGCACACCCACGACGCCTTCGCCATCGGCACCGTGAACGCCGGGGCGGAGCGTTTTCGCTACCGCGGCGCGCAGCATCTGGCGGCACCGGGTTCCCTGGTGCTGATGAACCCCGACGAACTGCACACCGGCGAAGCGGAGACCCCCGGAGGCTGGCGCTACCGCATGCTCTATCTGGCGCCCGAGGCGCTGGAACAGCTTTCCGGTGAACGGGGGCAGTGGTTCACCGACGCGGTGCGCGAGGATCCGCTGGCGGCGCAGCGGTTGTCCGCCATTCTCGCCGGGCTGTGGCGGGAACATGACCCGCTGGCCATCGACGGCCTGTTGCTGGAGGCGGTCGGGCTGTTGCGCCCGCACATTCGCGTGGCGCACGGGGAAAAGGCCGAAGCGGCGCACCGCTTTGAGATTGTTAAACAGTATCTGCGCGATAATTTCTCCGAAGCCATTACGCTCAACCAACTGGCTGCGCTGGTATCGCTCAGCCCGTACCATTTTCTGCGTAAATTCAAGGCCGAATACCACGTTTCGCCGCATCAGATGCTGATGGCTATCCGCCTGTCGCAGGCCAAGCGGCTGTTGGAGCGCGGCCTGCCCGCCGCTCAGGTGGCGGCGGCGGCGGGGTTGACCGACCAGGCGCACCTGACGCGCGCCTTCGCTAACCGTTACGGCGTCACGCCGGTGCGTTTTCAAAAACAGGTTAAATTGGGTTAAAACAGCAACCTGCTACAATAATTTCCCCCTGGGTTCCGTTACGCTGCTCCCATGATGATTGCCCGGGGAATGCCGGCTTAGCGTGGGAGTGGTGATGTTTATTGGCGTGTTGTTTGCCCTGATGGCCGGGCTGATGTGGGGGTTGATCTTCGTCGGCCCGCTGTTGGTGCCGGATTATCCCGCTGCGCTGCAGTCCACCGGGCGTTATCTGGCCTTCGGGCTGATCGCCTTGCCGTTGGCCTGGCTCGATCGTCGCCGTTTGCGGCGGCTGCTGCGCAAAGACTGGCTGGAGGCGCTCAAGCTGACCGCCATCGGCAACCTGCTGTATTACCTGTGCCTGGCCAGCGCCATTCAGCGCACCGGCGCGCCGGTTTCCACCATGATCATCGGCACCTTGCCGGTGGTGATTTCCATTACCGCCAATCTGTTTTATGGCCGGCACGACGGGCGCCTGGCCTGGCGCAAGCTGGCGCCGGCGCTGGTATTGATCGGCTGCGGCCTGGCCTGCGTTAACGTCGCCGAGCTGCGGGGCAACGAGGCGCCCCTCGACGGTTGGCGTTATCTCAGCGGCCTGGGGCTGGCGCTGTTGGCGGTGGCTTGCTGGACCTGGTTCCCGCTGCGCAACGCCCGCTGGCTGCGGGAGAACCCGACGCAGCGGCCCGCCACCTGGGCCACGGCGCAGGGGGTAGTGACCTTGCCGCTGGCGCTGTTGGGCTATCTGCTGGTATGCGGCCAACTGGCCATTACCCAGCCTGCGTTCGCATTGCCGTTCGGGCCGCGGCCGGAAGTGTTTATCCTGCTGATGCTGATCATTGGCGTATTCTGCTCCTGGCTGGGCGCGCTGTGTTGGAACGAAGCCAGCCAGCGTTTGCCGACGGTGCTGGTGGGGCCGCTGATCGTGTTCGAAATTCTGGCGGGGCTGGCCTATACCTTCATCTTGCGCCAGGCTTGGCCGCCGTTGTTGACGCTATGCGGCATCGCCTGTTTGATTGTCGGGGTGGTGTATGCCATGCGCATCAAACCGCAGCCGGTGGAGGAAGGGGAATAACGCCCGCCGGCACTGCGGCGGGCGGATGGGGTTAACGCTGGCGGTGATGGATAATCTCTTCGGCCACGTTGCGCGGCGCTTCGGCGTAGTGGCTGAACTCCATGCTGTAGGTGGCGCGCCCCTGCGACATCGAGCGCAGGGTGGTCGAGTAACCGAACATCTCGGACAGCGGCACCTTGGCGTGGATCATCTTGCCGCCGCCGCCCGGGATATCCTCCATGCCCTGCACCAGCCCGCGGCGGGAGGATAAATCGCCCATCACGTTGCCGGCGTAGTCCTCCGGCGTTTCCACCTCGACCGACATGACAGGTTCGAGGAGCGCCGGGTCCGCCAGGCGGCAGGCTTCTTTAAAGCCGAAGATCGCCGCCATGCGGAATGCCTGCTCCGAGGAGTCGACGTCGTGGTAGGAGCCGAAGGTCAGATGCACCTTGACGTCCACCACCTGATAACCCGCCAGCACGCCGTTGTTCAGCGCTTCCAGCACGCCTTTTTTCACCGCCGGGATGAACTCGCCCGGGATCACGCCGCCCTTGATCTCGTCGAAAAATTCGAAGCCTTTACCCGGCTCATTCGGTTCGACGGTGAGCACCACGTGGCCGTACTGACCCTTGCCGCCGGACTGGCGCACGAACTTGCCCTCGACGTCGGTCACCCGCTTGCGGAGGGTTTCCCGATAGGAGACCTGCGGCTTGCCGGTGGCGGTTTCCACGCCGAATTCGCGCCGCATGCGGTCGACGATGATTTCCAGATGCAGTTCGCCCATGCCGTAAATGAGGGTCTGGCCGGACTCTTCGTCGGTGCGCACCCGGAACGAAGGATCTTCCGAAGACAGGCGCTGCAGCGCGATGCCCATTTTTTCCTGGTCGCTCTTGGTTTTCGGCTCGATCGCCTGGGCGATCACCGGCTCGGGAAACGTCATTTTCTCCAGCGTGACGATGGCGTCGGGATCGCACAGGGTGTCGCCGGTGGTGACGTCCTTCAGCCCGACGCAGGCGGCGATATCGCCGGCGTGCAGCTCATCCACGTCCTTGCGGTCGTTGGCGTGCATCTGCACGATGCGGCCGATGCGCTCTTTCTTGCCCTTGATCGGGTTGTAAACGCTGTCGCCTTTCGCCAGCACCCCGGAATAAACCCGCACGAAGGTCAACTGGCCGACGAACGGGTCGGTCATCAGTTTGAACGCCAGCGCCGAGAATTTTTCATTGTCGTCGGCTTTGCGGGTGACTATCTCATCGTGTTCGCCGTGGCCCTCCATCGGCGGCACGTCGAGCGGCGAAGGCATCAGCTCGATCACCGCATCGAGCATGCGCTGCACGCCCTTGTTGCGGAACGCCGAGCCGCACAGCATCGGCTGGATTTCGCCGGCCACGGTGCGCACCCGCAGGCCGTGGACGATCTCTTCCTCGCTCAGCGGCACCTGATTGAGATATTTCTCCGTCAGCTCTTCCGAGGCTTCGGCGGCGGCCTCGATCATGTTCTCGCGCCATTCCTGAGCCGATTCGCGCAGCTCGGCCGGGATCTCCTCAAAGCTGAAGCTCATGCCCTGCGAAGCCTCGTCCCACAGGATGGCCTTCATCCGCACCAGATCGACCACGCCGGTGAAATGGTCTTCGGCGCCGATCGGGATGACGATCGGCACCGGATTGGCCTTCAGGCGCTCGATCATCATTTTGCGCACCCGGAAGAAATCGGCGCCGACGCGGTCCATCTTGTTGACGAACGCCAGCCGCGGCACTTTGTACTTGTTGGCCTGGCGCCAGACGGTTTCCGACTGCGGCTGTACGCCGCCGACCGAGTCATAGACCATCACCGCGCCGTCCAGCACGCGCATCGAACGCTCCACCTCAATGGTGAAGTCGACGTGCCCCGGGGTGTCGATGATGTTGATGCGATGCTGCGGGTAATTATGCTGCATGCCGTTCCAGAAGCAGGTGGTGGCCGCCGAGGTAATGGTGATGCCGCGCTCCTGCTCCTGCGCCATCCAGTCCATGGTCGCCGCGCCGTCGTGAACTTCGCCCAGCTTGTGACTGACCCCGGTGTAAAACAGGACGCGCTCGGTGGTGGTGGTCTTGCCGGCGTCGATATGCGCGGAGATGCCGATGTTGCGGTAGCGTTCGATAGGGGTAGTGCGTGCCATAATCAACCTTTCTTAGCCGCGAGAAGGGCGTGCGGCTTAAACAGCATGAATATTGATGATAATCCTCAATGGGTTATCTGCCGGACCGCGCCGCCTCGGCGGTGGTCACAAAGTAATCGTAGTTGATGGCGGGGGGTTTATTAACCGATGGCTGCGATAGGCGGGAAATAAAAAGGGCCCGTAACGGGCCCCTTGTCTGGCTGGCGTAAAAGGTCTATTTACGGCCCAGCAGGAAGCCGAACACGATGCCCACCGCCGCGGCAATGGCCACGCCGGCCAGCGGATTTGATTCCACCTGGGTTCTTACGCTGTCGGCCGCATCTCGGGCGGCATAGCTGGCCTGCGAGGCGTATTTGCGCGCCGCGCCGCGAACCTGATGCTCCTGCGAGTCGGTGGCTTTGCCAAACGCTTCTTCTACCGCGCCGGCCGCTTCGTTGGCTTTGTCTTCAGCTTTTCCAAACATATGACTCTCCTGTTCCTTGTTGGATAAACGAACCTTAAGCCTAGCAGAGGAAATGGCCGCGTGACGGATAATCGCGCCTTATGGGAGCAATCCGAGCGCGGGATAGCCACCGCGCGCCTTCACCCGGCAGGTTTTTTATGGTCTATTGGTCAGCTGTTTAACCGGGGCTATTTACCCTGAACAGATTCGCCGAGTTGAAAGGACTCCCCATGTCAGTACTGCGTATTCTGGTGTTGCTTGCCGCCGCCGCCAATCTGCCCGCCCATGCCAAACTGCCGGTCCGCGCCGCCGCGCCGGAAAGCAGCATCCGCTGGCAATCTTGCCTGAACAGCGGATTTCAGCGCTGGTTCGAAGATACGCCGCCGCCCGGCTTGCGCTGCGGCTACGTCGACGCGCCGCTGATCTACCCGGAAAGCGCCGGCCAGGCGTTGTCGGACCGGAGCGAAACCGTGCGTCTGGCGCTGACGCTGCTGCCGGCCACCGGGCCGAAAAAGGGCAGCCTGGTGGTGATCGCCGGCGGGCCGGGGCTGCCGGGCATCAATCCGCAGCTGGCCGCCGACGCCAGCGTCGCCCGCCTGAGAAAATCCTACGACATCATCGGCTACGATCCGCGCGGCGTGGGGCAGTCGACGCCGAAGATCGCCTGCCAGCGCGGCGAAAACGACGAAACGCCGTCGCCGGATGACAATGACCTGGCCGGCGCGGAAAGCCAGGTGCGGGAAATGATCGCCGCCTGCATCAGGCAAACCGGCGCCGAGGCGCTGCAGCATATCGGCACCGATGAGGCGGTCAACGACCTGAACGTTATCCGGCGCGCGCTGGGCGAACCGGGGTTGACCGCGGTGGCCTATTCCTACGGCACCAAGGTGGCGGCGCTGTACGCCGAGCGCTACCCGAAGAAAACCCGCGCGCTGGTGCTGGATGGCGTGGTGGACCTGGCCGAAGACGACTTTGCCCAGCGGGTGAATCAGGAACGGGCTTACCAGCAGAGCTTCCAGCGCTTTGCGGCCTACTGCGGCAAAACCGGCAGCTGCCCGTTGTCCGCCGACGCCAATCAGGCGCTGCAAAGCTACCATGCGATGCTGCGCCAACTGCACGAACGCCCGTTCGTGACGCAGGACGGCTACGAGATTTCCGCCGATGACGTCATTACCGCAACCCGCTCGCTGCTGCCATGGCCGGAGCGTTGGCATGAACTGGCTACCCTGGTGCGGCAAATCAACGCCGGCATCGCCGGCCGGCAGGTCGCCGATCTGATTGACGAAAGCTACTCGCCGGACGCCGATGACGCCCTGAACGTCATTACCTGCGCCGATGTCGCCGACCCGGGCGCCGATCCGCAGCGGCTGCGGCGGCAGCGTCAGGAGGTCAACACCGCCGCGCTGTTCAGCCATTATCTGCCGCTGCACGAGTATCCGCTGGAAATGTGTGACCTGTGGCCGTACCGCGGCAAGGATCGGCCGCATGCGGCGGTAGCGTCGCCGTCGCTGCCGCCGCTGCTGTTTGTCGGCCAGCGTTACGATCCGGCCACGCCATACCGCAACGCGCAGGCGATGGCCGCCAGGTTCAAAAGCCCGCTGATCACCCGCGAACGGGACGGACACACGCTGGTGCTGAACGGGATCGATCGCTGCGTGGATGAAAGCGTGGTGGATTACCTGCTGGCGCCGAAAAAGCCGCGGCGCGACAAGGTGTGCCGCTGAGGTGGCCGGGCGGAGGCCCGGCTTTTTTGTGGCAACCGGTTTTACGCCGGTGTATTACAAAGCCAACGCCACGCCGATTCAAAAAATAAAGAAGGCCGAATAATATCGGCCTTCTTTATGATTTATTCCATTAATAACAGTTTCCTAAATACTCCATCAACGGCGGAGGTTATTTTCTTCCCGCCGGCGAAAACACCGCCTATACTGCGCCGGTAGTTTATATGCAGTATCTCGTTTGGCGAGGCTCCTATACAAACACAGGTTACTGATCTGACGACATCGAGAGATGCCCAAGGTTAAGACAGGCTTTATCGAATTAAGGTTCAGCCCAAAGTAACTTCTGAGTAACACTTCAGATACGTTGTATAGTGCTAAAACCTGGACGCGGAGATAGGCCGTCTGCACTCCCTCTTTGGTTGCGCCCCTATGCGATTCGCTGTTGAAGTTCAAACAGAAATAGGGACTGACAATGACTCAATCACTTAAAAATCATTCCTCTGCGGCGCTGGCCAATGCTGAAGTTCTCGATGAATCTTCGGTTGCCGGCTATATGAGCGCCGATTGATTATTTATTTCAAAATCGCCCAGTACGCATTGGGCATTTAACCATCACCCCGCGCCGGCCCGGGCGGGGATGTTATTTATCACCAGGAGGACGTAGAACGCAATGGACACCGACCAACCCCGCTTTTTAATTAAAGAGGTTTTTATCGATAACGGTTAACTGAGGACGAGATAATGGGAAATATGACGGTTTTTGTAGGATTCCTGGCAATAATCAGCTCTCTGGGCCTGTTGGCGGCCTATATGAGCACCAAATGGGATGATTGATGAACGCTAAAGATCCGCCTGGATGCATCCTCCCCATAATGGTTTTATTTTTTATGGGGAGGATTTAACGGCGCGCTGAACGCCGCCTGAGAAACGGAGTATAACGATAATGATGATATTAATTCTGGGGTTGCTCTACGCCATTTTGATGATTGCCGTGGGCGTTAATGAAATTTACTTTTACACCACCGGAAAATCCGAATTCCTCACCAGTTTAACGCTGACATTTTCCGGCAGCATGCTGCTGGTCGCCTTTGTCTGGCAACTCTCCGCGAAAGTAAAAAAATAAATCACCTAAGCCCGGCGTTTGCATCAGCCCGCGGAGGTAAACGCCAGTCGCCAGTGCGGCCGCTCGCCGGGCGTATCAATCCAGGCGCGGTAGGCGTCGGGCGGCATCAGCGACAGCCAAAAGGCCAGCGCGCCCGGGTTATCCGCCAACACCGACAGCTGCCAGCGGCCGGGGTGCAGGGCGAACAGCGCCCGGGCGGCGCTTTGGCCGACGCCGTATTTTCGCCATGGCCGAGTGACGTAGAATTCGGCCATTTCCCGCACCTCAGGATCCCGCATTCTGACCAGGGCAAATCCCACCGGTTGGCGTTCGTTGAAAATCAGATAGGGGTAGCGCCCGGCTTCCCGCCAGTAGAGCGGCAGATGGGGGTAGTCGATGTCGGCGCCGAGCTCGCCAAGATAGTCGGGCAGCATGGCGGCCAGCAGCGGCTGCTGCGCACGGGATGCGGCCTGGAGCAGAATATTCATCTCACCTCCGAAAGCTGAAAACGGCCGCCGCAGGGCGGCCTGTGAAAGGTTAGCCCAGATTCAGCCGGGCGCTAATCGCCGCAATCTCGCGTCGCCAGCGCGCCTGCAGCTCGGGTTTCTGATGCCGGGGCTTGCGCGCCAGATCCTCCTGCAGCTTGCTTTCCAACGACAACAGGGCGGCAAGCAGCGCGTCCTCGTCATCATCCTGCGGCGCGGCGGCCGGGCGGTTCAGCGCGCTTTGGCCGTCGCCATCGCCATCACCGCCGAGGCGGGCATAAACCGGCGCCAGATCGTGCCATTCCGTCAACCGTTGCCGGTCGATCAGCCAAAAGCGGTTGCAGCTCTGCTCGATCAGCATCCGATCGTGGGTCACCAGCATCACCGCGCCGGGAAACCGCCGCAGCGTTTCCGCCAGCTGTTCTTTGCCCGCCATATCCAGGTGGTTGGTGGGTTCGTCCAGCAACAGCAGCGAGTAATTGGCTAACGTCAGGCCGACGAACAACAGCCGCGAACGTTCGCCGCCGCTCAGCGAACGCACCGGCTGCTGATGGCGAAGGTAGGGGAAGCCGGCGCCGATCAGCGCCATTTTCCGCTGTTCTTCGGTCAGCGGCGCAAACGGCGTCAGCGCTTCGCTCAGCGTATCCCCGTCGCGCAGCTGCCGCAGGCTCTGATCGTAATAGCCGATCCGCACCCGCGGGTGGAAGGTCACCCGCTGCGGATCCTGCCGCAGAGACTCGCGCCACAGCTGCCGCAACAGCGAGGATTTGCCGCAGCCGTTGCGGCCGACGACGGCGATGCGATCGCCGCTCTTCACCTGCAGCGGCTCCAGGCGAAACAGCGCCGGCGCATCCGCCGCCGGGCGAACCTCCAGCTGCGGCAGCGCCAGCAGGCGATCGGCGTCCAGCGCCTCGCCCTGCAGCCGCAGCCGCCACTGGCTGCCGGCGGTCAGCTCGGTCTGAGCTTCTTTCAGCCGGTCGACGCGCTTTTCCATTTGCTTGGCCTTGCGCGCCAGATCTTCGTTGTCGTACACCCGGCCCCAAATCGCCAGCCGCCGGGCGCTGTTCTCCACCCGGTCGATCTCCTTTTGCTCGGCCTGGCGGCGATGCGCGTCCGCCGCATCCCGCTCCTCAAGCGCCTGGCGCGCGGCGGAACAGGGCAAACGGAAGAACTGCAGGGTGCCGTCGCGCAGGATCCAGGTGCAGTTGGTGACCTGATCCAGCAAATAGCGGTCGTGGGACACCAGCACAAAGCTGCCGCCCCAGGTCTGCAGAAATTGTTCCAGCCACAGCAGCGTGGGCAGGTCCAGATGGTTGCTGGGTTCGTCGAGCAGCAGCAGGTCCGGTTGGCCAATCAGCGCGCGCGCCAGCAGCAGCCGGGTATGCTGGCCGCCGCTGAGCGTGCCGGCGGTCAGCGGCCAGCTCTCGGGGGCGAACCCCAGGCGGGTCAACAGCGCCTCGCAGCGCCAGCGTTCGCTCAGATGCTGGCTGTGCGGCAGGCGCGCCAGCACCGTATCCAGCAGGGTGCTGGCGCGCAGCGCTTCCGGCAGCCGCTGTTCCACCAGGGCCATCAGACATTTCTGTGACGACGTCACGCTGCCGGCGCCGGCGGGCAGGTCGCCGCTGAGGATTTTCAACAGGGTGCTTTTGCCGCAGCCGTTGTGGCCGATTAAGCCGATGCGATCGCCTTTTTTCAGGCTGAAGGAAACCTCGCTCAGCAGGGGGCCGAACGCGTTGTCGTAACCGACGGATTGTGCAGAAAGTAATGTGCTCATTGCTTACTCAAGATTAACGGCATAGTCATGCCTATCGTCAAACATCGCTGACGACAACCCGGTAAGCCGGAGGGAAGGAACTCAGATTTTAGTAAGCTTCGCTCAAGCTGGGTTATCGCAGCACGATACCGGTAACGCTTGAGCGGCGGCAATTACTGTAGAAGTGTGAGTAAATAAACAATTCACACATCGGCATAGTAATCCTCCTTTTATAATTTTGATTAATAGGTGAGCTGAGTATAGGCGGCTTTTTCAGCCTGCGCCAGATCAAAACCATCAGGATATCATAGGGCTAGCCTGCAGCGCCGTTTCGGCCGGCGGGCCGCGGCGCGGAATGGGAATAATTCCGGTATTTCGGCTTACATTAAGCAGCTATTATAATTGCCGTTTATGATTAAGTTGCGGGACTTCGCTCCCGCCTGTTCGCCTGGCTTTCAGGTTAATGCTGAGCACTGAATTTATGTTAAAGCCCCGTCAACTCTTTTTTTGCCTGTTCCTGTTGTTCGGCCTGCAGGCGGCGCCGCTGGCCTTCGCCGCGGAGCAGGATGATGCCGCCGCCGCCGAGAGCGCGCCGATAGACAGCGCCACCCAGCTGAAAAACGCCCAAAAGCAGCTGGACAGCATCAAGCAGCAGGTGTCCAAAGCCAGCACCGATAACCAGCTCAGCAAACTGCGGCTGGCCACCGACGATCTCGCCGCCGGGTTGGACAAGCTGGCGACCGATCTGCAGCCGGCGCAGGAAAAGCTGCAGGCGCAGCTCGACGTGTTGGGGCCGCCGCCGGCCGCCGGCGCTCAGCCTGAAACACCGGCGGTGGTGCAGCAGCGCAACGCGCTCAACAACAGTAAAAAACAGTTGGACGACGCGGTGAAGCGCGCGCAGGCGATCCACACCGGCGCGCTCGATCTGGGGCAGCAAATTGGCGATCTGCGCCGGGTGGCGTTCAAAACCCAGCTGGCGTTGAATACCGGCAGCATTCTGGGCGCCAAGTTCTGGTCGCCGATCGCGCATCCCTCGGATGAAGACGCGCAGCGTTTGGCCCAGTTCAACGCCGAGATGAAAGGCGCCTGGGACGCCAGCTGGCAGGAGGAGTGGCGCTACGGCACGCTCGCCTTGCTGGCGCTGGCGGTGATCATCTGGTCCTGGGGCCGCTACTACTCCGAGCGTTTTTTGGCCTGGGTCAGCATTCGTTTTCTGCCGGACGGCCGCCTGCGCCGCAGCTTTATGGCCATCGCCACCGTGGCGCTCACCGTGATCACCACCGGCATCTCGTTGAATCTGCTGAATCAGATCTTCACCCGCGTGCAGCCGTTGCCGGTGATGCTGCAGGACTTTTCCGAAGGCTTTGGCAAACTGGCGATTTTTTGCGCGTTGATCGCCGGCCTGGGCCGCGCGGCGCTGTCGCTCAACCGACCTTCATGGCGCCTGGCGTCGCTGGATGACGCGGTGGCCACCGGCCTGCGCTACTTCTCGCCGCTGCTGGCCGCGCTGGCGTTGGCGTTCGGCACCATCGAGCTGATCAACAACGTGGTGAGCGCCAGCCTGAGCACCACCATTTTCGGCAACGGGTTGGTGGCCGGGCTTATCGGCATGGTGTTGCTGGCGATCCCGCTGCGCGCCCAGCGCATCCGCCGCCGGCTGGAGCAGCAGGGCGAACATATCGAAAAGCGTTCCACCCTCAGCGGCCTGGTGCATATGGCCACGCTGGCGTGTTCGCTGATCATTCTGCTTTCGCTGCTGGTCGGTTACATCGCCTTCGCCCGCTTCCTGACTTATCAGGTGATCTGGATCGTTCTGGTTCTGATGACCTTCTATTTTACCGTGCTGTTCGCCACCGACCTGTGCGCCGCCATCTTCTCGTCGCAGACCACCAGCGGCAAAACGCTGAAGAAATCGTTCAACTTTAAAGATCGCCATCTGGAACAGATGTCGATCATCACCACCGCGGTGGCCAAATGTACGTTGCTGCTGCTGACCATCGTCTCGCTGTTCAACGGCTCCTTCGGCACCACCACGCCGAATACGCTGCTGGAAAAGATCGCCGCCATCCTGACCGGCGAAGGGCTGGAAAAGCTGAACATCGTGCCAGGCAACCTGATCAACGCGTTGATTTGCCTGGCGATCGGCATCTATATCCTGCGGGTGACCCAGCGTTGGCTGAGCAATGAGCTGCTGCCGAAAACCATTTCGGACGTCGGCATCCGCGCCTCGCTGGTCACGCTGTTCAGCAACGTCGGCTATGTGCTGCTGATCCTGATCACGCTGGCGGCGCTGGGCATTCAGTGGAATAACCTGGCGTGGATCGTCAGCGCCCTGTCGGTGGGTATCGGTTTCGGCCTGCAGGAGATTGTGAAAAACTTCATTTCCGGCCTGATCCTGCTGACCGAACGGCCGGTGAAGGTAGGGGATATGATCGGCATCGGCGGCGTGGAGGGCGATGTGCGCCGCATCAACGTGCGCGCCACCGAAATCCAGCTCAGCGACCGTTCGACCATGATCGTGCCGAATTCGCAGCTGATCTCGCAGAACGTGCGCAACGCCACCATGGGCAATGCCCAGGGCGTGGTCACCATTGCGCTGACGTTCCCGACCGACATCGATCCGGAGCAGGTGCGCAATATTCTGCTGAGCGCCTACAACGACTACGAGGCCATTCTGGACGCGCCGGCGCCTTACGTGCGCTTCAGCCAGCTGGGGCCGGAAGGCATTATCCTCAGCGTGACCGGCTACGTCCCCAGTCCGCGCATGGTCGGCGCCACCAAGAGCGAGCTGCTGTTCAATATCCTCAAACTGCTGCGCGCAGAACGCGTCAGCATGTCCAGCCCGCAGGAAGTGGTGTTTATGAAGCAGCAGGCGAAAAGCCTGGCCAATGAAGAGGAACAGTCTTCGTAATCTTCAGCACGCCATCGGGCCGCACTCTGCGGCCCGATGTGTTTCTCTAGTGCATCGACGGCACCACCGATTGCGAACAGTCGCTGTTGGCGCTGGCGGCGGAATTGGTGCAGGTATGCGGATCGTTGGTCGGCGGCGGCGGCGGCACGTCTTGCGGCCCGCCTCTGCCGCCGATACAGCCGGAAAGCAGCAACGTCAACAGCACGGGGATCATCGCTTTCATTTCACTCTCCTCCGGTGTGATAACTCCGTTAAGTATATGCGCTGAAAGGCGGCGGCACCGCCGCGGCGTGCGGTATAGACCGGGTCTATATCCGGCGCGTTGAAATCAATTTCACAACGGGATTGCGCGGCCCTATGCTGCAGCGGCGTATTAACCGGTTTTCAGGAGGCGACAAGATGGAAGAGCAACGGCAGGCGGCAAGGGTGCTGGCGGCGTTCGGCGGCGCGGACAACCTGACGCGGCTGCGCTACTGCGCCAGCCGCGTCAGGGCGGAGCTGCGCGACGGCGGGCGACTGGATCGCCAGGAAATGGCGCGGGTGGGCGGCATCAAGGCGGTGCTGGAGGTGGAAACACCGCAGCGCACCACCGAGTATCAGCTGGTGGTGGGGCCGGGCAACGCCCGGCCGCTGTATCAGGCGCTGATCGCGTTGAGCGGTGAGAAATAATCCCGCACCGAACGCGGCGCCGTTATGACTCGCGCTGCAGCAGCCGAACGTCGGCGAACACCCCCTGCGGATCATGGTCCAGGCGCAGTTGGCCGAGGCGCTGCCAGTTCTCGGGTGCGAAACAGCGCTGGATCTGGCCGGAACGCGCCTCGAGATCGAACTCGTTGATATAGCAGCCGCAGGAAAGCGGCTGCAGTTGATCATAGAGTTTGTGCAGCCAGCGGCGATGCTGTTCATCGCTGCCGGCGTCGTTCCATTGCAGATAGGTCGACACGAAGAATCGCCCGGTGACGGAATAGGCCGCATCGGGGAAATGCTGCTCACCGCGCCACACCAGCAGCGTGATGCCGTTTGGCGAGGGCTGCTGCGGCAATAATTCATCCAGCACCCCTTTAACCTGATGTATGGCGTTGGTGATGATGTTATCGCTGCGAAAACGGCGGTTTATCAGCATGCCTTCTCCCTGTTGAAAAATCTCCTCAAAGCCGCCGTGCGGATTTTCAAGCAGCGGCGTGACGGCGCTGCGGGGCAGCTGCTGAATAAATTCCCGCTGGAGAGCGGCGCTTTCCTCCTCGCTGTCGGTGAAGGCGAGGGTGTTCAAGATGATATTGTGCGGCTGGCCGGGCTGCGGCGGCGTGAGCGCCACCATTATCTGCAGGCGAGCGTCCCAGGCGCGCCCGTCGATCGCTTCCAGCAGCGGGCCCAGTTGGCCGTACGGCAGTTGGTAAAGATGGTTGGCGATGGCCCGCGGCAGCGGATGGCATTTGAGGTAAAAGCTCACCACCACAAAAAACGCGGCGGGACCGGCGCCGCGCGCCGCCCAAAACAGGTCCGGCTCCTCATGGCGACTGACGCGACGCAGCTGCCCGTCGGCGGTGATCAGGTCCAGCGCTTCAATGTTGAAAACGCTCATGCCGCCCCAGGCGGCGGAGTTGATCCCCATGCCGCCGCCCAGCAGAAATCCGCTGAGCGCCACGTTGCCGCCGTGGCCGGTGGGAAAGGCCAGCCCATGGGGCATCAGGGCAGCGCTCAGCTCACGGGCGGTGACGCCCGGCCCGATGCGCACGCGGGCGGCCTCGGGATCGACCTCAAGCTCATTCAACGCGGAAATATCCAAGAGAATGCCGTTGCTGCGCAGGAAACAGCCGCCGTAGCTGTGCCCGCCGGCGCGCACGCTGACGGCGTGCCGGTGCCGGCCGGCGAAACGCAGGGTTTCCGCAACGTCTTCAGCGGACTGGGCGCGCACGATCATTTCCGGCGCTCGGCCAAAGTCGCGCTGGTTCCAGGCGGATTGTCGCAGCCATCCGGCATATTCCGCGTGGTAGCGTGAGCGCACGCGGCCCGACAGCTGGTGAACAAAACGCCGATGATCATCGGCGCAACAGGTGTTATCTGTCATACACAGCTCCTGTAAGGCAGGGTTAAAGGCGGAAAGCCGGGGCATCGAGCCGTTCGCTGGTCACGGTATACAAACGCTCGGGCTGCAGCCCCAAACGGGTTTTGATCTTGGCGTTGAGCCGGCCGGCCTCGAGCCGCGCCAATCCCCGGTCAAACGCGTAGCGATACGCGTTGGCGAAGGCGAGCGTATAGGGGCTGAAATCAATGCGATCGTAACGCATGCCGGCGGACCACAGATGCAGCGTATCCTGCTGCTGGAAGCACACCATGCCGGCAACCAGCTCGCCCTCCAGCTCGATAAGATTCAGCCGGATCAGGTCGCCGCACAGGCGGCTAAAGCGGGCCAGCGGGGCCGAGGGAAAATAATGGGGCGTTCCATGGCGCGCGGTGGTTTGCTGGCAGAGTTCGGCGAGCTGCTCCAGCCGCCGATCGAAAGGCGGCGCCAGCATCGACAGCGTCGCCTTGCCGGCGTCGAATTTGCGCAGCTGTCGCCGCATTTCATTGCGCCCGTCGTAGGGCAATTTCTCGATAAAGTGGTCAAAATCGCGGTACTCGGTCAGCTCGGCGTACCAGCGGTCCAGCATGAAGTTGACGTTTAGCCCCAGCGCGCCGGCGTGCTGCAGCAGAAAGGGGTCCTGCACGTTCAGCAGGCCAAAATAGCTGGCGCCCTGCGCAACGGCCAATTCGCGCAGGCGGCTGAACAGCGCGTCGTGCAACGCCAGCGAAGCCTGGCGGCTGGGGATGGTGCTGTCGAAGCAATGCATGATGTGGCTGAAAAGCCCGTAGTCCGCGCCGCGATTGTGCAGGCCGGCGTTTTCCGCCAATATCTGGAACGGATCGACCACGCTCAAATCCTGCAGGTACACCGGCAGCACCGCCATCAACTGGCCATGGCTGCGGGCAGTCAGGTAAAAAGTCTTTCTGACTGTTAATAAAGGCGATTGCTCCGCGGCAATGAGAAAACGCCAGTCATAAAACAAAGTCCCATTACGATGATGGTGAAATTGGCAATATTCGGATTCAGATAGCTGATTAAGCGATGAGAATACTTCAATCGTTATTTCCATTTATCCCCCGTGATTATTGCGATAACAACATCCCCTGGGGTATAGGCGATAAAATCGATCAAATATAAATATTTAGATATAATGGAATTGCATTATGGGTGAGTCTATTAAACGCTAATGGCTTCCATGATAATAACTGTCCACCAACATGGTGTGCGGTCGCTGAAGATAGGCATCCAGCGATGGCGAGGCGCTCGCCGGGTTTGGCGGGTGGGGCGCATGCCATTGGATCTCGGACAGCCCGGATTGTTGCAGGGTGCGCGTCAGGGTCTCACGCGACCAGTACCAGGCGGTGATATCGACATGCCGATCGCCAACCGGCAGGTGCAGGTGAACTTCGCTGCCTTCCTGATGCGGCGTCGCGGTGGTCAGCCGGAAGCCATAGGGCGCATAGTAGTCGGCCTGCGGCGCGTAGGCCGGGTTCAGCGGCAGCGTGAGCAGGCGGCCCCCCGGGCGCAGCAAGGCGACCATGCTGCGAACCATGGCGCTCAGCTGCTCGCGCGTTGCCGCATAGGGCAAGACATAGACGCCGAGCACCAGATCAAACTGCGACTCGAACCCGCGGAGATCGCTGGCGTATTCGATGCCTCGCCGCTCCTGCGCTTCACGCTCGAGAGCGTAATGCAGCATGCCGCCGGCGACGTCATAACCGACCACCCGTTCAGCGCCTTTTGCCTTCAGCAATCGCGAGTAATGGCCGGAACCGCAGCCGAAATCCAAAATGCGCAATCCGCAAAGGTCACCCAGCCGCGTTAATACCGCAGGTATTTCTATTTCCTTGCGAAATGGCCAGTTGGCCATGTCCTCATACAGGGGCGCCAATGAATCAAATTGCGGTTCATGATTATTTTCGCTCATAGGATTATTTCTATCCACCATATATTCGGTAAAATAATTTATAGACAACGAATAAAAAAACCACAAATAAATAATGACGCTTTACACAGCGGAATTCGGTAGGTTTGAATTATTTGATTGGTTAATAATATTATTTGCCAATCAAATTTTAGCGGCGCGCGCGGGCGGGTCGATACGGTTATCTAGCGCAACAGCGGGCGGATCTGCTCCAGGTGCTGGCGCATTAATTCCTGCATTTGCACCACATGGGGCGCATCCGCCTTTTCACGCATCAGGTAGATGCCGACGGTGCAGCGCGGGCTTTCCTGGTTCATTTGCAGCGGCACGATGCCGTAATCGGCAAAATACCCCGCCATGCAGCTGGGGTAGGCCAGCATCACCGCGTCGGAATCGTTGACCATATCCACCGCCGACATCATCGAGTTGGTGGAACAGATCACCCGTTCCGCCAGGTGCAGGCGATTGCGCGCCAGCCGTTTCGGCTGCATGTCTTCCACCATGTGCTGATAGCGGGTCTCATCCGGCGTCAGCTCCACGCAGGGATAGTCCAGCAGCGCATCCGGCGTCACCACCTGGTCGAGCAGCGGATGCCCGCGGCGTACGAACATGCTGTCGGTGGTGCCGAACAGCGGCAGGAAGCTGATGCCCGCCTTGGGGTTAAGCCCCTGGATCTCGTGGCCGATAAACAGATCGATGTCGCCCCCCAGCAGCAGGTCCATCAACCGCAGATGGTTGCCCAGATCGATATGAATATTCACCGTCGGGTGCAGCCTGCGGTAAGCGTTGAAGCTGTCGCGCACGAACATGTACCACCAGGCGTGGCCGGTGCCCATGCGCAGGCTCTGTTCCTGGCGCGCCTTGATGAACGCCAGCTTGAGCAGCGTGTTGTCGTAAATGCGCTGCATCATCTGCGCCTGCTCCAGCAGCAGATCGCCGTACTCGGTGGTGTTTACCCCGGTCGACGTGCGTTCCAGCAGCTGCACCCCCAGCGTCTCTTCCAGCTTTTTCATGTTGTGGGTCAGCGTCGGCTGGCTCAGGCACAGCTTGTTTGCCGCATGACTCACATTTTTGAACATTGCCACTTCGATAAACTGCCGCAGAATTTTGTCCACGATCATATTTTCCGCTGGTGATATAGAAAGTTTCTATATCGTAGCGGTGAAAAACAATTTCCGCCAATGACCCCGCTTCGATAGCTTGCTCCTATGCCGGCGCTGCCCGCCGCCACCTGAGAGGAAGCCATGAGAAGAATCATCCCGAATCTGGTTGCCGCCGCGCTGGCGCTGACGTCCGGCCAGGCGCTGGCCGATACGCTGCGCATGGAGTGCGCGCCCAGCAAGGAAGGGCGCCAGTTCTGCAACGACGTCAAGCAGCGCTTCGAGGCCCAGACCGGGCATACCCTGGAGTTTATCGATCTGCCGCGCGCCTCGGACGAAAAGCTGTCGCTGTTCCAGCAGCTGTTCGCGGCCAAGGATGCCGGCGCCATCGATCTGTTTCAGGCCGATACCGTGTGGATCGGCGTGCTGAACAAGCACCTGCTGGATTTGACCGACCGGGTTGGCGACATTCGCCAGGACTTTTTCCCCGCCGCCTGGCAAAACAACGTGGTCAATGGCCGCGTCAAGGCGGTGCCGGCCTACCTGGATACCGGCGCGCTCTATTACCGCAAGGACCTGCTGGAAAAGTACGGCGAACGGCCGCCGGTCACCTGGGCCGATCTGACCCGCATCGCCACCCGCATTCAGCAGCAGGAGCGCCAGGCGGGCCGCAAAAATTTTTGGGGGCTGGTATTTCAGGGCAAGTCTTATGAAGGGCTGACCTGCAACGCGCTGGAGTGGGTGGCCTCGCAGAACGGCGGCGGCTTTATCGACGCCGCCGGCAACGTCACCGTTAACAACCCGCAGGCGGCCCGGGCGCTGGACATGGCCGCCGGCTGGATCGGCAAGATAGCCCCGCGCGGCGCGCTGGGCTACATGGAGGAGGAGTCGCGCGCGTTGTTCCAGAATGGCGATGCGCTGTTTATGCGCAACTGGCCTTACGCCTACGTGCTGGCGCAGGACAACAGCAGCGCGATCAAAGGCAAGGTGGGCGTGATGCCGCTGCCTAAAGGGGCCGACGGCGCCTCGGTCAGCGCGCTGGGCGGCTGGCAGTGGGCCATCAGCGCCTACACCAAAAATCCGCAGGCGGCGATCGCGCTGCTGAAGATCGTCAGCGACGCCGAATCGCAAAAAAAGGCGCTGGCGCTGATGGGCTGGGCGCCGTCGCGCGTCGCGCTGTACGACGATCCGCAGGTGCTGGCGCAGGCGCCGTATCTGGCGGACTTCAAGGGCATTTTCACGCAGGCGATGCCGCGTCCGGCCACCCAGACCAAGCGGCAATACGCGCAGGTCTCCAAGGCTATCTACAACGCCACCTACAACGTGCTGCGCGGCGACAGTGACGGCGTCACTGCGGTGGCGGATCTCCAGCAGCGTTTAGAACGCATCAAGGCCAGAGGATGGCGCTGAAGGCAGTGACAATCCCCCATTAACGGTTCGGAGTCCGATGCATGAAGCAAGAAACGCAGTCCCTATCCCTGGCGGCGACGCCGAGCCAGGACGCGGCGCGCTCGGCGAAGCGCGGCAAGCTCAATCACCGGCAGCGCCGCAGCCGCATCGCCTGGCTGCTGGTGGCGCCGGCGATGCTGTTGCTGGCGGCGGCGGCGGGCTGGCCGCTGCTGCGCACGCTGTTCTACAGCTTTACCGACGCCATGCTCGATGCGCCGGACGACTACCGCTTCGTCGGCCTGGCCAATTATCTGGATCTGGCCGACGGTGGCCGGCGTTACGGCGTATTGGCCGATCCGCTGTGGTGGCTGGCGGTCGGCAACACGCTGCGCTTCAGCCTGATGTCGGTCTCGCTGGAGCTGGTGTTCGGCATGCTGCTGGCGCTGCTGATGAACCAGAAGTTTCGCGGCCAGGGGCTGGTGCGCACCGCCATTCTGGTGCCCTGGGCGATACCGACCATCGTGTCCGCCAAGATGTGGGGCTGGATGTTCCACGATCAGTACGGCGTGGTGAACGATTTGCTGCTGAAAACCGGCATCATCAGCGCGCCGCTGGCCTGGGTGGCGGAGCCCGGGCTGTCGATGTGGGCGGTGGTGATCGCCGACGTCTGGAAAACCACGCCCTTTATGGCGCTGATGCTGCTGGCCGCGCTGCAATTGATCCCCGGCGACCTGTATGAAGCGGCACGGGTGGATGGCGCCAACGCCTGGCAGCGTTTCCGCCGCATCACGCTGCCGCTGATCATGCCGGCGATGATCGTCGCGTTGATTTTCCGGGTGATGGACGCGTTGCGGGTGTTCGACCTGATTTACGTGCTGACCTCCAACAGCGAGGCCACGGTCTCGGTGTCCGGCTATGCCCGCGATCGCCTGGTGAGCTATCAGGAAATGGGCTCCGGCTCCGCCGCCTCGGTGCTGGTGTTCATGATGGTGGCCGGCATCGCCGCCTGTTTCCTGATGCTGGGCCGCCTGAACGACAAGGAGAAGAGATCATGAAACTGAACCGACGGCAGCAAAAATTCGGCCAGCGGTCGCTGATTTTCGCCGGCGCCGCGCTGGCCGGCGTCATCTGCCTGTTCCCGTTCTACTACGCGCTGATCACCTCGCTGCGTTCGGGGCAGGACCTGTTCCAGGTGGCCTATCTGCCCAGCGGCCTGCATTGGGGCAACTACGTTACGGCGCTGATGGACAACGGCATCGCCCGCAGCCTGCTTAATTCGATAGCGGTCGCCACGCTGACGGTCGGGCTGTGCCTGCTGGTGTCGATCACCGCGGCTTTCGCCCTGGCGCGCATCGGCTTTCGCGGCCGCAAATACCTGCTGTTCACCATCCTGTGCGTATCGATGTTCCCGCAGGTGGCGGTGCTGTCGGGGATGTTCGAACTGGTGCGCTTTATGGGGCTGTATGACTCGCTCGGCGCGCTGGTGCTGTCTTACACCACCTTTTCGCTGCCGTTCACCGCCTGGGTGCTGACCACCTTTATGAAGTCGATCCCGGTCGAGCTGGAAGAGGCGGCGATCGTCGACGGCGCCGGCACCTGGACCATCATCAGCCGCATCTTCGCGCCGATCATGGGGCCGTCGCTGGTGACCACCGGGCTGCTGGCGTTTATCGGCGCCTGGAATGAATTCATGTTCGCCCTGACGTTCGTCATTTCCAGCGGCAAACGCACCGTGCCGGTGGCGATCGGCATGCTGCAGGGCGCCTCTCAGTTTGAACTTCCCTGGGGCACCATCATGGCGGCCTCGGTGATCGTCACGCTGCCGATCATTGCGCTGGTGCTGATTTTCCAGCGGCGCATCGTCAGCGGATTAACCCATGGCGCCGTTAAAGGCTGATTTTCGATTAACCACAAGCAGGAGACAGGCAATGGCTACAAAAATCGTTTTAGTGGGGGCGGGCAGCGCGCAGTTCGGTTACGGCACGCTGGGCGACATCTTCCAGAGCAAGACGCTGTACGGCAGCGAAATCGTGTTGCACGACATCAACCCGGCCGCGCTGGCGGTAACCGAAAAAACCGCCCGTGAATTCCTGGCGGCGGAGGATCTGCCGTTTACCGTCAGCGCCACCACCGATCGGCCAACCGCGCTGCGCGGCGCGGAATTCGTCATCATTTCCATCGAAGTGGGCGACCGTTTCGCGCTGTGGGACCTCGACTGGCAGATCCCGCAGCAGTACGGCATTCAGCAGGTCTATGGCGAGAACGGCGGCCCCGGCGGCCTGTTCCACTCGCTGCGCATCATCCCGCCGATCCTCGACATCTGCGCCGACGTGGCCGACATTTGCCCGGATGCCTGGGTGTTCAACTATTCCAACCCGATGAGCCGCATCTGCACCACCGTGCATCGCCGCTTCCCACAGCTGAACTTTGTCGGCATGTGCCACGAAATCGCCTCGCTGGAACGCTATCTGCCGGAAATGCTCGGCACGTCGTTCGAGAATCTGAACCTGCGCGCGGGCGGCCTTAACCACTTCAGCGTGCTGCTTGAAGCGCGTTACAAAGACAGCGGCAAGGACGCCTACGGCGACGTGCGCGCCAAAGCGCCGGACTATTTCTCCCGTTTGCCTGGCTACAGCGACATCCTGGCCTACACCCGCAACCACGGCAAACTGCTGGAGACCGAAGGCAGCACCGAGCGCGATGCGCTGGGCGGCAAGGATAGCGCCTATCCCTGGGCGGACCGCACGCTGTTCAAAGAGATCCTGGAGAAGTTCCATCACCTGCCAATCACCGGCGACAGCCACTTCGGCGAATACATCCGCTGGGCCAGCGAAGTCAGCGACCATCGCGGCATCCTCGATTTCTACACCTTCTACCGCAACTACCTGGGGCAGGTGCAGCCGAAGATCGAACTGAAGCTGAAGGAGCGGGTGGTGCCGATCATGGAAGGGATCCTCGGCGATTCCGGCTATGAAGAGTCGGCGGTCAATATTCCGAACCGCGGCTTTATCAAGCAGCTGCCGGAATTCATCGCCGTCGAGGTGCCGGCGACCGTCGACAAGCGGGGCGTGCACGGCATCAGGGTCGATATGCCGGCCGGCATCGGCGGGCTGCTGAGCAACCAGATCGCCATTCACGATCTGACCGCCGACGCGGTGCTGGAGGGCTCGCGCGATCTGGTGATCCAGGCGCTGCTGGTGGATTCGGTCAACGATAAATGCCGCGCTATTCCGGAGCTGGTCGACGTGATGATTTCGCGCCAGAGCCCGTGGCTCGACTATCTGAAATAAGCCGCGCGGCGGGGCGTCTTGCGCCCCGCCTGGGATGAATCATCGTCAATTCGGAGGGGATATGGCGCAATTAACGCTGGAAAAACTGCAAAAACGCTACGGCGCTCATGCCGAGGTGATAAGGTCGCTGGATCTGCAGATCAACAGCGGCGAGTTCGTGGTGATCGTCGGGCCTTCCGGCTGCGGCAAGTCGACGCTGCTGCGGATGATCGCCGGGCTGGAGGAAATCAGCGGCGGCGGCATGTATATCGACGGCAACTACGTCAATGACGATACCCCGGCGGAACGCGGCATCGGCATGGTGTTCCAATCCTATGCGCTGTACCCGCACATGAGCGTTTATCAGAACATGGCGTTTGCCCTGGAGCTGGCGGGCCATGCAAAGGCGGATATCGATCGGCGGGTGCGTGAATGCGCGCGGGCGCTGCAGCTGGAGCCGCTGCTGACGCGTCGGCCGAAAGATTTGTCCGGCGGCCAGCGGCAGCGGGTGGCGATTGGCCGCGCCATCGTGCGCGAACCCAAGCTGTTTCTGTTCGACGAGCCGCTGTCCAACCTCGATGCGTCGCTGCGGGTGCAGATGCGCATGGAGGTGGCGGCGCTGCACCAGCGGCTGGGATCGACCATCGTTTACGTCACCCACGATCAGGTAGAGGCGATGACGCTGGCCGACCGCATCGTGGTGCTCAACAAAGGGCATATCGAACAGGTGGGCACGCCGCTGGAGCTGTACGATCGGCCGGCCAACGAATTCGTCGCCCAGTTTATCGGCTCGCCGAAGATGAACCTGATCCCGGCCATTCTGCGCCGCGCCGGCGAGCGGCAAAGCGTGGTGGAGTTGGACAACGGCAAGGCGTTGCTGCTGCCGATCGCCACCCCGGCGGCGGCCGAAGGCCAGAGCGTCAACGTCGGCATTCGCCCGGAGCATATCCGCGGCGGCGATCCCGGGCAGTGCGAATATCAGGGGGAGGTGATGTTCGTCGAGCATATGGGCAACGAAACCTATCTGTATCTGGACAACGGCAACGCCGGCGAACCCTGGGTGGTGCGGCAGCCGGAGCGTTCGGTCATTCGGGCCGGCGATCCGCTGGGGGTGCGCCTGCCGGTGGATTGCTGCTACCTGTTCGATCGTCAGGGGCGGGCTTTCCCGCGCATTCTGGCATCGTCACAGACGCATTAACGGAGGCAAGCGCACGATGAGCGGCGAAACGGCGCGATGGTGGAAAGAGGCGGTGGTCTATCAGATCTACCCGCGCAGCTTTATGGACTCCAACGGCGATGGCATCGGCGATCTGAACGGCATTGCCGACCGGCTGGATTATCTGCAGCGGCTGGGCGTCGACGTGCTTTGGATCTGCCCGATGTACCGATCGCCCAATGACGATAACGGCTACGACATCAGCGACTACCAGGCGATCATGACGGAGTTCGGCAGCATGGCGGATTTTGACCGCCTGCTGGCCGAGACGCACGCCCGCGGCATGCGGTTGATCCTGGATCTGGTGGTGAATCACACCTCGGACGAACATCCGTGGTTTATCGAATCCCGATCGTCGAAATCCAGCGCCAAACGCGACTGGTATATCTGGCGCGACGGCAAAAACGGCGCCGAACCCAACAACTGGGAAAGCATCTTCAACGGCTCGGCCTGGAAATACCACCCCGGCAGCGAGCAGTATTTCCTGCACCTGTTCTCCGAACGCCAGCCGGATCTCAACTGGGAAAACCCCGAGGTGCGCGCGGCGCTGTACGACATGATGCGCTGGTGGCTGGACAAGGGCATCGACGGCTTTCGCATCGACGCCATCTGCCATATGAAAAAACAGCCGGGCCTGAGCGACCTGCCCAACCCGCAGGGATTGCGCCATGTGCCGTCGTTCGAGCGCCACCTCAACTACCCGGGCCTGCTGGATTACGTCGATGACATGTGCCGACAGGTGTTTAACCGCTACGACATCATGACGGTCGGCGAGATGAACGGCGCCTCGGCGGAGCAGGGCGAGGACTGGGTGGGCGAACGGCACGGCCGGCTGAACATGATTTTCCAGTTCGAACACGTCAAGCTGTGGGAAACCGGGCACCGACGTTCGCCGGGCGCCGGGCTGGACGTGATGGGGCTGAAACACATCTTCACCCGCTGGCAAACGCTGCTGGAGGGCAAGGGCTGGAACGCGCTGTACGTCGAAAACCATGACATTCCGCGCGTGGTATCCGCATGGGGCGACGACGGGCGCTACTGGCGGGAAAGCGCCACCGCCATCGCCGCGCTGTATTTTCTGATGCAGGGCACCCCTTTTATCTATCAGGGGCAGGAGCTGGGCATGACCAACACCCGCTTCGCCGGTCTGAACGACTTCGACGACGTGGCGGCGCGCAATCGTGCGGCGCAGCTGCGTGAGCGGGGCATGGACGAGGCGCAGATCCTGGCGTTTCTCAGCCGCAGCGGGCGCGATAACGCGCGCACGCCGATGCAGTGGAGCGACGGACCGCACGCCGGTTTCAGCCGCGCGCAGCCCTGGTTTGCCGTCAACCCGAATTACCGGACAATCAACGCGGCGCGCCAGCTTGACGAAGCCGACTCGGTGTTCAACTTCTACCGGGCGCTGATCCGGCTGCGCAAGGCCACGCCGGCGCTGGTGTATGGCCGCTATCAGCTGCAGCTGGCCGAGCACCCGCATATCTACGCCTACACCCGCAGCCTGAACGACCAACGGTGGCTGGTGCTGTGCAACCTCAGCGCGCAGGAGCTGCAGGTCGATCCGCATCGGCTGGCATTGGCGCGCTGGCGGCCGCGGTTGGGCAACTATCCGCAGGGCGGCGAGCCGCAGCGGCTGCGGCCTTTCGAGGCGCGGGTGTACCGGGCATAAGCCCGGCCAGCCATCGCCGGGTTAATGCGACAGGATCACCGGCTGGTCCGGAATGCGGGTAAACTTCCGGATCAGCCGATGGTAATCGGCGGTGGGATCGAGCTGGCCGAACTGCTGCGGATAGATGTCCTTGGCCAGGATTTCCATGCCGATGATGTTGTACGGGTGGTTGTAGAAGTGGTGGTAAACGCCATATGCCCGATGATCCTCCACCGGCGCCAGGTTGGCGACGCCGGTGCGCCGGGTCAGCTTGTCGAAGGCGTCGGCGACCGCTGGCGCGGAAACGTTGTAACCAAACGGGATCACGTTGGCGTTCGGGCGCACCGAGCCGGTCATCAGGTAGACGTCCGGCTTCATGGCGATGATTTTTTCCAGCGAAACAAACCCGGCGCCGCCCGGCAGCAGGCTGGAGCCGATATTGGTGGCCCCCACCGATTCGACCAAACCGCCCCAGCCGTTGTGCGAGTGGGTAAAGCAGCAGTTGTCGCTGTTGCCGGCGATCGGCTCGATAAATACCGTCGGCTTGATCTTGATCGCCGCCACCTGCTGCCGGATAGCCCGATATTTCTGCCGATAGAAGTCGGTATACTCCCTGGCGCGCGTCTCCTGATTCAACACCCGGCCCAGCAAATCTATGCTGGGGGCGGTGTTTTTGGCCGGGTTCAGTTCGTAATCGACGAACACCACCGGAATATGCAGCCCTTTCAGCGACGTCAGGACGCCGGACTGTTCCAGCGCCGCTTTGGCCCGCAGCTGGGCGATCATCAGATCCGGCCGCTTGGCGATCACGCTTTCCAAATCGACCTGGCCCTGATCGTTAAACCCCATATCCAAAATGCCCGCCGCCTGCGGCCAGGTGCTCTTCAGCAGCGTCCAGGTGGCGGTATCCTGTTTCTTCGGCATGTTGTTCCAGGCGACCACCCGGCGGAACGGATCTTCGCGATCCAGCAACGCCAGCGTCAGGATGTCGCGGCCGTCCTGCAGGATGACGTGTTGCGGCTCATGGCTGAGGGTGACCTTGCGGCCGTCCATATCGGTAACGGTCAGGGGGTAGGCGGTGGCGAAGCCGCTCAACGGCAACGCCAGCGCCAACGCGCACACCAGGCGGCTCACGGGGGATTTCATCGTTTGTCTCGTCAATGGGGAAGTGATAATCATTATCTGTTTTTCGCCGCCCGGCGCGAAGGAAAGAGGGTTACGTTATGCGGCGTTATGTAATTAATGATTAATGGGAAAATGAGCGATGCCCGGCGCCGGCGGCCGGGAATTTCAACACATTGATACGCCTATGGTTTTTTTTCGATCAAGAAACAGGTGATCGGACCTGTAAAACTGGCAATAATAGCCGGGCTGGCCGCTCACTTTATCCTCGGCGCCGGCTGCCATGACGCGAGTCCATAACGTTGTGGCGCAAGCGGGATGTCACCTTATGCTAGCGAAAGCCTCTGGATCCGAGATGCGAACCACTCCGTTGCCCGACACGTCCAAATTTTGGCAGGCGTTCATCGTCTTCCTGCTGGTGTTCGCCGCCTGCATGCTGGGCATCCTGAGCCGACCGACCGGTTTTCTGGCGGTCTTCTGGCCGGCAAACGCGGTGTTGCTGGCGGTGCTTGCCCGTAATCCCAAACTGGCCAATCGCTACGGTTGGGGCATGGCGGCGCTCGGTTATCTTGCGGCGGATCTGCTGACCGGCAGCCCCTTCGGCCGGGCCGCGCTGCTCAACGGCGCCAACCTGGCGGGGGTGGTGCTGGGCTACCTGCTGTTTATGCGGCTGCAGCCGCCAACCCGCATGCTGCAACGCGGTTCTTCCAGCATGTATCTGTTCGGCATCTGCCTGGTCAGCGCGGCCGTCACCGGTCTGGCGGGCGCCGGCGTTTCGCGGCTGTTGTTCGACCGGCCGTATTTTACCGCGCTGGCGCTGTGGTTTTCATCGGAGTTCACCAACTACGTCACGCTGATGCCGTTTATCCTGGCCTTTCCCGCCGACTGGCAAACCTGTTTGCGCAGCTTGGCGCGCCGCCGGTGCCAGTGGCGGGACCTCGGCAGAAAGCTCGCGGTGCTGGCGCTGTTGCTGCTGGCCTGCGTCTGCAGCCTGTTGGTCGGCGGCCCCGGCGCGGTGATCTTTCCGATGCCGGTGCTGCTGTGGCTGGCGATGTCGTTCTCGCTGTTCAGCACCATGATCGCCGTGCTGGGCTATGTGCTGTGGTGCCACCTGGCGATCGATCTGGGGCTGATCTCCACCAATCTCGATATGAACGTGCTGCAGAATACGGTGTCGATGCGCCTGGGCGTGGCGCTGCTGGCGCTGGGGCCGATCGCCGTCGCCAGCATGAACTTTGCCCGCAATACGCTGTTGAGCACGCTGGAGCACGTGGCCAACCACGACGCGCTGACCCACGTGCTGACCCGCAATGCCTTTATGCAGCGCGGGGCGCGGTTGGTGGCCCAGAAGGGCGAGCTGATCTGCGTGATGATGCTGGACATCGACTATTTCAAATCGATTAACGATCGCTTCGGCCACGCCGGCGGCGATGCGGCGTTGATGGCTTTTACCCAGGCGATTGCCGGCAACCTGCGCGACGGCGACCTGTTCGGCCGCATGGGCGGCGAAGAGTTTGCGATTGTCGCCGCGCTCGGCCAGCAGCAGCAGGCAATGCAGCTGGCCGAGCGCCTGCGGCGGCAAACCGAAGCGCAGGCGATCGTCATGCCGGCCGGCAATCCGCTGCAGATCACCGTCAGCATCGGCATGGTCACCTGCCTCGGCGGTGCCGGGCAAAATCTCGACGGCCTGCTGAAGATGGCGGACCTGGCGGTGTACAAGGCGAAAAACGCCGGCCGCAACCAGGTCGCCACGCCGGAATCCTTCCCCTTGATTTACAGCGACATCTAATCCCCCCCGGCGCGCCTCGGCCACGACGTCTAAAATGGTAAGGGGCATCGGCATCTCGCCGGCGCCTGACCGACGGTCTTTCTCGGACAAGAGGAACCTGAAGATGAGCTATGTAGACGGTTTTGTCGTGGCGGTACCGGCCGCCAATAAGGAGGCGTACCATCAGCTGGCCGCGGCCGCCGCGCCGCTGTTCAAGGAGTTCGGCGCCACGCGCGTGGTGGAGTGTTGGGGCGACGACGTGCCCGACGGCAAACTCACCGACTTTCGCGGCGCGGTGAAGGCCGAAGCCGGGGAAGTGGTGGTGTTCAGCTGGATAGAGTATCCCTCCAAAGCGGTGCGCGACGCCGCTAACCAAAAGATGATGAACGATCCGCGCATGAAAGCCTTTGGCGAGCAGATGCCGTTCGACGGGAAGCGGATGATCTTCGGCGGCTTTGCGCCGATACTCGACGAATAGCGGGGGGATCCGATGACCAAAATTACCCAACATCTGTGGTTCGAAAAGGACATGGACGGGGCGTTGAACCTGTATGTCTCTCTGATCCCCGGTTCATCGGTGACCTGGCGCTCGGTGCTGCTGGCGGATACGCCGAGCGGCCCGTCCGGCAGCGTTAAAATGGCGTCGTTCACGCTCGGCGATCAGCGCTATGCGGCGTTTGAGGCCGGCCAGATGGAGCCGTTCAACCACAGTTTCTCGGTGATGGTTGAATGCGACGATCAGGCGGAAATCGATCGGCTGTGGGCCGGGCTGAGCGAAGGCGGCAAGATAGAACAATGCGGCTGGCTGCGCGACCGCTGGGGGCTGTACTGGCAGATTATCCCCAAGCGGTTGACCGAGCTGATGAACGATAGCGACGACGCCAGAGTCAGGCGAGTCACCGAAGCGATGCTGCAGATGGTGAAAATCGACATCGCCGGGCTGGAAGCGGCGGCGCGCGGGTAACGGCGCCCATGCCGCGAGGGAAGGGAACCGATGCATAAAGAGCGGCACAGCATGGCGCGCATAGGCTGGCTTCGGGCTGCGGTGCTCGGCGCCAACGACGGGATTGTCTCGACGGCCAGCTTATTGCTCGGCGTGGCGGCGGCCAATGCGACGCACGCCGCGCTGACCATCGCCGGCATCGCCGGGTTGGTGGCGGGCGCGATGTCGATGGCCACCGGCGAGTATGTCTCCGTGTCTTCGCAGGCGGATACCGAAAAGGCCGCGCTGGCGGAAGAGCAATCGGAGCTGCTCAGCGATTACCCGGGCGAGTCGCGCGAATTGACGGCGATCTACGTGCACCGCGGGTTGGATCCGGCGCTGGCCAGGCAGGTGGCCGAAAAGCTGATGGCGCATGACGCCCTGGCGGCGCACGCCCGCGATGAGCTGGGGATTTCCGCCATCACCCGCGCCCGGCCGCTGCAGGCCGCGCTGGCTTCGGCCCTGAGTTTTTCCGTCGGCGCGTTGCTGCCCCTGCTGGTGACGCTGCTGGCGCCCGCGCTTTACGCCCGGCCGGCGATCGTGCTGTCCGCCCTGATTTCGCTGGGCATTCTCGGCGGCGTCGCCGCCAAAACCGGCGGCGCCCCGGTGCTGCCCGGCATTGCGCGCATCCTGATCTGGAGCGCGCTGGCGATGGCGGTGGCTTCCGGCGTCGGCATGCTGTTTGGCGGCCTGTCCTGACGGGTTGCCGGCGCTTGCATCAATCTGCTGCATGTTAAGCTTAGTTTTTATCATTTGTCAGCCGGCGGCGTTAACGGCATGTTATTGCGCACCGGCACTCACGACAGGGAAACCCGATGCAAGAAACCGAGATTCAGCAACTGGTGGCGCGGCACCCGCTGCTGCAGCAAATGGCGGCGCTGCAGCCCGTTACCTGGTTCAACCCGCGCGCGACCACGCTGCAGGCCGGGCTGCCCTACGTCGGGCTGAGCGCGGAGGATGTGGCCGACGCGGAGCGGCGCCTGGCGCGTTTCGCCCCTTACCTGAGTGCGGCGTTTCCAGAGACGCGGGCCGCCAATGGGATGATCGAATCGCCGCTGGTCGCCATTCCCGCCATGCAACAGGCGCTGGATCTGCGTTACGGCCTGGCGCTGCGCGGCCGCCTGTGGCTGAAGAAGGACAGCCACCTGCCGATCTCCGGCTCCATCAAGGCGCGCGGCGGCATTTATGAAGTGTTGGCGCACGCGGAAAAGCTGGCGCTGGAGGCCGGGCTGCTGACCTTGACCGACGACTACGCCACGCTGTTTTCGGCGCCGTTGCGCGAGTTTTTCAGCCGGTATCGCATCGCCGTCGGCTCCACCGGCAACCTGGGGTTGTCGATCGGTATCATCAGCGCCCGGCTGGGCTTTGACGTCAGCGTGCACATGTCGGCGGACGCCCGCGAATGGAAAAAGCAACAGCTGCGCGACAACGGCGTAACGGTGGTGGAATACGCCGAAGATTATGGCGTGGCCGTCGAGCAGGGGCGGCGGCAGGCGGCGGACGATCCGCGCTGTTTCTTTATCGACGATGAAAACTCGCGAACCCTGTTTCTCGGCTATGCGGTGGCCGGTGGCCGGCTGAAGCGGCAGTTCGACCTGCAGGGCATTCGGGTGGATGCGCAACACCCGCTGTTCGTCTATTTGCCGTGCGGCGTGGGCGGCGGGCCGGGCGGCGTGGCCTTTGGGCTGAAACTGGCGTTCGGCGATCACGTCCACTGCATCTTCGCCGAGCCGACGCACTCGCCCTGCATGCTGCTCGGCGTTTACAGCGGGCTGCATGACGGCATCGCGGTGCAGGATCTCGGCATCGATAACCACACCGCGGCGGACGGGCTGGCGGTCGGCCGCGCCTCCGGTTTCGTCGGCCGGGCGATGGAGCGCCTGCTCAGCGCCTTTTACACTCTCGACGACGGCGAGATGTTCGCGCTGCTGGGGCTGTTGGATCGGCAGGAAGGCATCCGGCTGGAGCCTTCGGCGCTGGCCGGCATGGCGGGCCCCTGGCGGCTGGCGGCCGATCATGCCTGGTTGCGCGAACGCGGGCTGAGCGCAGAACGCATGGCGCAGGCGACCCATCTGGTATGGGCGACCGGCGGCGGCATGGTGCCGGAGGCGGAGATGGCGAAATACCTCGCCGCCGCGCGCGCCGCTCAGTGAGCCAGCAGTGACAGCTCCTGCGCGCTTTCCCGCAGGATGGGCAGAATGCGCCCGGTCAGTTCGCTGACCGGGACCTGTCCCGCCTGCACGCCGACGTTCAGCGCCGCGGCGACGCCGCCGTTGGCGTCGGCGATCGGCACCGCTATCGAGCGCAGGCCGATTTCCAGCTCCTGATCGTTGATGGCGTAGCCCTGCGCCCGCACCCGCCCCAGCTCTTCGCGCAGCTTTTCGATCGAACCGACGGTGTGTCGGGTATAGCGCACCAGCGTCAGGCGCTGGAGGTAATCCTCGCGTTTCTCAGGCGGCAAATGGCTCAGCAGCACGCGGCCCATCGAGGTGGCGAACGCCGGCAGGCGGCTGCCGATGTTCAGATCGATGGTCATGATGCGTTCGCTGGAGGCGCGGGCGATATACAAGATATTGTCGCCGTCCAGCGTGGCGATGGAGCAGGACTCGTTCAGCACCTGGCTGATGTGCTTCAGTACCGGCTGGGTGGTTTTGGCCAACGGCGTGGAGCCCAGGTAAGCGTGCGCCAGCGCCAGAATGCGCGGCCGCAGCTCAAAATTCTTGCCGTCCTGCGCGTAGACGAACCCCAGCTTGTTGAGCGTATACAGGCAGCGGCGCACCGCCGCGCGCGGAATGCCGGTCTTTTGGCTGATCTGCGAGATCGACATCAGGCGCCGCTGTGGGGTAAACGCCTGGATCACCTCCAGCCCGCGCGCCAGCGAGGCCATAAAGTTGGGATCGCCTTTGAAAGGATCGCCGCTGACGGCGGATACCGGCAGGCCCTCAGCGCTTTCCGGTGAAGAAGTCTCGGTCATTACGGGCTCCTGAAACGTTATTTTCCGCCGGTTATGGACGAACTTTCCCGTCACGTACCGCGGCTATGCGCTTTAATGCAGCGTTTTATATTACCTATCCCGCCGGAGTCACTATTTTTCCATGAAATAAAACGTACCGGTGGGTTCGATTGGCAACTCGATTATAGTAGACCCCCGTTGCCGACTCGCCTGATGACTCATGATAGTCGCGCATCTTGCAGGACCGCTCAAATCTATGGAGGAGAATGCGTATTGTGGCTGCCAATGAAATTGACGTTCGCTCGCTGATTAACGATCGCCCGCTGGGCGGCTATCAAAAACTGATCGTTTTGCTGGGTTTTTGGGTTATCGCGCTGGACGGTTTCGACATTACGCTGATGGGGTTTATCGCGCCGGAGCTGAAGAGCGGGTGGGGCCTGAGCAGCGCCCAACTGGGCATGGTGATCAGCGCCGCGCTGGTCGGTTTGGCGATCGGCGCGCTGTTGGCCGGGCCGCTGGCGGATTGGCTGGGGCGCAGGATGATCATCATCAACAGCGTATTTTTCTTTGGCCTGTGGACGCTGTTCACCGCGCTGTCGCACAACGTCGAGCAGATGGCGTTCTTTCGCTTTATGACCGGCCTGGGGCTGGGGGCGGCGATGCCGAACGTCGGCACGCTGATCTCGGAATACGCGCCGGAAAAGAAACGCTCGTTCATCATCACCGTGGTGTTTTGCGGCTTCACCTTCGGCGCCGCGCTGGGCGGTTTCGCCGCGTCGTGGATCATTCCGCAGTGGGGGTGGCACGCGCTGTTGATCCTCGGCGGCGTGTTGCCTCTGCTGAGCGTGCCGTTGCTGCTGGCCCGGCTGCCGGAGTCGGTGAGGTTTCTGGTCAGCAAGCGCGCCAGCGCCGCGCGCATCGGCAAAATCGTCGAGAGGCTGGCGCCGGGCAGCACCCGCGCCGACACCCGCTATACCTTGCCGCCGGCGGCGGCGCCCGGCAAAGGCGCGGTGCAGATTGTGGTCTCGCGTCAATATCTGTTCGGCAGCCTGATGCTGTGGCTGAGCTATTTTATGGCGCTGTTTCTGGTGTATCTGCTGGGCAGCTGGCTGCCGACGCTGGTCAAGGGCATCGGCCTGAGCGTGGCGCAGGCGGCGGTGATCACCGCGCTGTATCAGGCGGGCGGCACTTTCGGCTCGCTGTTTGCCGGCTGGTTGATGGACCGCACCAATCCGCACCGTGCGCTGGGCGTGATCTATGTGCTTGGGGCCTGCCTGACGCTGGCCATCGGGCTCGCCGCACACAGCGGCTGGCTGCTCGGCGCACTGGCGCTGGCCTGCGGCTTTTGCCTCAACGGCGCCAACACCGGCATGAATGCGCTGTCCGCCCGCTATTATCCCACCGAGGCGCGCGCCACCGGCTCCAGCTGGATGCACGGCGTCGGGCGCATCGGCGCCATTCTCAGCGCTTTCGCCGGGGCGCAAATGCTGGCGCTGGGCTGGGGGTTTGAGCAAATCTTCGCCATCCTCGCCGTTCCGGCGCTGATCACCGCCGGCGCCGTTTTTATCAAGGGACTGTGGGGATACGACCGCCAGGCCCGCCCGGTGGGCGTTGGGGCGGCCAAGGGCGCATAAGGCAGCGGGGCCGGCCAACGGCCGGTCCTGACGCCATGCGGAAATGTATCGGCAGTGTTAATTGACTCACAGAAAATACACCCTGAATTCCCCGCCAAAATCTCCTATCGCGCTGATAAAAAATAACTTTAACAAATCTCGGCGCTTTTTCGTTCGGTTATCGCACGGTTATTAATTTAACAATATTGAAACTTTTTGGCGGCAATGCTTTGATCGGGTCAGTCGATTAACGAACCATGTTCCGATAATCGCACAATATGCGATGGCCCCGCCGGGCTATCGCCGGCCGTTCCCACCACGCCGTGCCAACCCAGGAAGCGTGCTATGTCTCAACACAACGTAGAAATTCAGTCGTTCATCGACGACCACCCGTTCTCCCGCTATCAATGGCTGATTTTGGCGCTGTGCTTTCTCACCGTCGCGCTGGATGGTTTCGACACCGCCATCATCGGCTTTATCGCCACGTCGCTGGTGCAGGACTGGGGAATAGAAAAAACCGCGCTGGGCCCGGTGATGAGCGCGGCCCTGGTGGGGCTGGCGGTGGGGGCGTTGAGCGCCGGCCCGCTGGCGGATCGCATCGGCCGCAAAAAGGTGCTGGTGCTGTCGCTGGCGCTGTTCGGCGGCTTCAGCCTGTTGACCGCCTTCGCCACCTCGCTCTCGGCCCTGACGCTGCTGCGCTTCCTGACCGGTCTCGGGCTGGGCGCGGCGATGCCGAACGCCGCCACCCTGATGGCGGAATATGCGCCGCAGCGGCGGCGCGCGCTGCTGGTGAATCTGATGTTTTGCGGTTTTCCGCTGGGCTCCTCGATGGGCGGTTTCGTTTCCGCCTGGCTGATCCCGCACTTCGGCTGGCAGAGCGTGATGGTGCTGGGCGGGGTGATGCCGCTGCTGCTGGCGCTGGCGCTGGTCGCGGCGCTGCCGGAGTCTGCGCGCTTTATGGTGGTGTGCGGCTACCCGGCCGAGCGCATCGCCGCCGTGTTGCGGCGCATTGCGCCGCTCAATCTCGGCCAGCCGGTGCGCTTCACGCTCACTGAAAGCGGCCAGGTCAATGCCCGATCGGCGCTGGGCGTGATCTTCTCCCGCCGCTATCTGCTGGGCACGCTGATGCTGTGCCTGACCTATTTTATGGGTCTGATGATCTTTTACCTGCTCACCAGCTGGCTGCCGCTGCTGATCCGCGAAACCGGCGCCTCCATTCGCCAGGCATCGCTGATTACCGCCTTGTTCCCGCTGGGCGGCGGCATCGGCGTGCTGATTATCGGCTGGCTGATGGACCGGATGGATCCGCACAAGGTGGTGGCGGTGGGGTATCTGCTGACCGGCGCCTTCGTGTGCGCCATCGGCTACGTCTACAGCCATCCGCTGCTGATGGCGGTGACGGTGTTTATCGCCGGCACCTGCATGAACGGCGCGCAATCCTCCATGCCGGCGCTGGCCGCCGGATTTTACCCGACCCAGGGCCGAGCGACCGGCGTCGCCTGGATGCTCGGCCTCGGGCGCTTCGGCGGCATCCTCGGCGCCATGAGCGGCGGGGTGCTGATGCAGATGCAGCTGTCGTTCAGCACCATTTTCACCCTGCTGGCGATCCCGGCGCTGGTCGCCGCGCTGGCGCTGATGGTCAAGCATTTTTCCACCCGGGCTTCGGCGCTGCCGGGCTCGTTCAATAAAGCGTTATAAGGAGATGGCAATGCGCACACAGGTTGCGATTATCGGCGCCGGCCCGGCCGGGCTCATGTTGTCCCACCTGCTGCACCTGCAGGGGATTGAATCGGTGGTGCTGGAAACGCGCAGCCGCCAGGCGGTGGAGTCGACCATCCGCGCCGGCGTGCTGGAACAGGGCACCGTCGATCTGCTTGACCAGACCGGCCTCGGCGAGCGCATGCGGCGCGAGGGCGCCCGGCATCAGGGCATCCGGCTGGCGTTTGACGGCCGGCAGCACCGCATCGACCTGACCGAACTGACCGACCGCGCCATCACCGTCTATGCGCAGCACGAGGTGCTGAAAGACCTGATCGCCGCCCGCCTGGCGGCTCAGGGGCAGCTTTATTTCGGGGTGGAGCAGGTAGCGCTGCGGGCGTTGGATAGCGACCGCCCGCAGGTGCATTACCGAATTGACGGCGCGGCGCAGCGGATCGACTGCGATTTCGTCATCGGCTGCGACGGCTTTCACGGCATCAGCCGGGCGGCGATGCCCGGCGGCCTGCGCCAGGACTATACCCGGGTTTATCCTTTCGGCTGGTTCGGCATTCTGGTTGAGGCGCCGCCATCCAGCGATGAGCTGATCTATGCCCGCCACGCGCGCGGTTTTGCGTTGATCAGCACCCGTTCAACCGGCGTGCAGCGCATGTATTTCCAATGCGATCCGGCGGAACGGGTCGAGCAATGGTCGGACGACCGCATCTGGCACGAGCTGGCCACCCGGCTGGAAAACCACGACGGCTGGTCGTTGAAACAGGGGCGCATTTTCCAGAAAAACGTGGTGGGCATGCGCAGCTTCGTCACCGAGCCGATGCGCTGCAAGCGCTTGCTGCTGGCGGGCGACGCGGCGCATATCGTGCCGCCGACCGGCGCCAAAGGGCTGAACCTGGCGATGGCCGACGTTTGCCTGCTGGCCCAGGCGCTGGAGAGCCTCTATCGCCGCCGCAGCTGGCGCCGGTTGGACGACTACAGCGATCGGGCGCTGCAGCGGGTGTGGCGCGCCGAGCATTTCTCCTGGTGGATGACCAACATGCTGCATACCCGCCGGGACAGCAGCCCGTTCCAGCACCGGCTGCAGCTTTCCGAACTGCAATATACGGTGAAATCGCGCAGCGCCATGACGATGCTGGCGGAAAACTACGTCGGCGCGCCGTTTCCGCTGATGTAGGGGAAAAAATATCGGCAATGTTTCGATTATCGCCCAAGGTAGCGTTTATCGAAGTTGACGCTGCCTTGGGCGGCGCGCCATCATCGAAAAATCGCCCATTCGCCGGAGGACCTATGGAATTACTGACGCCGCTGTTGCGATCTTCTGCCGTAAGCGGCTGTTTTAGCGACGCCGCCACGCTGCAGGGCATGCTGGACTTCGAAGCCGCGCTGGCCGCCGCGCAGGCGGAGCTGGGCATTATCCCCCCCGGCGCCGCGCGCCAGATTGCCGCGTGCTGCCGCAGCGATCTGCTCGATGCCGCGGCGTTGGCGCAGGCGGCGGCGCAGGCCGGCAACCTGGCGATCCCGCTGGTGAAGCAGCTGACCGCGGTGGTGGCGGAGCGCGACGCCGACGCCGCGGGGTTTGTGCATTGGGGCGCCACCAGCCAGGACGCGATCGACACCGGCCTGATGCTGCAGCTGCGCCAGGCGTTGGCGTTGACCCGCCAGGATCTTGACCGGCTGGCGGCGGCGTTGGTGCGGCAAATCACCGCGCATCGGCACAGCCTGATGATCGGCCGCACCTGGATGCAGCATGCCTTGCCCACCACCCTGGGGCTGAAGCTGGCCGGCACGCTGGACGCGCTGTTGCGCTATCGGCAGCGGCTGGAAGAAATGTCAGGCCGGGTGCTGGCGCTGCAGTTGGGCGGCGCCGCCGGCACCCTGGCGTCGCTGGGCGAGCGCGGCGGCGAGCTGGTCAGCGCGTTGGCCGCCCGGCTGCAGCTGACGGCGGCGGATGCGCCCTGGCACGGCCAGCGCGATCGGCTGCTGGAAATCGCCGGCTGGTACGCCGGCTTGAGCGGCACCCTGGGCAAGCTGGCGCGCGACGTGTCGCTGCTGATGCAAAATGAAGTGGCGGAATTGGCCGAGCCGACGACGCCAGGCCGCGGCGGCTCTTCCACCATGCCGCATAAGCGCAACCCGGTGGCCTGCGCGGTGATCCTCTCCGCCGCCAACCGCGCTCCGGCGCTGATCGGCGGGCTGTACGCCGCCATGGTGCAGGAGCATGAGCGCGGATTGGGCGGCTGGCACGCCGAATGGGAAAGTCTGCCGGAGTTGGTGACGCTTTCCGCCGGCGCGCTGCATCTTGCCGCCGATCTGGTCGCCGGGCTGCAGGTATTCCCCGCCGCGATGCAGCATAACCTCAGGTTAACCGGCGGGCTGGTGATGGCCGAAGCGGTCACCATGGCGCTGGGAGAGGCCATCGGCCGGCTGCCGGCTCATCAGCACATCGAACGCCAGTGCCGTCAGGCGCTGGCGCAGCAGCGCCCGTTGCTGGCGGTGCTGCTGGAAGACCCGCTCGCTCGCCGGCATTTCACCGAGCAACAGCTCACCGATTTACTGGATCCGCAGCGCTACCTCGGCAGCGCGCAGATCTTTACCCAGCGGGTGCTGACTCAGGCATCCCCGAGCCTACCGGGAGCAGAAAGGCATGAATGACGAACAGCGTTATCAACAGGGCATCGAGGTGCGCAGGGCGGTGTTGGGCGACGACCACGTCGACCGCAGCCTCAGCCGCCTGACCCCGCTCAACGAAGAGTTTCAGGATTTTATCAGCCGTTACGCCTGGGGCGAAATCTGGACCCGGCCCGGGCTGGAGCGCCATACCCGCAGCCTGATCACCATCGCCATGCTGATCGCCCTCAACCGCGAGGCGGAGCTGCGCATGCACCTGAAGGCGGCGTTCAACAACGGCGTCACCCGCGAGGAAATCAAGGAAGTGTTGATGCAGAGCGCCCTGTACTGCGGGCTGCCGGCGGCCAATGCGGCCTTTCATCTGGCGGCGGAGGTCTTTGCCGAATGCGATCGCCCAGCGGATCAGCCGTGACGGGTTGCCCCGGCGATGCGCCGCACGCTGGCGATAAAGGCCAGCACCGCGTCGCTGTGTTCGCCGTCGTTGCGCGTCAGGATCCCCACCGCTTCCTCCATGCCCTGGGTCGCCAGCGGCAGCGGGATCAGCTGCCCGCCGGCGATATCGTCCTTCACCGCGCTGGAGGGCACAAACCACAGGTAGTCGAACTGCAGCGTCATCTGGCGCGCCAGTGAGGCCGACAGGGTCTCGACATACTGGCCGGGCAGGCTGAACCCCCGCGAGGACAGCAGGTTTTCGGTGTTATGGCGCGGCACCGTGCCCTTGGGCGACAGGATCGCCGGGTAGCTCAGCGCCCGCTCCAGGGTTACGGTTTCGCTCAACAACGGGTGGCCGGGGCGGGTGACCAGCAGCAGCGACTCCAACAGCAACAGTTCGAAGGCGATGCCGCTCATCATCGCCGGCTCGGCCATGCGGCCGATGGCCACCTCCAGCTCTCCGGCCTTCAGCTGCGCCAGCAGCTCGTCGTTTTTTGCGGTGATCACCTGAATGCGCGCATGCGGATGGGCCTGCTGGTATTGGCCGATGGCCTGCGGCAGCATGCCCAACGCGGCGGTGGGCAGGGCGCCGATGCGCAGCGCCCGGGCGGGCGCCTCGTCGAACCGCTCCAGCGCATGGCCGGCGGCGGCCAGCGCCTCCAGCACCCGGGTGGCGTACCCCAGAAACTGTTCGCCCTGTTCGGTCAGCTGCGTGCCTTGCCGATGGCGTACCAACAGCAGGTTGCCGGTCAGGGCCTCCAGCTCGCTGAGGGTTTTCGACAGCGCCGGCTGGCTCAGATTCAGTTTGTCGGCGGCGCGGCTCAGCGAACGCTCCTGCGCCACGGCGACAAAGCCGTTGATATGGCGCAAACGCATGCGCTGGATAAACAGATTGGCTTTTTTCATACCCCAGTGTAGGGAGTTTTTCCCGCCGCCGACAAGTGACGGCGGCCGCAGATTTTCAATATCGGCGGCCGCCGCGGCGCCCGGGCTCAGAGGTCGAAGAACACGGTTTCCCGATCGCCCTGAATGTAAATATCGAAGCGATAAACCACCTCGTCGCCGCGCCGCTCGCGCTGAGCGATCAACGTCTGGCGGCGCACCTCCAGTTCGATCAGGTTCAGCACCGGATCCCGTTGGTTGGCCTGCGCCTCGTCGGCGAAATAGACGCGGGTATGCAGCCCGAGATTGATGCCGCGCGCCACGATCCACAGATTGACGTGCGGCGCCATCGGGCGGCCGTCGCGCCCGCACACCGCGCCCGGTTTGACGGTGTCGAAGCGATACAGGCCGCTGTCGAAATCAGAGCAGCTGCGCCCCCAGCCGCGAAACGCCGGATCCAACGGTTTCTCCCGCTACAGATCGCCGGGATGGCGGTAGCGCCCGTGGGCGTTGGCCTGCCAAATCTCCAGCAGCACGTCGCGGATCGGCGTGCCGCTGCCGTCGAACACCCGGCCTTCGAGGGTAATGCGCTCGCCCTGGGTTTCCGGCTGGGTCAATACGTGGCTGAAGTTGTTTTCGAAGATGTCGAAGCCGGCGGCGTGCGGCGCCAGGCCGATGTGCACATAGGGCCCGGCGGTCTGCGACGGCGTTTCCGGCAAATACGATGAAGGCATCATGGGTTCCCCTGCAGGCGGTTTTCGAACAGCGTGGCGCGATGGCCGCGCAAGACCAGGTCGAAACGGTAGGCCAGGCTGTCCAACTGCACCGAGGCGGTTTTGTCCAGCCCGGCGATCAGCGTGCGCACCGCATCGTCATTGTTGATGCCGCGGACAATCGGGCAACCGGCGATCAGCGGATCGCCCTCGAAGTACATCTGGGTGATCAGCCGCTGGGCGAAGGCGTCGCCGGACAGCGAAAAGTGAATATGGGCGGGGCGCCAGTCGTTGACCCGGTTGCGCCACGGATAGGGGCCGGGTTTGATGGTGCGAAAAAAGTAGTAGCCGTTATCGTCGGTCAGCATGCGGCCGCAGCCGCCGAAGTTGGGATCGATCGGCGCCAGGTATCGGTCCTTTTTATGCCGATAGCGGCCGCCGGCGTTGGCTTGCCACACCTCGACCAGCGCGTTGCGCAGCGGCAGGCCGTTTTCGTCGCGCACATAGCCGTGCACGATGATGCGTTCGCCGATCGGCAATCCCTGCTTGGCGTAGTTGAGGATCAGATCGTTATCCAGCGGGCCCAGCTCGTGGTCGCCGAACACCGGGCCGGTGATTTCGGACAGCGAATTCTGCAGCGAAATCAGCGCGTGCTTCGGCGAACGCAGCACGCTGGTTTTGTATTCCGGCACCAGCGCCGGCGGGTGAAGATCGTAATTGCGAGCGTAAAGCTCGTTTATCTGGCTCATGCGGAGATCCTCATGGCGTAGGGATATCAGAGGGCTGAGGTGTTGAGTTGTTATGTCAGCGCGTAGGGGAAACCGCCCCCCATCCCGAGTCTACGCAGGCCAAAGTGTTACAAGAAAGTGAAATTTCGCCGCAGGTTGCATAACTCAAGGTTATGTTCCGGGCGTAAA
Organism: Serratia ficaria; assembly: GCF_900187015.1. NCBI lineage: Bacteria > Pseudomonadati > Pseudomonadota > Gammaproteobacteria > Enterobacterales > Yersiniaceae > Serratia > Serratia ficaria. The sequence continues at coordinate 2,694,428 of NZ_LT906479.1, read as the reverse complement.
AAAGGGGCGGAAGCCGCCCCTGAAAGGCAGAGGGATTTACAGCCGTTCGCCGTTGCTGGCGATCACCCGGCGGTACCAGTCGAAGCTCTTCTTGCGCGAACGCGCGAGGGTGCCGGTGCCGTCGTCGTGTTTGTCGACGTAGATAAAGCCGTAGCGTTTGCCGTATTCGCCGGTGGTGAAGGATACGCAGTCGATGCAGCCCCAGGGGGTGTAGCCGATCAGATCCACGCCGTCGTCGATCACCGCCTTCTTCATCTCTTCGATATGGGCGCGCAGGTAGTCGATGCGATAGTCGTCGTCGATCCGGCCGTCGGCCTCGACCTTGTCGAATGCGCCGAAGCCGTTCTCGACGATAAACAGCGGCTTCTGATAGCGCTCATACAGCACGTTGAGCGAGTAACGCAGCCCGACCGGGTCGATCTGCCAGCCCCAGTCGGAAGCCTTGACGTGCGGGTTGGGCACGTTGCCGGGGAAACCGAACATGCCGTCGCTGTTGCTGACCGCGTCGGCCTGCAGCGCATTGCTCATGTAATAGCTGAAGCCGATGTAGTCGGTGCAGCCTTCGCGCAGGATTTGTTCGTCCTGCGGCTGCATCTCAATCCGCAGTCCTTTGCGTTCCCAGTCGCGCAGCAGGTAGGACGGGTAGTAGCCACGCACCTGCACGTCGGTGTACAGGTAGCGCTGGTGCATCGCCTCGACGGCGTACATCACGTCGTCCGGCTTGCAGGAATACGGGTAGAAGGGCACGCAGGCCAGCATGCAGCCGATTTTGAACTCGGGGTTGATCTGATGGCCGAGCTTAACCACCTGCGCGCTGGCGACGAACTGGTGGTGCAGCACCTGATACAGCGCCTGTTCCGGGTTTTCTTCCCGGGTGTAATCCACGCCGGAGCAGCAGTAGCCGAACAGCGGATACCGGTAGTTGCTCTGGTTGTTGATCTCGTTGAAGGTCATCCAGTATTTCACTTTGTGCCGATAGCGGCGCATCACCACTTCGCTGAAGCGCACGAAGAACTCCACGACCTGGCGGTTCTTCCAGCCGCCGTAGGCTTTCACCAGATGGTAGGGCATTTCGAAGTGGGACAGGGTGATCACCGGCTGGATGCCGTGCTTCAGCAGTTCGTCGAACAGATCGTCGTAAAACTGCAGGCCGGCTTCGTTCGGCTCCGGCTCGTCGCCCTGCGGGAAGATGCGCGTCCAGGCGATCGAGGTGCGGAAGCATTTGAAGCCCATTTCGGCGAACAGCGCGATGTCCTGTTTATAGCGGCCGTAGAAATCCACCGCCTGGTGGTTAGGGTAGCGGTAGCCGTCGAGCACGCCGTCGGTCATCACGCGGTCTACGCCGTGCGCGCCGCCGGACAGCACGTCGGCGATGCTTGGGCCTTTGCCGCCCCGATCCCAACCGCCCTCGACCTGGTGCGCGGCGACCGCGCCCCCCCACAGAAAATCTTTCGGCAAGCGTTGCTGTTTCATCGTCAGGTTCTCATTGGTTTATTAATGAAAGGCTATGTAGTTAGCGTCTGAGAATATAGTAGCAACAGTGGAATGATTGTCACGATATAACAAATTACCGTTCGAGGTGATTTGTCACATTAAAAAAACAGCCTGTTTTATTTTGCCGCATTAATTAATCCCAGGCGTTTGCCGATGGTTTCAATAAGGTAAATAACCGGGATTTGGGTGGTGATATTGTGCTGGCCGCCGATCAGATACTGAGGCACGTGGTAGGAGAGGTTGAAGTCCGCCAGCCGCGCCAGCGAAGAGGTTTCGTTGTTGGTGATGCTGATGATTTTACAGTGATGCAGGCTGAACTGGCTGGCCAGTCGCAGGATCTCTTCGGTTTCGCCGGAGACCGACAGCACGATCGCCACGGCGTCTTTATACATATCGCTGTTAATCGGATAATAAGGATCGTCGATGTGGGTGCTGAATTTCCCCACGTTGGAAAAGAAACGCGCGCCATATTTCCCCAGCGCGCCGGAGGTACTGATGCCGACGAAAATAATGCGCTCGGCGGCTGAAATATGCCGCACCGCCTGGTCGATCAGCTGATTGAATTCGTCGTTGTTGACGCTTTTGAAAAAGCTGATGATTTCACCGGCGCCGGAATCGGCCGGCAGCACTTCGCTTTGTTCGAGGTACAGTCTGAAGCGAATGCGGAATTCGGAATAGCCCTCGCAGCCCATCTTCTTGCAAAAGCGCAGTACGGTGGTGGTGGACACCCCGGCGGCCTCGGCCAGCTCGCGGATGGTCATGTACATCACCTGATTTTTGTTTTTGCTGACGTAGTTATAAACCATCAGCTCCAGAGCATTGAGTTCGGCGATTGCTTTATGGGTAAACATGGATCTGTCCGGCGGCTAACAACGGGAAGCTAATCAGCGGGCTAACATAGCAAATTTTGCCGCAGCCCGCTCGTGGTTTCCGTTGCCCGTCAGGCGCGTTTGGCCTCGCCCAGCGGCGCATCCTCCGCCGCTGGGTTGGCGGTCAGGTCGCAGGCGGCCGGCAGCCGCCAGGCGATCAGGCCAGCGATAATCAACGAGGCCGCCAGGGCGCACACCGCCACATTCTGGCCGTACAGGTAGATCATCACGCCGACCAGATACGGCCCGCAGAAACCGCCCAGATTGCCCAGGCCGTTGATCACCCCGCGCGCGCCGCCGGCCACTTCCGCCGAGGCGATGCGCCCCGGCATCGACCAGAACGGGCTGGTGGCGGCCTTCAGGAAGAACCCGCACACCACCAGGGCGATATAGGCGGCGACCACGTTGTGGCGCAGCATCACCGAGGCCAGCAGGGCGCCGGCGAAGCAGAACAGCGACACCATCACCCACAGGCGGCGCTTGCCGGTTTTGTCGGTGAGCACCGAAATCAGGTAAATGCCCAGCAGGGTGGCGACGAACGGCAGGATAGCCAGGAAACCGACCGAGGCCATGCTGCCGCCGGTGAGGTTCTTCAGGATGGTCGGCAGCCACAGGGTGTAGCCGTAATCGCCGGTTTGGTAGAAGAAGTTCAGCAGCACCAACTTCATCAGCCCACGGTTGCGGAATACGTCTTTCAGCGGCGCGTTGCTGACCGGCTGGGTTTTGCTGCGTGCCTGGCGCTCGCGCGTCAGCTCGGTAATCAGGTAGTCGCGTTCGCGGGCCGGCAGCCAGCGCGCCTCCTGCGGCCGGTCGCTGATCAGCAGCCACCAGACGGCCAGCACCACCAGGGACAGCAGGCCTTCGAGGATAAACAGCCAGCGCCAGTCGAGCTGGTTGATGATGGCGCCGGAGACCGGTGCGGTCAGCATGCCGCCCAGCGGCGCAAACATCATCACGAAGGCGTTGGCGCGGCCGATTTCCCGCTCAGGGAACCAGTTGCTGATCATGGTCAGCACCACCGGCAGCATGCCGCCTTCGGAAATCCCTAACACGAAGCGTAACAGCAGCAGTTGATAATGGTTGGTGACGAAGCCGGTCGCCACCGACACCACCGCCCAGGCGCACAGCGACCAGGCGATGAAGCGCTTGCCGCTGCCGTTGACCGCAATCCGGCCGCCGGGCACCTGCAAAAACAGATAGCCGATAAAGAAGATGCCGCTGGCCAGACCGGCCATCTGGCTGGTGATGCCCAGGTCGCTTTCCATGCCGCCGGGCAGCGCGAAGCTGATGTTGACGCGGTCCATAAAAGAAATGATGCAGGCGATCAGGATCGGGGCGATGACCCGCAGCCAGCGGGTATTGGGTATTTTCTTATCCATGGCTTTCTCTCTTTGCAGGCACGGGGAAGAGCGCGTTATCCGGGGACAACGCGGTTCTGTTGGTCGGCGCTAATGAAAAAAGCGTTACTCGATGGCGTGGGGCAACGGCTCGCGGTTGAAGAAGGCGCTGACGTTGGCGAACACGATGTCGCTCATTTTCTGCCGGGTTTCATGGGTGCCGCTGCCGACGTGCGGCTGCAGCACCACCTGTTCCATGGCGAGCAGTGCGGCGGGCACCTGCGGCTCGTCGGCGTAGACGTCCAGCCCGGCGCCGGCGATGGCGCCGCTTTGCAGCGCGGCGATCAAGTCCGGTTGATTGACCACGCTGCCGCGGGCGATGTTGATCACCAGCGCATGGTTGGGCAGCGCGTCGAACACCGCCTTATCCACCAGGCCGGCGGTCTCTTTGCCGCCGGCGACGGCGACGATCAAAAAGTCGCTCTCACGCGCCAACGCCGGCAGGTCGGGGTAGTAGGCGTAGGGCAGGCTGCTGTGCCGGCGGCGGCTGGCGTATTGGATGCGCATATCGAAGCCGGCGGCGCGCTGGGCGATGGCGCGGCCGATATTGCCCATGCCGAAAATACCGAGGCGCTTGCCGCTCACCCGGGTGGTCAACCCCGGCGCTTCCTGCAGCCAACGGCCTGCGCGCACAAAGCGATCGTAGTGACACAGCTGGCGCGCGGTGGCCAGCAGCAGGCCCAGCGCCATGTCCGCCACGTCTTCGGTCAGCGCGCCGGAGGTGATGGTTACCGCAATGCCGTGCCGGCGGGCGTAGTCCAGATCGATGCCGTCGGTGCCGACGCCGAATACGGCGATCAACCCCAGCTGCGGCAGCTGTTCCAGCACCGGCGTGGCGACGCCCACGTCGCCGCGGGTCACCAGCGCGGTGATTGCGCCGCCGTGTTCGGCCAGGTAAGCGTGCGGGTCGTCCTGTTCGTAGAGACGATGCAGCCGGAAATCGCCCTCCAGGCGTTCCAGCAGGTTGGCCATCACCGGGGCCATCAACAGCACATCATGCGGGATATCGGTCATCATTTTTACCTGTCGAGAAAAGGTTGTTGTTTCGTTATTGTTATCAAAGCGGTTTTCGCCGGGCTTTTTTGCGACGGATATCACGCTGAAGGATGTTAAAAAAGGCTGTTACCCGTAATGTGATCGCCGGGTGGAAAATAGCGGGCATGCCGTTAAAAAGACGGCGAAAAATTGCCGCACGGCGGTTTTTTTCACCTTTAGTGCGCTGAAGGAGGGCCGAACAGGCGGCGGGTAACAGCGGGGCGTAACACGCGCAGGGCTAAAAAAGAAAAACCGCACGACAGAAGTGCGGCAAAGGGTTCACGACGAACGAAACAAGGACAAAAATTCCGGAAGACGCGCGATGGAGGACTCTCATCGCGCGTCGCCATGATAAGCAAAAAACCGGCGGCGACAAATGCCGGATTTTGCTTTCTATAGTTAAATTAATGCAAATTTATTCAGTGGGTTACTTGTCTTCCGACCAGCGGGCGGCGTTAATGTCCACCTTCACCGGCAACAGCCCGATGGCGGTGAACCTGTCGGCCAGCCGCTGCTGCTGGCTGAACACCTCCGGCGTCATGCGCTGGCTGCCGAACGGCATGCGGGCGATGGCCTTGGCCCAGATGGCCTGCTCCAGCCCGGTGCTCTGCGCCAGGATCTTCGCCGCCTCCTCCTGATGCGCGTTGGCCCAGTCGCTCAGCTCACTCAGCTGTTGGATCACCTGCTTCGCGCTGTCCGGATAGGTGTCGGCGAAGTGGCGGCTGGCGAGGTAAAAGGTGTAATGCGGCACCAGCCCCTCGGCGTCTTTCAGCAGCCGGGCGTTGGCGTGGGTTTGCACTTCGGCGTAGAAGGGATCCCAGATCGCCCAGGCGTCGACGCTGCCGCGCTGGAAGGCGGCGCGCGCGTCGCTCGGCGGCAGGTACACCGGCGTGATGTCCTTATAGCTCAGCCCGGCCTGATCCAGCGCGCTCACCAGTAGGTAGTTGACGTCGGAACCCTTGTTCAGCGCCACGCGTTTGCCTTTCAGGTCGGCGACGGTTTTGATCGGCGAATCCTGCGGCACCACGATGGCCTCGGTTTTCGGGCTGGGCGGCGAGTGCGCCAGATACACCAGATCGGCCTTGGCCGCCTGGGCAAAGGCCGGCGGCGCGTCGCCGGTCGCCGCCAGATCGATGCTGCCGACGTTCAGGCCCTCCAGCATCTGCGGGCCGGCGGGGAATTCTATCCAGCGCACCTTGATGCCCTGCGGCGCGAGGGCTTTCTCCAGCGTGCCGCGGTATTTCAGCAGCGCGAAAATGTTGGCCTTCTGGTAGCCGATGGTGATTTGCTGCGGTTTTTCCTGCGCCGCGGCCGACAGGCTGAGCGCCCCCAGCAGCAGGGCGGCGAACAGCGGGGCGGTAAAAATTTTCATCGCGATGTTCCTTATTGACGGTGGTTCAACCGGCGAGACAGCCGATCGCCAAAAAATTGCAGCAGGGTGACCAGCGCCACCAGCACCAGGATCACCGTCAGCATCACCTGGGTATCGAAGCGCTGATAGCCGTAGCGGTAGGCCAGGTCGCCCAGCCCGCCGGCCCCGATGGCGCCGGCCATGGCGGAGGCGTTGATCATGGTGACCAGGGTGATGGTGAAGCCGCTGACGATGCCGGGCAGCGCCTCGGGCAACAGCACGTGGCGGATGATATGCCCGCGTCGGCAGCCCATCGCCTGCGCCGCTTCGATCAGGCCGTGGTCCACTTCGCGCAGGCTGACCTCGGCGATGCGCGCGAAAAACGGCATGGCGGCGATGGTCAGCGGCACCACCGCCGCCCAGACGCCGTACGAGGTGCCGACGATCAGGCGGGTGAAGGGGATCAGCGCCACCATCAGGATCAAAAAGGGGATCGAGCGGAACAGATTCACCAGCCAGCCCAGCACGCGCTGGATGCCCGGCCGCTCATACAGCCCGCCGCGTCCGCTGACCACCAGCACCACAGCCAACGGCAGGCCGAGCGCCAGCGCCAGCAGGGAAGACACGCCCACCATCAGCAGCGTATCGAGAAATCCGGCCCACAGCCGGTCAAGCAGCAGCGACATAACCCAATACCTCCACATCGTCGGCCAGCGCCGGTGAAATTGCCTGAACGGAAGGTGACGGCGTCACGGTAATCAGCAGATACCCGACGGCGTGGCCCTGAATATGCTCGATGGCGCTTTCCACCAGCGTCACGCGGCCGCCGAACGCCGCCAGCACCTGATTCAGCTCCAGCGAAGCGCCCTGGCCGCGATAGCGCAGCCGGATCAGCAGCGGTGCGTCCGGCGCCGGCGGCTCGGGGCTGAGACGGCCTGTCAGCGACTCCGGCAGGCGATCGTGCGCCGGCGTCAGCAGGACGCGCGTGGTCGCCTGCTGCGGATTGCCGTACACCTGCCACACCGGGCCGCATTCGATAATCTCGCCGCGCTCCAGCACCGCCACCCGGTGGCAGATATCGTGGATCACCTCCATCTCGTGGGTGATCAAGACGATGGTGATATTGAACTCGCGGTTGATGCGCTGCAGCAGCGCCAGAATGGCGCGGGTGGTTTCCGGATCCAGCGCCGAGGTGGCCTCGTCGCACAGCAGCAGTTCCGGGTTATGCACCAGCGCCCGGGCGATGCCGACCCGTTGCTTTTGGCCGCCGGACAGCTGCGCCGGAAAGGCGTCCGGGTAAGCCTCCAGCCCAACCAGCGCCAGCAGCGCTTCCACCCGTTGCCGCCGTTCGGCAGCGGGCACGCCGGCCACCCGCAGCGGCAGCTCGATGTTTTGCCGCACCGTTTTGGCCGACAGCAGGTTGAAGTGCTGGAAAATCATGCCGGTGCGCCGCCGGTAGCTCACCAACCGATCTTCGTTCAATTGGCCGATATCCACGCCGTCGACCTGTACGCTGCCGCCGCTGGGGCGCTCCAGCCGATTGATGGTGCGGATCAGCGAAGACTTGCCGGCGCCGCTGCGGCCGATAATGCCGAAGATTTCACCCCGCAAAATGCTCAGGTTGATATCCCTCAACGCCTCGGTTTGCTGGCCGGCGTAGCGTTTGCTGAGGCCGCTGAAGCGCAGATGGACCTCATCCCGACAGCGCACGACGTCATCCGCCGCCATGGCCTCCGGGTTGGACAAGATCAGGCTGGACATAGGCTACTGGCTCCAGCCGGGCTGATACAGCTTGCCGTAGAAACTGTCCAATTTTGCGCGCACCACCGGCGAGTGCTGATAGACGTCGACAAACTTGCGCAGCCGCGGATCGCCCTGGTGGCCGTCGCGGATCACGAACTGAATCACGTACTCCGGGTTTTCCAGCCCGTCGAACAGCAGGGCGCTGGCCGGATCGACGGTGCCGGACAGCTTCAGATAGTGCGGATAGCCCTGCGCCAGATCCACTTCGTCCAGGGTGCGCGCCAGCTGCACCGCTTCCACCTCGGTGATTTCGATGTGTTTGGGGTTGCTGACGATATCCGCCTGGGTGGCCTGGATGCCGACGCCGGGCTTCAGCGTGATCAGCCCGGCCTTTTGCAACAGCAGCAGGCCGCGGCCGCCGTTGATCACGTCATTGGCGATCGTCACGCGGGCGCCGTCCGGCAATTCGGCGAGGCTTTTGTGTTTTTTGGAATACAGCCCGACGTTGTTGATGATCGCCGGGGCATAGGCCACCAAATGGAAATTGCCTTCTTTGTTGGCGTTGTTGAGGAACGGCAGGTGCTGGAACAGGTTGACGTCGATATCGCCGTTTTCCAGGCTGACGTTGGGCGCAGTCCAGTCGCTGAATTCGATGATTTCCACCTTCAGCCCTTGCTTGCCGGCTTCTTCCGCCGCCACTTCCAGCGGCGGAGCGAAGGCGGCGGTGGTGCCGACCTTCAGCGCAGCGCCGTAATCATCGGCTGCGGCGGCGCCGGCGGAAAACGCCAGCAGGGCCGAGAACATCAGGTTTCGTATTGTCATGGTGTCGTTCCTTCAAAAAAGAAAATAAGCCGCTCAGGCGGACAAGGGGGAAGGCAGGCGCCAGCTCGCCGCCGGGTGGCTGGCGGGCAGCCGGTCCTGCTGCCGGAACAGCTTTTGCCGCAGGCTGCCGGGGCGGTAGGCGGTTTTATAACGGCCGCGGGATTGCAGCTCGGGCACCACCAAATCGATGAAGTCGCGGTAGCTGCCCGGGTTGACGATGCGCGTCAGGTTGAAGCCGTCGATATCGGCCTGGTCGACCCACTGCAGCAGCGCGTCGGCCACCTGCTGCGGATCGCCCACCACCAGCGGATAGCGCCCGCCCATGGCGTGCTGCTCCAGCAGCTGGCGGCGGGTCCAGCCGCGATAGGTTTGGCTCACCGATTCGATGGCCTGCGTCGGCCCGGCCTGGATCGGCTCGTCCAGCCCGAAGCGCGCCAGATCGATGCCGGTAGAGCTGGAGAAGTGGGCGATGCCGGCCTCCGGGCTGGCGTAGCGCAGGTACTCGCGGTATTTGTCCTGCGCTTCGGCGGCGGTGGGCGCCACAATCACCCCGAGGCCCATGAACACCTTCAGATCCTGGCGCCGACGGCCGGCGGCCACCGCGGCGGCGCGCAGCTTATCCACCTGCGCCTTCATCGCCGCCGGGGTGGCGCCGTTAACGAAGCTGCACTCGGCGTGGCGGGCGGCGAACCGTATGCCGCGCGCCGAACTGCCGGCCTGGAACAGCAGCGGGGTGCGCTGCGGCGAAGGCGACGACAGATGATAACCTTCGACCTGATAGAACTCGCCGCGATGGATCACCTTATGGATCTTGCCGGCATCGGCGTAGACGCGCCGCTGGCGGTCGGCCAGCACCGCATCGTCTTCCCAACTGCCTTCCCACAGCTGATAGGCGACGTCGAGAAACTCGTCGGCCTGATCGTAGCGGCGATCGTGGCTGACCTGTTCGGTCAGGCCCATGGCGCGGGCGGCGCTGTCCAGATAGCCGGTGACGATATTCCAGCCGATGCGCCCCTGGGTCAGGTGATCCAGCGTCGACAGGCGGCGGGCGAACGGATAAGGCGCCTCATAGCTGAGGTTGGCGGTGATGCCGAAGCCGAGATGCTGCGTCGCCGCGGCCATCGCCGACACCAGCAGCAGCGGATCGTTGACCGGCAGTTGGATGGACTCGCTGGCGGTCAGGGCGATGTTTTGTTGGTAGACGTCGTAAACGCCGAGAATGTCGGCGATAAACAGCCCGTCGAACAGCCCGCGCTCCAGCAGCCGCGCCAGTTCGGTCCAGTAGTCGAGCTGGTTGAATTCGGTGGATCGGTCCTGCGGATGGGTCCACATGCCGTGATGAATATGGCCGACGCAGTTCATGTTGAAGGCGTTCAGCAGGATCTCTTTAGCGGGCTGGCTCATTACAGGGTCCCCCGGCGCGGCGGCAGCACGCCGTTCAACAGATAGTTGCCGATCGCCGGGTACTTCCAGCGCACCGGATCGTGTAGCGTGTGGGTGCGGGCGTTGCGCCAGTGGCGATCGAGGTTGTGTTCCCGCAGCGTGGCGCGGCTGCCGGCCAGTTCAAACAACAGGTTGCCGGCGGCCAGCGCCACCTCGGTGGTCCAGGCGCGCGCCTTGGCCACTTCGATCGACGCCAGCGCCACGCTTTGTTCGTCGCTGTGGCGCTGCGCCGCGTCGACCGCCTCGCCGGCGGCCTCCAGCAGGGTGTCGCCGGCCTGAATGCGGGCGGAAATTTTGCCGATGCGGTCCAGCGTCAGCGGATCCTGGCTGGCGCGCTCCACGCCGGCGTCGATCCACGGCCGTGAGCTGTTGCGAACGAACTGCAGCATGTCCTGCCAGGCGGCTTTGGCGATGCCCTGGTCGATGGCGGCGTGCATGATCTGCGCCAGCGGGCCGACCGGCGTCGGGCGCTCAAAGACGCTGTGGAAGGGGACGATATCCTGTTCGTCGACCGGGCAATCCGCGAACGTTACGCTGCCGCTGCCGGTAGTGCGCTGGCCGAAGCCGGACCAGTCGTCGGTGATGGTCAGGCCGGGCGTGGCGCGCGGCAGAAACACCAACCGCTCCTTGCCGTCCTCGCCCAGGGCGGCGGTCGGGATGCGGCCGGCATACAGCGCGCCGGTGGCGTAAAATTTCTGGCCGCGCAGCCGCCATTGGTCACCCTGGCGGTAAAGCGCGGTGCTGCGATGGTGGGCGGCTTTGCCGGCGAATTCCGCCAGCGCGTTGCCGAAATGCACGCCGGCCAGCGCTTCCTGATACAGCCGCCGTTGCTGCTGCGGCGAACCCTGGACCCGCAGCACTTCCAGCGCGTAGAAGTGGTTCTGCGGCACCTGGCCGATCGAAGCGTCGGCCTGGCTGATAATGGCGATAATCCGCGCCAGCAGGCCGTTCGACAGCGCCGGCCCGCCAAATTCGCGCGGCACGGTAATGGCGCCGAGGCCGGAGGCGAACAGCGTCGCCAGCTCGGCGACCGGCAGGCGGCGCTGGCTGTCGCGCTCGGCGGAGGACGGCGCAAACTGCTCCGCCAGGCGGTGTGCGGTGTCCAATGCCTGTTCGGCGCTGGTGATGCGCTGCGCCGTCTGCGCCGGGGTTACCTGAGTGCTCATGTCGGCTCCTTTAAATCCACGAGTGGCGCGCCGGGAAGCGCCCGTTGAGGTAGTAATCGCCAATGGCGTGATATTTCCAGCGCACCGGGTCGTGCAGGGTGTGAGTGCGAGCGTTGCGCCAGTGGCGGTCGAGGCCGTGCTCCGCCAGGGTGGCGCGGCTGCCGGACCATTCGAACAGCTTTTCGCTGGCCAGCAGCGCCACTTCGGTGGTCAGCACCTTGGCTTCGGCCACCGCGATCGACGCCGCGGCGGCGCTCTCGGCGGTGACCGGCCGGCGGTCGACCTGGTCCAGCGTACCGGCCGCGCGCTTCAGCAGGGCGTTGGCGGCGCTCAGCTCGATGCTCAGGCGGCCGACGTCGGCCAGGATGTAGGGATCATCGGCGTTGCGCTCGACCCCGGCGTCTACCCAGGGGCGCGACCGCTCGCGAATGAACTGCGCCGCCTCATCCAGCGCGCCCTGGGCGATGCCGGCATCGATGGCGGCCTGAATCAGCTGCGAGACCGCGCCCTGAATGGTCGGTTTGTCGCTTAATGGCTGCAGCGGAATGACGTTGTCGGCATCGACCGGCACCGCGCGCAGGCGCACCGTGCCGCTGGCGGTGGTGCGCTGGCCGATGCCCGACCAGTCGTCGACAATCTCCAGGCCGGCGGCCGGGCGCGGGATCAACGCCAGCACCGGCTGCTGCCGATCGTCCAGGGCCTTGGCCGCGACGATATGCGCGAACAGCGCGCCGGTGGAATAGAACTTGTCGCCGGTGAAACGCAGGCCGTCGGCGGTCTGGCGCAGGCGGCTGTGCATGTCCAGCGTATGCTTGCTGTTTTTCTCCGGGCCGCCGTTGCCGATGCGTTGGCCGGCCAGCACCGCGGCGAAGATGCGCCGTTTTTGTTCTTCGTTGCCGGCGTCGCGGATCAGTTGGATCAGGCCGAAATGGTTTTGCGGGATCTGGCCCAGCGCCGGGTCGACGGCGGAAATCAGCCGAAACACCTCGGCGAGGGTGACAAAGGACAGCCCGGGGCCGCCATATTCGCGCGGGATGGAAATGCCGCCGAGGCCGGACTGGCTAAACAGCGCCAGTTCCTGCAGCGGATATTGCCGTTGCCGATCGCGCAGCGCGGCGTGAGGCGCGGCGGCGATAGCCACCTGACGCGCCGCCGCCAGCGCCTGTTGATCATCGGCGATCGGGCGGGCCAATTCATCGGTGGGTACAGCGCAGGGTTCGGGCGCAACGAATACGGCCATAACGAATTCCTCAATATGACGGACAGCGATAAAGAGCGCGCCGCATTGAGCGTAGCGCTATGAAATATAATTAAAATTTAAATCGGTTCTGCGGTGGGGTACCCGTCGATAATAATAATTTGCGCGCGGAAGTGTAAAGCGGTGGCTTATTATAAATAGTGCCTTGCTTAGCGATTAATTAGCTTAAGGATTACAACGGGTTCGCCTTTAGCCGGCGGGGGGATCGATGCCGGCTCATGCGGCGGCTAAGGGTGAAATCGCCCGGCGACGGATCCGCGCCGGGCGGCACCCAGCTCAGGCTGACGCAGGCCACGGGCGAATAAGCGCTGGACAGCGTCGCCGCGATGACGACAATAGGGCAATCAAGCCGAGACAAGGACAGATAAATGAATACCTTAGAAGCAATTCAGCAGCGCCGGGCCACCAAACAGTTCGATGCGCAGCACCGCATGACGCTGGAAGAAAAAAAAGCGCTGTTGGGCATTGCGCTGCAGGCCGCGCCGAGCGCGTTTAACCTGCAGCACTGGCGCCCCCTGTTGATCGAGGATCGCGCCCAGCGTGAAAAAATCCGCGAGGCGGCGTGGGGCCAGGCGCAGGTCACCGACGCCTCGATGCTGGTCGTGCTGTGCGGCGATCTGACCAGTTGGCAATCGCAGGTGAAAAACGTCTGGGGCGCAGCGGCGCAGCCGGTACAGCAGTTTATGTTCCCGGCTATCGATCGGTATTACCGGGACAAGCCGCAGGTGCAGCGCGACGAAGTGATGCGCAGCAGCGGCATCTTCGCGCAAACCCTGATGCTGGCGGCCAAGGCGCAGGGCTATGATTCCTGCCCGATGGACGGTTTTGATTTCGATGCGGTGGGTACCATCATCAACCAGCCGGATCACTACCAGATCGCGCTGATGGTGGCGGTTGGCAAAAGCCTGAGCCCGCCTTACCCGCGTATCGGCAAACTGCCGGTCGATGACATCGTGAAAATCGATCGTTTCTGAGAAATAATGCGGCGGGGGATGGTGAATCGCCATCCCCCGCGCTATTAACGACGCACAGCTCGTTCCAGTAACTGAAACGTATGCGCCGCTTCAGGCGATCATTCCACATAATTCCCCCTCTCAAACGCTGCCTCAATAAATAACATCACCTCAGGCCGTAAGGCGAATACCTTATATTGCATTGCTTGCCCGTAAAGCGGGATTAGCCGGCTTTATCGGCCCGCATGGCGGGGAGCGGCAGCCGCCAGCCGAAGTTCATGCCCGCTGCGGCGCCCAGTATCGCCGCGGTCCCGAGCATCTGCAGCAGACTGAGGCGGTGGGCGAATACCGCCCAGTCGACGACGATCGCCACCGCCGGATAAATGAACGACAGGGCGCCGACCAGGCTGGTGGGGATTTTCTGGATGGCGCTATACAGCAGAAACGACATCAGCCCGGTATGCACCAGGCCCAGGGTCGCCAGCAATAGCCAGTCGCGGGGCGCCGCCGGGGCCTGGACGCCGGCGAACGGCGCCAACAGCAGCGCGCCCACGCTGAGCTGAATCAACACCAGCAGCTGCGGCGGCAGGTTTTTCAGCTGTTTGACGATCGCGGCGGCGACGGCATACATCAGGGCCGCCCCCAGCGCCATCAGTACGCCCAGCAGATAGTCGGGGCCGGCGCCGGCGGAATGGCCGGTGACGATCAGGACCATGCCGCCAAACGCCAGCAGCAGCCAGCCGAGCCGATTCGCCGTCAGGCGTTCGCCGAACAACAACGCGCCCAGGCCGACCAACATAAACGGCTGCAGGTGATAGGTCACGGTCGCCACGGCGATGGACGCGTGGGCGTATGCGGCGAACAGCAGCGTCCAGTTCAGCACCAGCGCCAGGCCGCCCAGCATGGCGATGCCCAGTTGCCTGCCGCTCAGCGCGCCGCGCTTAAGCAGGCCCAGCAGCGCGCATACCGCCAGCATCGCCAGTGCGCCAAACGCGCAGCGCCAAAACACCACCGTCACCGCCGGCATTCCCAGCGCGACGACCGGCCAGCCGACGGTGCCCGAGATCGTCATCGCGAGGATCATTTGCCCGGTGCCGCCGATTTTTATCCGCATGTTTCCATCCTATTCATCCCTTGTGCAATCTGAGTAATTCATTAAAATGAACAATCGAACATTATGATGAACAGATACGAGTTTGTTTGTCAAACCGAACAATCGACCGATATGGTGAACAATGAGCAATGACCTTTCGCATAATCAGACGCCCATCGGCCTGCTGTCGAGCGCCATTCGCCGCGAGCGGGAACGCCTGAACCTGTCGCTGACGGAGCTGGCCAAACGCGCCGGCATCGCCAAGTCGACACTTTCACAGCTGGAAACCGGCAGCGGCAATCCCGGCCTGGAAACCCTGTGGGCGTTGGCGATGGCGCTGGACGTGCCGGTCAGCCGGTTGATTGCGCAGCCGCGTCAGCATGTGCAGGTGATCCGCGCCGATGAAGGGGTCGCTGCGGTGTCCGAACGGGCCGATTACGCCGCCACCTTGCTGGCGACCTGCCCGCCGGGAGCCCAGCGCGATATTTACCGGCTGCGGGTACAGCCGGGCGAGCCGCACCTTTCGCGCTCGCATATGCCGGGCACGATAGAGCATGTGATCCTCTGCAGCGGCAGGGCGCGGCTGGGTCCGGCCGATCGGGTCTTCGAGCTGGCAGCGGGCGATTACATCAGTTATTCGGCTGACTGCGAGCACATTTTTGAGGCGCTGGAGGCGGACACCACCGCCGTGATGCTGATTGAGCAAGGGTGAGCTCGATATTGATTTGATGAATCACCGGCGTTGACCATGCGTTTATTGAAAATGATTCTCAGTTATATTAGTGTGCCTGCCTGTTTGGCGGCGGCCTCAAGGGGGCTCGCCGTCCCGCTTTAACGACCTTCAAGGATTGAAGATGAAAATCGCCATCCCCCCTCTACTGCTGCTCGCCGGCCTGACGGCGGCGCAACCCGCCACGCTGCTGGCCACCGAGGTCGCCATACCCGCCGATCGCGGCGCGCAGCAAGACGCGGCCAGCAACGACTTCAGCTACCTGCGTTACCGCGCCGATTATCAGGTGCTGGCCAACGCGCACAGCGTGAAGACCGAAAGCTATGAAATCCTGCTGAAGACCAAGGCGGCGATCGAAAAGTTCGGCCAGATCCGCCTGGGTTACAGCGAAAAAATGGAAACGCTGGAGGTGGTGTCGGCCTATACGCTCACCGCCGACGGCCAGCGCCACGACGTTGCGCCGGATCGCATCTACACCCAGGAGAGCTACTCCAGCGCCTCGGCGCCGCTGTACGCCGATCGCAAGGTGCGGGTCATCGTGTTTTCCAACCTGGCGCCGGGCGCGCGCATCGTCTATCAGGTGCGCCAAACGCAAAAGGTACCGTATTTCCCCGGCTACTTCGGCCTGTGGGAAACCTTCAGCGTATTCGATCAGTTTGAAGACGCCGAAGTCAGCCTGCAGGCGCCGGCCAAGCTGCCGATGAATATTTTCACCCGCGGGGTGAAGGGCGGCGACCAACCGCAGATCCGCGACGGGCAGGCGCACTGGCGCTGGCAGTATCAGCGCAGCGTGCCGATGAAAGCGCAGAATTGGGCGGCGGGCAGCTGGACCTTCAGCCCAACCATCATGGCCAGCACCTACCGCGAATGGCCGCAGTTAGCCAAGGCCTATCAGTTGAAGGCCAGCCAGGCGGCGAAGGTGACGCCGGGCGTGCAGGCGCTGGCGGATCGGATCACCGCCGGCGTGACCGACCGTCGCGAGCAGGCGGCGGCGATTTATCGTTGGGTGGCGCAAAATATTCGTTATGTGGCGGTGTATCTGGGCAACGGCGGGCTGGAACCGAATTCGGCGCAAAGCATTCTCGACAACCATTACGGCGACTGCAAGGACCATGTGGTGCTGCTGGAAGCGCTGTTGGCCGCCAAGGGGATCGAAAGTTCACCGGTGTTGATCGGCATGGACGAAGGCCCGATCTTGCCGAAGGTGCCACTGCTGGGGCGCTTTAACCATGCCATTACCTATCTGCCGGAATTCAAGCTGTATCTGGACTCGACCAACCCCTGGGCGCGCTTCGGCCAGTTGCCGGCGGGCGATCTGGGCGCGCCGGTGCTGCTGACGCGCGAAGCCCGGCTGGCGCGCACCCCAAGCAACGACGAGCTGCGCAATCGAAACGCCCTCAGCGTTGATTTCGTGTTCGATAAGGCCGGCAATATGCGCGGTCAAACCGAACGCCGGCTGAGCGAGGTGGAGGAGATCGATCTGCGCGGTTATTTCTCGCAGCTCAACCAGCAAAACCGCGCGCGGGCCGAGGAGTCCATTATGACGTCCTCCGGCATCGACGGCCGCGGGCAGGTGGCGATGCACGGCGATCCGCTGGATCTTGACAAGCCGTTTGGCTTCAGCTTCCGCTTCAAGGCCGACGACTATGTCGATTTTGGCGTGGTGGGCGGCATGCGGGTGCCCAATCCGCCCGGCGGCAAGTCTTTCCGCACGCTTTATACCTCGACCGCCGCGCCGAGTAACGAAACGCCGTTCTATTGCGATGCGCAACGCTATGATGAAACCTACCGCCTGCAGCTGCCGGCCGACGTGCCGATTATCGCCATGCCCAAAGGCCAGCGGTTCCGCAATGCAGCGGGCGATTATCGGGTGGAATGGCGGCGCGACGGCCAACAGGTGATCGTCAACCACCGGCTGCAAATGAACGCCGTTCGCGGCAAGGATGCGCTGTGCCAGCCGCAGGACTATCCGGCGTTCCGCGAGCTGTTCCAGCAGGTGCGGCGCGGGTTCCGCGGGCAGCTGGTGTATGGCGAGTTAGCCAACGCGGTGGTGAGCCCCAAGTAATCCGCCGAACAGCGCGGCCCGGCGTTGCCGTCCGGGCCGCGGTCTGACGCGTTACTTCGGTTCTTTCTGCACCACCAGCCCCACGCCGCGGCCGCGCGGATCCGCGGCGGTTTCCGGCGTGCGTCCCTCGACGCGGATAACCTGAATGTCCCCCATATTCCAGCCCTGATCTTCCAGCACATAGCCCATGGCTTTCAGCTGGTCGGCCACTTTGCCGCGCAGGGGGGCGAAGCCGTCATAGAAGAGGGTGTCTTTCGGCAGCAGCTGATGATGCACGCGCTGGGCCGCCACCGCCTGCTTCAAGGGCAGATGGTAATCGTAGATGTTGTTTATCACCTGGAAAATCGAGGTGAATATGCGCGAGCCGCCCGGCGTGCCGATCACCAGGCTGACCTCGCCGTCGCGGGTGATGATGGTCGGGCTCATCGACGATAGCATGCGCTTGCCGGGCGCGATGGCGTTGGCGTCGCTGCCCACCACGCCAAAGGCGTTGGCTACGCCCGGCTTGGCGCTGAAGTCGTCCATTTCGTCATTCAGCAGGAATCCGGCGCCCTTGACCACCACGCCGCTGCCGAAGTCCCAATTGAGGGTATAGGTATTGCTGACCGCGTTGCCGGCGGCGTCGACGATCGAGAAGTGGGTGGTCTGGTGCGTTTCCAGTCCGGGGCGGACCTTCTCGGTCGGGGAGATCGCCGTCGGATTGATCTCGGCGGCGCGTTTTTTCAGGTAGTCGGGGGCGATCAGCTGCGCTTCGGGCACCTTGGCAAAGTCCGGATCGCCGAGGTAATCGGCGCGATCGGCAAATACCCGCTTTTCTATTTCCGCCAGCAGGTGGATATAGCGCGCCGAGTTCAGCTCCACGCCGTTGAAATCGGCGGCGCGATCTTCCTTAATGCCCAGCAGCTGCGCCAACGCAATACCGCCGGAGCTCGGCAGCGGGGCGGTATAGAGGGTGTTGCCGCGCCAGCTGATCTGCATCGGCTGGCGCCATTTCACCCGGTAATCGTTCAAGTCCTGTTGGGTGATCAGGCCGCCGTCGCGCTGCATCTGCGCCACCAGCAGCCTGGCGGTGTCCCCCCGATAAAAGTCTTCGGCGCCTTTGTTGGCGATGCGTTCGAGGGTTTTGGCCAGCTCCGGCTGTTTGAACACCGAGCCGGGTTTCATGCTGCCGAAGTAGTCGCCAAAGTTGGTTTTGCCGGCGAACAGCTTGTTGGCGTCCTCGCGGTATTGGTATTGCTGATCGGCCACCTTAAAGCCTTGTCGCGCATAGCCGATGGCCGGGGTCAGCAGTTCGGGCCACGGCAGCTTGCCGAAGCGCCGATGCGCTTCCCACAGCCCCAGCACGGTGCCGGGCACCCCGGCGGCGCGGCTGCCGACCAGGCTGAGATTTTCAATCACTTCGCCTTTCTCGTTCAGGTACATGGTTTTGCCGGCGGCTTTCGGGGCGACCTCGCGGTAGTCGAGGAAGTAGGGTTTGCCGTCGACGTACAGCGTCATGAAACCGCCGCCGCCGATATTGCCGGCCTCCGGATAGGTGACCGCCAGGGTGAAGGCGACGGCGACCGCCGCGTCGACCGCGTTGCCGCCGGCCTGCAGCGTTTGCGCGGCGACCTTGGCCGCGTATTCATCGGGAGCGGCGACCGCGCCGGCGGTCAGGTCGGCGGCGCAGGCGGCGGGAACGGCGCAGGCGAGCGCCACGCTCAGAGCTATCGTTTTCAATAAGCCAACAGACATAGAAGATCCTTTCAGCGTTATTCAATTATCAGGTGAATTAAACTAATTATTTTTAAACAGAGGCTTAGCGCTTTTTCGGCGCTTTATTGAAGGTAGCAGCGGTCAGGCGGCGACGCCTGACCAAGATAAGGAACCGTGACCTGAAGCGTTAAACCGGGTTGGCCGCATCAGTAGGCGTGGAAGTAGTCCTGGATCACCTGCGGATTGTGGGTTTTGGTCAGCGCCAGCATCAGCAGAATGCGCGCCTTGGCGGGGTTGAGCGAGTCGGAAACCAGGCCGGGCTGGCCGGCGTCTTCCGGCACGATGCCGCCGCCGGTGCGGCTGGCGCGCACCACGGTGACGCCGGCCTTTTCGGCCTTTTTGATGCCGGCCGAACTGCGTACCGAAACCGATCCGGCGCCGGTGCCGGCGTAGACAATGCCGTCGACCTTATGGGCGATGGCGGCGTCATACATGTACTCCGGATCGTCCTGATAGCCGTAAATGATGTCGACCTTCGGCAGGGCGCTGAGGTTGCGCACGTCGAACACCGAGCGTTGGGTGTGGATCTTGTCCACCCGGGTTTCGAAATACGGCTTGCCGCCGACGATCGCGCCCAGATAGCCTTCTTCCGGCGCTTTGAAGGTGTCCAGGGTGGTGGCGTTGGTTTTGCTGGTGAAGCGCGCGGAGCCGATGCGATCGTTCAGCACCACCATGACGCCGCGCCCGGCGGCGCGCTTGTCGGCCGCCACGGTAACGGCATCCAGCAGGTTCATCGGGCCGTCGGCGCTGATGGCGGTGGCCGGGCGCATGGCGGCGGTGAACACCACCGGCTTGTCGCTTTTCACCGTCAGGTTAAGGAAGTACGGCGACTCGTCGAGGGTATCCGTCCCGTGGGTGATCACCACGCCATCGACATCGTCGCGCGCCAGCAGCGCGTTGACCCGCTTCGACAGCGTGAGCAATATCTCGCTGGTCATGTTCTCGCTGCCGATATTGGCGATTTGCTCGCCGTCCACCCGCGCGATTTTCTGCATTTCCGGCACCGCGGCGATCAGCGTATCCACCCCCAGCGCGCCGGCCTGGTAGCCGGTGGTTTGCGTATTGGAGGCGGCGGAGCCGGCGATGGTGCCGCCGGTAGCCAGGATCACGATGTGCGGCCGTTCCCCGGCGGCGTTCGCCGCGCCGACAATGCCAAGTATGACGATGATAAATGCCGTTCTGATATGGTGAAGCATAAGCGTAACCCCTGATTAATAAGCCAAATAAGCAGGAGAGCTCAAAGCAAGAAGGGTGCCAGTTCGTTTATCGGCGGCGCTAGGGCCGCAGAAGGCGTGGCCGGGCGGGTTTTGCACCTGATGCGGGAACGGCCCGCACCAAAATGAGTCTGCGATCAGCGCTGTGGCGCCAATCCCTGGCGCAGCAGTGCAATGGCGTGCCGCGCGATGTCCTCCGCCCGCAGCGGGCCGTTATCTTCGTCACGCCGCCATTTGGGCGCGGTTGCCAGCGGCAGCAGCGTGATGCCGAACAGGGTGATAAACAGCAGGGAGGGTTCCAGCCCGGGGTTTAACCGGCCCTGCGCCTGCCAGCGGGCGATCGACTGCAGCGCCGCCTTGCGGTGGTCGTCGCCGTAGCGTTGGTCCATGCGCTGTTTCAATACGCCGCTTTCACTGATCACTTCACGCAGCCATAGCGGGGCGAACCACGGGTGCTCAAGCGCGATGTCGATAAAACGCTGCGCCAGCTGGGTGAAGGCGGCGAGCGGATCGTCGGCGTTGGCGTTGAACACCTCGCCGGCGGCCTTGCGCACCGGCAGAAAGCGCTCTTCGATCAGCACGTCCAGCAGCTGCTCGCGGCTGTGGAAGTAGTAGTGCAGCATGGCCGGCGTTACGCCGGCTTCGCGGGCGATAGCGTTCAGCGAGGTTTCCCCAATGCCCTGGCGGGCGAACAGATCCAATGCGGTATCCAGCAGATGCTCGCGCTTGTCTGCCCCTTTGCCGCCGCCGCTTGGCCTGCCGGGGCGGCGGGGCGTAGCGGGAGTTTGAACGTTTCGTGCTGTCATCGCGGTAATATCCATTGACCGGAGAAAAGGCGTGCTCATATATTAATTACGCAATTAATTAATTACAAGCGGGCAAACTCTGATGGGGATTGAAAACGTGGCAAGCCACCAAGATAACGGCGGGGCGTCTGACAAGGCGCCCTCGATCCGTTTGCTGTTCTCTGCGCTGTTGCTGGTGATGCTGTTGGCGGCTCTCGATCAGACTATCGTCTCTACCGCATTGCCGACCATCGTCGGCGAGTTCGGCGGGCTGGAGAAACTGTCGTGGGTGGTCACCGCCTATCTGCTGGCGTCTACCATCGTGGTGCCGCTGTACGGCAAATTCGGCGATTTGTTCGGCCGCAAGATCGTGCTGCAGGTCGCCATTGTGGTGTTTCTGCTGGGGTCGGTGCTGTGCGGGCTGGCGCAAAACATGACGCAACTGATCCTGATGCGCGCGCTGCAGGGGTTGGGCGGCGGCGGGCTGTTGGTAGTCACCATGGCGGTGGTCGGCGACGTGATCCCGCCGGCGGAGCGCGGCCGCTATCAGGGGCTGTTCGGCGGGGTCTTCGGCCTGGCCACGGTGGTGGGGCCGCTGATCGGCGGCCTGCTGGTGCAGCATTTCTCCTGGCGCTGGATCTTTTACATCAACCTGCCGCTGGGGATCTTTGCGCTGCTGGTGATCGGTGCGGTGTTCCAGTCGCGGGTCAACCGGGTACGGCATGAAATCGACTTCCTCGGCGCCGGCTATCTGGCGGCGGCGCTGACCTGCATCATCCTGTTCACCAGCCAGGGCGGCACGGTGATGGCCTGGTCGGACGGTCAACTGTGGTGCATTCTGGCCTTCGGTCTGGTGTCGCTGGGCGGGTTTATCTACGAAGAGCGGCTGGCCAGCGAACCGATCATTCCGCTTGGGCTGTTTCGCAACCGCACCTTTGTGCTGTGCGGCCTGATCGGTTTTATCGTCGGCATGTCGCTGTTCGGATCGGTGACCTTCCTGCCGCTGTATCTGCAGGTGGTGAAAGATTCCACGCCGTCCGAGGCCGGGATGCAGCTGCTGCCGCTGATGGGGGGCATCATGGTCAGTTCGATAATCAGCGGCCGGATGATCAGCAAGCGCGGCAAATACCGGCTGTTTCCGATCCTCGGCACGCTGTGCGCGCTGGCGGCGATGACGCTGCTCGGCACCCTGACCAACGACACCCCGCTGCACCTGCTGTATCTCTACATCTGCTTGCTGGGGCTGGGTCTCGGCATGGTGATGCAGGTGATGATCCTGGCGGCGCAAAACAGCGTGGATCCGCAGCACATGGGGGTCGCCACCTCCAGCGCCACGCTGTTCCGTTCGATCGGCGGTTCGATCGGCGTGGCGGTATTCGGCGCCATCTTCACCCACGCGCTGCACGGCCGCCTGAGCGCGCTGCTGCCGGAGGGCACGCCGTTGCCGCGTTCTCTGGGCGCCGAGGCGGTGCATCGCCTGCCGGCGGCGCTGCAGCAGGATTACCTGCTGGCGTTCGGCGGGGCGATCCACGCGGTGTATCAAATCGCCGCCGGGGTGATGGCGCTGGCCTTCGCGCTCACCTGGCTGCTGAAAGACGTGCCGCTGCGGCACAGGTAACCCGTACGCCGGCCGTTCGCGCCGGCGTTTCTCATGCGCTGCGACCGACTTTTACGGGATCCTTACGCAATCCTTTCAGACTAAAAACGCCGCATTCGATATATTGAGAATAGTCATTCTCAATAGGATAGATAGTCAATGCAGAGAAAAACGATTTTTCTTGTCAGCCTGTCATTATTGCTGGCCGCCTGCGATGGGCAAAGCGGCGGCGCGCCTGCGGGAGCGGGCGGCGAGCAGGAAGTGGGGGTGGTCACGCTTCACGGTCAGCCGGTGACCCTGAGCAGCGAACTGACCGGCCGGGTTAACGCCACCATGACTTCCGACGTGCGGCCGCAGGTTGACGGCATCATCAAACGGCGGTTGTTTACCGAAGGCGCCGAGGTTAAGGCCGGCCAGGTGCTGTATCAAATCGATCCCGCCACCTATCAGGCCAGCTACGATCAGGCCGCCGCCCAGTTGAAAAACGCCCAGGCGACGGTGAAATCCGCGCGCCTGAAGGCGCAACGCTACGCGGCGCTGGTCAAGGAGAATGGCGTATCCAGGCAGGATGCGGACGACGCGCAGGCCAGCTACCTGGAGGCGACGGCCTCGGTGGCGCAGTATCAGGCGGCGCTCGAGTCGGCGCGCATCAACCTCGAATACACCCGGGTGCGCGCGCCGATCTCCGGCCGCATCGGCATTTCTTCGGTGACGCCGGGCGCGCTGGTGACCGCCAGCCAGACCGACGCGCTGGCCACCATTCGCGCGCTGGATCCGATTTACGTCGATCTGACCCAGTCCAGCGCGCAGTTGCTTAAGCTGCGGCGCCAGCAGGCGTCGCTGCAGCATGCGGAATCGACCCCGGTGGCCATCAAGCTGGAGGACGGCACTCCCTATGGGCACGACGGCAGGCTGGAACTGACCGAGGTGTCGGTCGACGAATCCACCGGCTCGGTGACGTTGCGTGCGGTGTTCCCCAACCCGGAGCATGAACTGCTGCCGGGCATGTACGTGCACGCCAAGGTAGACAACGGCGTCGATCCGCAGGCCATTCTGGCGCCGCAGCAGGGCATTACGCGCAACGCCAAGGGCGAAGCCACCGCACTGGTGGTGGACGCGCAAAACAAGGTTGCGCAGCGCACCGTGACCGCCGAACGGACGATCGGCAGCCGCTGGCTGATCGGCAGCGGGCTGAAAGAGGGCGATCGGCTGATCGTCGAGGGCACCAACAAGGTGGCCGCCGGCGTGGCGGTCAAACCGGTGGAAGTGCAAACCGGCAACGCCCAGAGCGGGGTGCAGTAATATGGCGCAGTTCTTTATCCGGCGGCCGGTGTTCGCCTGGGTGATCGCCATCATCATCATGCTGTGCGGCCTGATGTCGATCAACTCGCTGCCGATCTCGCAGTATCCCGACGTTTCGCCGCCGCAGATTTCCATTGCCGCCACCTATCCGGGCGCCGATGCCGAAACGCTGGAAAACAGCGTCACCCAGGTGATTGAGCAGCAGTTGACCGGGCTGGATGGCCTGCTGTATTTCTCTTCGACCAGCAGCTCCGACGGCTCGGTGAGCATTAAGGTCACCTTCGATCAGGGCACCGATCCGGACATCGCCCAGGTGCAGGTGCAGAACAAGGTGCAGCAGGCGGAAAGCCGCCTGCCGAGCGAGGTGACCGCGCAAGGGGTGACGGTCAAGAAATCCCAGAACAGCTTTCTGCTGATCGTCGGCCTGTATGATGAAACCGACAAGGCGACGATGGCCGACATCTCCGATTACCTGGTGAGCAACCTGCAGGATCCGCTGTCGCGCATCGAGGGCGTCGGCGACGTGCAGGTGTTCGGTTCGGAATACGCCATGCGCATCTGGCTGAACCCCACCAGGCTGGCGTCTTATTCGCTGATGCCCTCCGACGTGGAGACGGCGATCGAGGCGCAAAACACCCAGGTGTCCGCCGGCAAGGTCGGTGATTTGCCGTCCGGCGCCGATCAGCAACTGACCGCCACCGTGAAGGCGCAGTCGCGCCTGCAAACGCCGGAGCAGTTCCGCAACATCGTGCTGAAAAGCGACAGCAGCGGGGCGCTGGTGCGGCTGGGCGACGTGGCGCGGGTTGAGCTGGGCAACGAGGATTACTCGTCCAGCGCCCGGCTGAACGGCCATCCGGCCTCGGGCATAGCGGTCAAGCTGGCCGCCGGGGCCAACGCGCTCAATACCGCCAAGCTGGTGAAGGCCAAGGTGGCGGAATATCAGGCCTCGATGCCCAACGGCTACAAGGTGGCCTACCCGAAAGACAGCACCGACTTTATCAACATCTCGATCGAAGAGGTGGTGAAAACGTTGTTCGAGGCGGTGGTGCTGGTGGTGATCGTGATGTTCGTGTTCCTGCAGAACCTGCGCACCACGCTGATCCCGACCATTACGGTGCCGGTGGTGTTGCTCGGCACTTTTGGCGTGCTGGCCGCCTTCGGTTATTCGATCAACACCCTGACGCTGTTCGGCATGGTGCTGGCGATCGGCCTGTTGGTGGATGACGCCATCGTGGTGGTGGAGAACGTCGAGCGCGTGATGCGCGAAGAGCGGCTGCCGCCGCGCGAGGCGACCGAAAAGTCGATGAAAGAGATCACCGGCGCGCTGGTCGGCATCGCCATGGTGCTGTCGGCGGTGTTTCTGCCGATGGCGTTCTTCGGCGGCTCCACCGGCGTTATCTACCGTCAGTTTTCGGTCACCATCGTTTCCTCGATGGTGCTGTCGGTGGTGCTGGCGCTGACCCTGGCGCCGGCGCTGTGCGCCACGTTGCTGAAGCCGGCGCATGAGGCGTTGACCGACAAGGGGCCGCTCGGCCGGTTCAACCGCGGCTATGATCGCCTGCAGGAGAAGTACGCCGACAAGGTCGGCCGGGTGATCCACCGCCCAACGCGTTATCTGCTGATTTACGGGCTGCTGTTGATCGCCGCCGCGGTGATGTATATGCGGTTGCCGACCGGCTTCCTGCCCAACGAAGATCAGGGCGTGGTGATGGTGCAGTACACGCTGCCGGCCGGGGCCACCAACGCGCGCACCTCGGCGGTCAGCGACGCGGTGAAGGATTATTTCCTCAACGAGGAAAAAGCCAACGTCAACACCATCTTCACCATTAACGGCTTCGGCTTCAGCGGCAGCGGACAAAACGCCGGCATGGCCTTCGTCAGCCTCAAGGACTGGAGCCAGCGCAGCGGCGGCGAAAATACCGCCGACGCCATCGCCAAGCGCGCCATGGCGCACTTCGCCGGCATCCGCGACGCACAGGTATTCTCCATGAGCCCGCCGGCGATCGACGGCTTCGGCCAGTCCGACGGCTTTACCTTCGAACTGCAGGCCAAAGGGGCCACCACCCGGGCGGAACTGCAGACGATGCGCGATCAAATCATCGCCGCCGCCGGCAAAAATCCCGCGCTGCTTGCGGTGCGGGCCAATACCTTGCCGGACACGCCGCAGCTGCAGGTGGACATTGATAACGACAAACTGCAGGCGCTCGGCCTGGGCGCCGCAGACGTCAACAGCACCCTCAGCAGTTCGTTCGGCAGCACCTACATCAATGACTTTATTGACCGCAACCGGGTGAAGAAAGTCTATATGCAGGGCGACGTGGAGTTTCGTTCCAAACCGGAAGATCTCGATAAGTGGTTCGTGCGCGGCACCAACGCGTCCGGCGCCAGCAGCATGACGCCGTTCTCGGCCTTTGCCTCCTCGCACTGGATCTACGGGCCGGAAAATCTGTCGCGCTATAACGGGCTGTCGTCCTTCGAGATCACCGGCCAGGGTGCGCCGGGCACCAGCTCCGGCACCGCGATGACCGAGATCGAAAAGCTGGCGGCCAAGTTTTCGGCCAACAGCAGCTATTCCTGGAGCGGGCTTTCCTATCAGGAACGGTTGACCAGCGGCCAGGCGGCTTCGCTGTACGCCATCTCGCTGATCGTGGTGTTCCTGTGCCTGGCGGCGTTGTATGAGAGCTGGTCGATCCCGTTCGCGGTGATGTTGGTGGTGCCGATGGGCGTGGTGGGATCGCTGCTGGCGATCACCCTGCGCGGCCTGGAAAACGACATCTACTTCCAGGTGGCGCTGCTGACCATCATCGGATTGTCGGCGAAGAACGCCATTCTGATCGTCGAGTTTGCCGAAGAGATGCATCAGCGCGGTGAAACGCCGATCGCCGCGGCGATCCACGCTTCGCGCATGCGTCTGCGGCCGATCCTGATGACCTCGCTGGCGTTTACCGCCGGGGTGTTGCCGCTGGCGGTCTCCAGCGGCGCCGGCGCCAACAGCCGCATCGCCATCGGCACCGGCATCATCGGCGGCACGATAACCGCCACCGCGTTGGCTATCTTCTTTGTGCCGCTGTTCTATGTGCTGGTGCGCCGCATGTTTACCCGCAAGCCCGCCGCCAAACAGCCCGCAAGCTCCCAACCGCAGGCAGGAGAATAATGTGCTGCAACGTTTAATCAGTCTGACCCTCCCGCTGTTGCTGGCGGGCTGCATTTCACTGGATCCCGACTACCAGCGCCCGACGGCGCCGGTGCCGGCCGCGCTGCCGCAGGGCGCCGCTTACGCCGCGCCGGACGGCAAACTGTCGCTAAGCTACCCGGACGTCGCCTGGCGCGATTACGTGCGGCATCCGCAACTGCGGCAGGTGGTGGCGATGGGGCTGAACAGCAGCCGCGATCTGCGGGAAGCGATCGCTAACATCGAATCGGCGCGGGCGCTGTACGGCGAGCAGCGTTCGGCGCTGTTCCCGACCATTAACGCCGGCGCAGACGGCAGCCGCGGGCGGGCGCTGACCGGCAGCGGCAACGCCACCGCCATCAGCCAAAGCTATGAGGCCACGGCCGGCACCAGCGCCTTTGAGCTGGATCTGTTCGGCAAGAACGGCAGCCTGTCGCGCGCGGCGTTTGAAACCTATTTGGCGGATTCCGAGGCGGCGAAAAGCACCCGCCTGACGCTGATCGCCGATATCGTCACCGACTGGGTGGCGGTGGCGGCGGAACGCAGCAATCTGGCGGCCGCCCGACAGACGATGGACAGCGCCAAGCGGTCGCTGGAGGTAACGCGCAAAAATCAGCAAAACGGCATTTTGTCGATGGTCGACGTGGCCTCTGCGGATACCGTTTACCAACAGGCGCGTTCGGACGTCGCCAGCTACACCACCAGCGCCGCGCAGGCGAAAAACGCGCTGGATCTGGTGGTGGGGCAAAGCGTGCCGGAGAATCTGCTGCCCGCGGGGATCGAATCGCTGTCGGGCATCATGACGGATCTGCCGACGCAGCTGTCGTCCGCCGTGCTGCTTAACCGGCCGGACGTGCTGGAGGCCGAACATAACCTGAAATCGGCCAACGCCAATATCGGCTCGGCCCGCGCGGCCTTCTTCCCGACCATCAGCCTGACCGCCAGCGGCGGCGTGGGCAGCAGCGAGCTGTCTTCGCTGTTCAGCCACGGCGCCGGCGTCTGGTCGTTTGCGCCGAGCATCAGCCTGCCGATCTTCAGCGGCGGGTACAACACCTCGCAGCTGAACTACACCAAGGCGCAGAAGGATCTGTACGTCGCCACCTATGAAAAGGCGGTGCAGACGGCGTTTCAGGAAACCGCCGATGCGCTGGCGCGCAAGGGCACCATTCAGGAACAGCTGGCGGCGCAAAGCGGCTATGTAGCGGCGTCGCGGGAGTATTATCGGCTGGCCGAGCTGCGCTATCGGCACGGCGTGGACAGCTACCTGACCATGCTGGACGCCCAGCGCACGCTGTATACCGCGCAACAGTCGCTGATTGCCGCGCAGCAAACCGCCTATGACAACCAGATCACCCTTTACAAGGTGTTGGGCGGCGGGATCGCCGCCGAACGGCAGGGCGATGGCGTGGCGGCCACCCAGGCCAGCCTTAGCCGTTAACCGAAAACAGGCGGGCCGATGGACTGGCCCGCCTGTTAATATGGGTTGATGAATGAATACGATTTGAGTTACAACCGAACTTCAAGATATCTAAAGCAGTTGCAGTGAAAAAACGGATTCAGCGGTTAGCTCTACCATGATGTATATCGAATGGAAGGGAATTCCACACTTTTGAAAACGGATAATTATTGTCATGAAAAAAACGTACAAAATCGTTGCAATTATTATAGGGCTGTTCTTATCATCATTTTTGTTGGCCGGCGCCGGTGTGAGTAATGACTATTTGTATTCCGCGCCAGAAAATCTTTCAAAATTCATTGTGTCAATCTGGTTCTCTATTTCGATAATTTTGACTGTTTACAAGTTGTTGTACTACCTGTTCGAGCAACAGCGTTAAGCTATAAATTCTATGAATACACCATAGATATGAAGTGTCTATGGTGTATATCATGTTAAAGTGACTGCTTTACCCGCCGACGCAATACTACCTTCCCTGTGCGCGATGATAACTCTAATGATGTTAAGTTCCCCACTAGCTAAATTCACCATAGTTTCACTCTCCTGACGATCTGAAGGGGTAATGAAAACGTAAAGAAAGGGAAAACCCGCCAAATCGCCAGAACTCAGCCTGGCCGTCAGAGTCTGAGGAGGACCACTACTCAGGTTACAGGTTCGAGGTCGCAATGGCAGCAGATATCCAGCAGCAGATTATTTCGCTTATCGCCAAATTCAACGCCCCGGGGTTTCTTAAGAAGGGCGTGATCATCACCGCTGAAACGGCGATCAATCAGGCGCTCAACCTGTCTTTCAGCGACTCCAACGCCCTGATGCGGCGCTATTTTGACGCCTTCGAGATCGACAGCAGCAATTACAACCACCAACTGTATTTCCCTCAGCCGGCGGACAGCAGCCGCTGGTTTTCTCCTTCGTTCGGCGATGAACGCAGCCGGCCGCTGTACGTTTCCATGCTGGTGCGTTCGGCGCGCGCCAAACGCTGGCTGTATGACATTCATTTTCTGATTGAACAACTCAGGTAAGTAACGGGGCACGGCGTTTGCCGGGGGCGGGCAACCGTCACAAATCAACCAAAATCAGGATCGTCTTATAAAAATATCAGTAAGGTAACGTTCACTTAAGCTAAAGGAAACGGCTGATGAACATAGCGATTACAGCAAGCGTGGGTTTGAAAGGACTGAATAAACCTGACGATGTCAGGGCGGTGCGTCGACAACTGAACGCGCATTTTGCTCGAGTGCGAGGGTTGTCGCAAATCGCGATAGGCATGATTGCCGATGAGGAGCTTTATCGGGCGATACGCGTCTTTCAATTTTCCATGGAAATCAAGTCACCTGACAGTGTGATTTCACCAAACGGAAGAACATTGAGAACGCTGAATATTGCACCTCAGGTTTACAGGTTGGAAGGCCGAAGGATCCTCGGTACTCAAGAGGGGACATTAGGCAATGTACAAAAAAGAAATTTGATTAATATCAATGCCGTTGGCTATAACGGGAATACTCAGTGGGCTTATAATGTTGCCAAAAATGAGTTCCCTGTTAATTCGAATAAATGTAATAAGTTTGTCTACGATGTGATCAAGGAATCTGGCCTTGATGCATATGTTACAATTGCCGGAGTCAGACGACCTCCGCTGGCTGCAGAATGGGCGAACAAAAACACTCATATCTCTAACTGGCGCGTATTGTCAGATGATGAACAACCGGCCAAAGGCGACGTTGCAGCCTATCCGCTCTCCGGGGGGGCAAGTTATTCAGGCCACACCGGGTTCGTTGTCGTTATCAACGGTACGTTGACCAACATAAGTGCTCACAGTGATGCGATTTATCCCATCCTGGGGCAGTTCGAAAATGAAGTTACTACGCGTTATAGAAGATATATCGGAGCATAATGATGCTAAGGAAATACGTTCTCGGACTGTGCCTCGCTTTATTTCCTCTGTTCGCCAGCGCCAGCCGCACGATGGTTATCGAAGCACAGCCAGGGGAAATCGAGGGGGTGGCGTACCGGGTTGATGGCCGGTCTCTGAACTTTGATCAACTGGGTGAGGCGCTAAATCTATGGATGCAGGCCAAGCCTGGCGATAAGAATGAAATTCGCATCGCGGTGTTGGCGAGTGGCAAGATACCGCTGTCGACGTTGTATAACCTCAATGGATTGGTGAAACAGATCGGTTTCAATGGCCCCCGTTTCTTCTATACGGCGGATGAAGGTTCAAACAAACTGTCCGAGATTCAGATTAACCATCGGCCGCTGGTCATGAAGGGAGAATTGGAAAAACAGCTTGCCGTTGAACAACCCTAATTGAATTGGACCGTCGGCCAGGCGGTCCGAATTCTCGTTATCCCTCTAACGATACTGCTGCAGCACTTCGGCGAATTTCGCCAGCCATTGCGGGTGTGCGGGCCAGGCCGGCGCGGTCACCAGGTTGCCGTCGACGTGCGCCTGATCGATGCCGATGTCGGCATAGTGCCCGCCGCTCAGCCGCACCTCCGGCGCACAGGCCGGGTAGGCGCTGCAGGTCCGGCCTTTCAACACCCCGGCGGCGGCCAGCAGCTGCGGGCCGTGACAAACGGCGGCAATGGGTTTGCGCGCGGCGTCGAATGCCTGCACCAGCTTGATCACTTCCGCATTCAACCGCAGATATTCGGGCGCTCGGCCGCCGGGGATCAGCAGGGCGTCATAATCCGCTTCCTTCACCGAGAAGAAATCGGCGTTGAGAGTAAAGCGGTGGCCGGGCTTCTCGCTGTAGGTCTGGGCGCCGTCAAAATCATGGATCGCTGTCATGATAAAGTCGCCCTTGGCCTTGTCGGGGCAGACCGCGTCAACCTGGTGGCCAATCATCTGCAGCGCCTGAAACGGCACCATGGTTTCGTAATCTTCGGCGTAATCGCCGACCAGCATCAGGATCTTCTTCTTGCTCATCATGCCGCTCCCGCGTGAATAAAGATGCCTAAGGTATAGCCCAGCGACGGGGGGAATGCGAACCGCAAATCGCGTTCTATACTCGTGATACTGCGGCATTTTCACCCGCCGCCCATTTTAGGGAGGATCCCCCGATGCTTAATTTGGCGACCTTGCTTGAAGAGAGCGCGCGTTCCTGGCCAGACCGCTCCGCGCTGGTGCAGGACGACATTCCGCTCAGCTACCGGGCGTTGAATGAGCTGGCCAACCGGGTGGCGAATTTGTTGACCGCGCGCGGCGTTCGGCCCGGTGAAAGGGTGGCGCTGGCCTGCCCGAATCGGCCGGAGTTTCCGGCCATCTATTACGGCATTCTCAAAGTCGGCGCCACCGTGGTGCCGCTGAACACCCTGCTGAAAAGCGCCGAGTTTGCATATTACCTGGCGGATTCCGCTGCGGTGGCCTTCTTTTGCCATGAGGGCAACGAAGGGTTGCCGCTGGCGGCCGAAGCGCGGCGCGCTTTTGACGACGCAGAAAATTGTCGCGATTTTCTGATTATCGGCGATCGGTTGCCGCTGGAGGGAGAGCGGTTCAGCCGGGCGGTCGCCGAGCAGCCCACCTCGTTTTGCTCGGCGGTCACGGCGGAGACCGACACCGCAGTGGTGCTTTACACCAGCGGCACCACCGGGCGCGCCAAGGGCGCGGAGCTGAGCCATTCCAATCTGACGCTCAATGCGTTGGGTTCGGTGCGGCTGTTCGAGGGATCGGAAACGGATCCCGATCGCCATTTGGTGACGCTGCCGCTGTTCCATACCTTCGGCTCCACCGTGCAGATGAACGCCGGCTTCGCCTGCGCCGCCACGCTGGTGTTGATGGAGCGCTTTGACGCCGCCCAGGCCATAGCGCTGATGCAAAAACACCGCGTCACCTTCTTCGCCGGCGTGCCGACCATGTATTGGGCGCTGCTGAACGCGCTGGACGACAAGGTGGATCTGGCGCGCTTGCGCAGCACGCTGCGCATGGCGGTATCCGGCGGCGCCAGCCTGCCGGTGAAGATCCTGGAAGATTTCTCCCGCCGCTTCGGCATCAACATCCTCGAAGGGTACGGGTTGTCGGAAACCAGCCCGGTGGCCACCTTCAACCATCCTCGCCGCCAGAACAAAGCCGGCTCGATAGGTCAGCCGATTTGGGGCGTGGAGGTGCGCCTGCTGGACGTGACCGGCCGGCCGATCGACGGCGTAGACCAGGTGGGCGAGTTGGCGGTGCGCGGCTACAACATCATGAAGGGCTATCTGAACCGGCCGGAGGCAACGGCGGAAGCGCTGGATAACCAGGGGTGGTTCAGAACCGGCGATCTGGGGCGCCGCGACGCCGACGGCTTCTATTTTATCGTCGACCGCGCCAAGGACATGATCATTCGCGGCGGTTTTAACGTCTACCCGCGTGAAATTGAAGAGGTGTTGATGCGGCATCCGGCGGTGTCGCTGGTGGCGGTGATCGGCGTCGAGCATCCGGCGCTGGGCGAAGAGATCAAGGCGGTGGTGGTGCTGAAGGCGGCGGACGACGTCATTGCGGAAGATGAGCTGATCGCCTGGTGCAAGGAGCGGCTGGCGGCCTATAAATACCCGCGCATTCTGGAGTTTGTCGAACGCTTGCCGATGACCAGCACCGGGAAGGTGTTGAAACGCTGCCTGCGCTAGCGGGAAAGGGCGGAGAAATCCCGGCCTGCAAAGGCAAGCCGGGAAGCCGGGCATCAGCCCGGGTAGATGCCGCGTTCTTTACGCGCGGTCAGGATGCGCTCACAGGCCACGATGTAAGCGGCGGTGCGCAGGCTGCACTCTTTCTCTTTGGCCTTGTTCCAGACGTGGACCATCGCGTCGGTCATGATCTTGTCCATACGCTCGTTGATCTCGGACTCGCTCCAGAAGTAGCTGGCCATATCCTGCACCCACTCGAAGTAACTGACCGTTACGCCGCCGGCGTTGCAGATGACGTCCGGTACTACGGTGATGTTGCGTGAACGCAACATGTCATCGGCATCCGGGTAGGTTGGGCCGTTAGCGCCTTCCAGCACCAGCTTGGCGCTGAGGATCTCGGCGCGCTGACGGGTGATCTGACCTTCCAGCGCCGCCGGGATCAGGATATCCATGTCAACCGACCAGAAAGCTTCGCTTTCGATCTCGCTGGCGCCAGGGAAACCGGCGATCTGCTTGTTCTTGGTCTGCCATTCGGTCAGCGCGTTGAGGTCGATGCCGTTAACGTTGAACAGGGTGGCGGAGTGGTCCTGGATCGCCACCACGCGCGCGCCGACGCCGACGAACAGGCGGGCCGCTTCGCTGCCCACGTTACCGAAGCCCTGAACCGCAACCTTGGCGCCTTCAATCTGCACGCCCAACCGCTTGGCCACTTCGCTGCCGGTGACGAATACGCCGCGGCCGGTGGCTTTTTCACGGCCGAGAGAACCGCCGAGGTGGATAGGTTTGCCGGTCACCACGCCGGTGATGGTGGTGCCCTGGTTCATGGAGTAGGTATCCATCATCCAGGCCATCACTTTGGCGTTGGTGCCGACGTCCGGCGCAGGAATGTCTTTCTGCGGCCCGATGATAAAGCCGATTTCGCTGGTGTAGCGGCGGGTCAGTCGCTCCAGTTCGCCTTCAGACAGTTTGAAAGGATCGACGCGGATGCCGCCTTTGGCGCCGCCGTACGGCAGGTTGACCGCCGCACACTTGATGGTCATCCAGGCGGACAGCGCCATGACTTCATCGAGGTCGACGTCCGGGTGGAAGCGGATGCCGCCTTTGCCCGGGCCGCGGGACAGGTTGTGCTGAACGCGGAAGCCTTCAAAATGGCGGATGCTGCCGTCATCCATCTGCAGCGGGATATCAACAATCAAAGCGCGCTTAGGATGACGCAGGGTGTCGATCCAGCGCGACAGGTCGCCGAGGTACGGGGCGACGCGGTCGATTTGTTGCAGATATGTGGCCCAGGCCGTTGTGCTGCTTTCTGAAGCGTAGGATAGCTTTTCCATAACCAACCTTTTTTATATAGAGGTATTTATTTTGTTTAACCGTGGATTACCGAGTGCATAACACTTTGCGACGCTAAATTTACCATTAATCATGCCGCTTGATAGCCCCCAGCTCATCGGGCCAGAAGGCCGTGCGGGGCGGGCTGCAGGGCGGAAAATGAATAGTTAATTACTTTTTATCGACAGCGTCGGATGACATGCATATTTTATGCATAAAATATGCATAAAACCCGTTTTAATCTATTTTTCAGAAGCTTGAATGTGATCAAAAAGTTTCATTTTATTTAAGCGTCATGTTGACAATGCCGTTTCGCGCCGCCAGAGTTAAATTCATGTTAAAACGGCACCGGCGTCGTTTTTTTATCGCACAAGGGAAATTGCAACTTACTGATAGTTAGGTACTTACCCGCCACGCTCATGCTTTGCATGCCAAACGTGGGCGACATCGCAGTTTGAACAGCCGTTTTGTGGTTCGCAAAAATTATCACCTCTCTGTAACAACAGGGTGGGCATCGTTTGGTCTGAATTTCTTTTTTGCCGGTAGAACGCCCGAGGGCGTTTCACTCCTGCTGCCACCCACGCCCCGCAAGGGGCGGTGGCTTAATCGCCTTAACGACGGACAGGTAACACCATGACAAAAAATCACCAGCATCGGCCGAACTCAGGTTCAGCCGAGGGGCACGACTGCGCCCAAACATTGCAGCGCGGCCTGAGCTCACGCCATATCCAGCTGATTTCCATCGGCGGCGCCATCGGCACCGGGCTGTTTATGGGCTCCGGCAAAACCATCGCGCTGTCCGGCACCTCGATTGTGCTCACTTACCTGATCGTCGGCTTCTTCATGTTTATGGTGATGCGGGCGATGGGGGAGCTGCTGCTGACCCGGCTCGACTATCGCTCATTCGCCGACTTCGTTTCCGAATATCTGGGCCCGAAGGCCAGTTTCTTCCTCGGCTGGTCTTACTGGCTGAGCTGGGTGGTGACCTGCATCGCAGACGTGGTGGTGTGCGGCGGCTACGTGCAATATTGGCTGCCCGAGGTATCGCCCTGGCTGCCGGCGCTGCTGACGCTCGGGCTGCTGTGCCTGTTCAATATGCTGTCGGTCAAGATGTTCGGCGAAGCGGAGTTCTGGTTCGCGATGATCAAGGTGGTGGCGATTGTCGCGCTGATCGCCACCGGGGTCTGGATGGTGTGCAGCGGCTGGCGTTCGCCGCACGGCGTGACCGCTTCGGTGCGCAACGTCACCGATCCCGCCATCTTCATGCCGCACGGCATACTCGGCTTCTTCGCCGGCTTCCAGATAGCCATCTTCTCCTGCACCGGCATCGAGTTGCTGGGCACGCTGTCGGCGGAAACCAAAAACCCGCACAAGGTACTGCCCAAGGCGATTAACGTGATCCCGGCGCGCATTATCATCTTTTACGTGTTCTCGATGCTGACCATCATCGCCGTCACCTCATGGAGCCATATCTCTCCCGACAGCAGCCCGTTCGTGATGCTGTTCGACCAGGCGGGCTTGCCGGCGGCCGCGGCGGTGATCAACTTCGTGGTGCTGACCTCGGCGATGTCTTCGGCCAACAGCGGGGTGTATTCCAGCACCCGCATGCTGTACAGCCTGTCGATGGAAAAACACGCCCACGGGCAGTTCCGCATCCTGTCGCGCACCACCGCCATACCGATCCGCAGCCTGCTGTTCTCCTGTTTCTGCATGGTGGCCGGCACCTTGCTGCTGATCCTGATGCCGAACGTGATGACGCTGTTCACCATCGTTTCTACCGTGGCGGCGATCCTGGTGGTTTACAGTTGGGGCATGATCCTGGCGGCTTACCTGGTCTACCGCAAAAAGCGCCCGGATCTGCATGCCGACTCTCATTTCAAGATGCCGGGCGGGGTGGTGATGGCCTGGCTGACGCTGGCGTTCTTCGCCTTCACGCTGGTGCTGATGGTGTTTGATCGCGATACGCTGATTGCCCTGTGCAGCATGCCGCTGTGGTTTATCGCCCTGGGGCTGATCTGGCGCTTCCGGGTGCGCGACAGCCTGGCGCGCGAAGGCTACGTGTTCAGCACCGAGGCGGAATAATGCCTGGGAGCGCGGCCCAGGCCGCGCTCCGCTCGGCAAGCGCGCGCAACTGAGGTATGCTAAGCGCCTGAGCAGCAGAGTAAACAGCGCCACACGGAGATACAGCAGCGTGCCGAACACCCCCTCACAACTCGAACTCTTGCGGTCGGTCGCCGACGGCATCGCAGCCCTGTTTTTCCCCAACGTCGAGGTGGTGATCCACGATCTGGCCACCAACAAGGTCGCCTATCTGGCCAACAATCTGTCGAAGCGCAAGCCGGGCGATGACGCCGGGCTGGATGACTTTGAACTGGGCGCCGACGCGAAAGTGACCGGTCCCTATGAGAAGCTCAACTGGGACGGCAAGAAAATGCGCTCGGTGAGCATCGCCGCCCGCGATGGGCAGGGCAACCCCAGCTATCTGCTGTGCATCAACCTGAGCACCGGCACCTTTGAAGACGCCAGAAACGCGCTGGACATGTTCCTGTCGGTCACGCGCCTGCAGCCGCAGCCGCAGCAGCTGTTCAAGGACGACTGGCAGGAGAAGATCAACACCTTCCTGCACGAGTGGCTGCGCCGCGAGAGCGCCGCGCTGGGTGCGCTGACGCGCGAGCAAAAGAAGCTGTTGGTCAGAGACCTGTATCATGAAGGGGCGTTCAAGGCCAAAAGCGCGGCGGATTACATCGCCAACGTGCTGTCGATGGGGCGCGCGACGGTGTACAAGTATCTGCGCGAGCTGAAGCAGGACTAAAACTCGCTCACCGGCCCGGCTAAAAAAACATGGCGTTTTGCCGCGGCGCTTTGATATGGTTGTATTGTGCAACCATGTGAAGGAATAACCCATGCCCGACGCCTACCTGTTACCCATCCGTGACGCCAGCCGCCGCCTGGTGCGAGAGCTCGGCTTTATGGGCAATACGCTCGCCGGCACCGATTTGCCGCCCTCGGCGGTGCACGCGTTGATAGAGATCGGTGAAGGGCGCGCCAATCATGCCGCCGCGCTGTGCGGCGCACTTAATCTGGAGAAGTCCAGCGTCAGCCGCATGCTGAATAAATTGCGCAAGGCGGGGCTGTTGGACGTGCAGCCTAGCGAGCGCGATGGGCGTGAAAAGCTGCTGGCACTCAGCGAACAGGGGCGGGAGACGCTGGCCGCCATCAACCATTTTGCCGATCGGCAGGTACGCGGCGCATTGAACACACGGCATGGCGACGGCGCCGCCATCGTCAGCGGTCTACAGGCCTACGTGGCGGCCCTGCGAGCCAGCCGGACGGGAGAGGCACAGGTTAGGGCGGCGGTGGAGATCGTCAGCGGTTATCGCCCCGGCTGGGTGGCCAGAACGCTGGAAATGCATATGCAGTATTACTCGCGCAGCGTGGGGTTTGGCGTGTTTTTCGAGGCCAAGGTAGGGGCGATGCTCGCCGATCTCGCCGGCCGTTTGTCTCATCCGCAAAATCAGGCATGGTCGGCGATCGGCGACGGCCGCATTCTCGGCTCGATCTCGGTTGACGGTGAAAGCCTGGGCAACAATCGCGCCCATCTGCGCGCCTTTATTCTCGATGACGCACTGCGCGGCAGCGGCATCGGCCGGCAGCTGCTCGGCAAAGCGGTCGAGTTTTGCGACCAACGGCGCTTTGATGAAATCCACCTGTGGACCTTCAAAGGGCTGGACGCCGCGCGGCATCTCTATGAAAGCGCCGGGTTCAAGCTGGCGGACGAACAGCCGGGCACCGCCTGGGGGCGGCAAATGGTGGAACAGCTATTTGTTCGCCGCCGCCTTAGCCCTGCGGCGTAGCGGCTTGCGGCCGATGTTGCTCGCCCCAGTCGCACATCATGTCGATCACCGGGATCAGCGAGCGCCCGCGCTCGGACAGGCTGTATTCCACCTTGGGCGGGATCTGCGGATACTCCTTTCTGATCACCAGCCGGTCTTTCTCCAGCTCTTTCAGGGTTGAACTCAGCGTTTTGTAAGAGATGGTGCCGATACAGCGCTGCAGCTCGTTGAACCGCAGCACCGGCTTATACAGCGCCAGCCAGTACAGGATGATCATCTTGTATTTGCCGTTGATCACCGACAGCGTGTAGCCGTAGCCGGTCTCCTCCAGGTTAATGCCCGTCGGGCTGCAAACGTCTTCAGCGTTCATTTTACACTTTCCTTAAGGTAAGTATGTATAGTGAGTGTGCGTATTTTACATCTTGAAAGCATAACATATGATGCGTCGGTGAACTCATTGAAAGGAGATGCCCGAATGAAAACGCTGGTAGTTGTCGCTCACCCGGATATCGAGAACTCGGTTATCAACCGGCGCTGGCTGAACGAGCTGCGAAAGTATCCCGAGCTTTATACCGTGCATGAGCTTTATCGCGCTTATCCCGATTGGCGGATTGACGTGGCCAGGGAGCAGCGGCTGATAGAACAGCACGACAACATCGTGCTGCAGTTCCCGATCTTTTGGTTCAGCAGCCCGCCGCTGTTGAAGAAATGGCTGGATGACGTGTTCACCCATGGCTGGGCCTACGGGGCAAACAGCGGGTATAAAATGCAAAACAGAAATGTCGCGCTGGCGGTGACGGCCGGCGTTCGCGCAGAGGACTATGCCCGGGAGGGGCGCTATAAATATCCCCTGGAAGAGATATTTCGGCCGTTTGAGCTTACCGCGCACTACGTGCGGGCCAAATACGCCTCGTTTTTCGCGTTTTACGGCACGGAATCCGTCACTGACGGCGCGGTTGAGGGGGTGAACCGGCAGGAGCTTGAACGCAGCGCGGTGGATTACAGAACCTTCCTGGCCGCACTGAACTAGCGGTCTCTTATAGCCGCACTCCCCGCGAACCGGGAGTGCGGCTAATTTACGCCAGATGCGCGCTGAAGCCGCTGCGCTCCGGCGCGATTTCGTCCTTCAGCGTGAGCTGGGGGATCTGATAGTCGCCCGCATTTTGCCGCCGGAAAGGGATAGGCGCGGCATGCCACAGGGCATCAAGCCGCTGCCCCAGCGCCGTGCAAAGGGCGCCGAAGCGAGCCTCGTCAACCCGGCCGGTGCGATAAGTGACAAACGGCGGCAGCACGTCGAACCCCGGGTAATGCAAAATGCCATGCTGGATCGGGAACAGGATATCGTCGATCGGGCCGTTGATGCCGCGTGCGGCGTAGTGTGATTCCCAACCGCCGGTGCTGACGACCAGCATCGCCCGTTTCCCCGCCAGGGTACCTTCGCCATAGCGATCGCCCCAGCGCGCATCGGAATGCTCGCCCACGCCATAGGCAAAGCCGTAAGCATAAACGCGCTCGACCCAGCCTTTCAGGATTGCCGGCATGGAAAACCACCACAGCGGAAACTGCAGGATAACCGCATCGGCCCACAGCAACTTTTGCTGCTCGCGTTCGATGTCCTCACTCTGCAGCCCGGCGGCATAGGCGCGCTGCGAATCCATGGCAGGATCGAAGCGCCCGCTGTGCGGGCCGTCACGGCTGTCGTCGCCATCGAGCACCGCTTTCCAGCGCATGGCGTACAGGTCGGAAACCTGCACCTGATGGCCGGCCTGCTGCAGGTGGGCGACGGCAAA
Source organism: Serratia ficaria (assembly GCF_900187015.1). Classification (NCBI taxonomy): domain Bacteria; kingdom Pseudomonadati; phylum Pseudomonadota; class Gammaproteobacteria; order Enterobacterales; family Yersiniaceae; genus Serratia; species Serratia ficaria. Next base: position 2,654,178 of record NZ_LT906479.1, on the reverse strand, counting down.
GTTTTTCAGTGAGCCATTCAGCGACTGCGGCTCGGGATGGGCATAGACGATCAAAACATTCATGGTAAACCTCCGTTGCAAGATAACTGCAGGGTAGGCAGCCATAAGGTATATTGGAAATGAATTTCCAATATTCCAGGTATTATCATGAGTAATTTGAGACGGCTGGATCTGAATCTGCTGGTGACGCTGGACGCCTTGCTGGCCGAGCATAACGTTACCCGGGCGGCGCAACGGCTTAACTTTTCCCAGCCTTCGGTCAGCGTTCACCTGGCCAAGCTGCGGGAAATCTTCGGCGATCCCTTGCTGCTGCCGGGCCCGCGCGGCATGCGGCCGACGGCCAGGGCGGAACAGCTGCGCGAACCGCTGCGCCAGGCGCTGGCGGCGCTTGAATTGGCGGTGGCGCCGAGCACGCCGTTCGATCCCGCAGCGGCCAATAATACCTGGCGCGTCGCCGCCTTCGACTACGGGGAGTCGACCATCGTGCTGCCGGCGCTGAACGGGTTGAGAACGGCGGCGCCGGGCACCCGGCTGGCGGTAATCGAAACTGCGCCGGCGCGTATCGCCCAGCAGGCGGAGCGGGGCGAGATCGACCTGGCGTTTCACACCCGGGAAGGCGCGCCGCCTAACCTGCGGCAGCGCACCTTGTTCAGCGAGCGCTACGTGCTGGTGGGGCGCGCAGGCCATCCGAAACTGCAAAAAACGCTGACGCCGGCTCAGTTCTGCCAGCTTGAGCAGGTGATGGTGTCGCCGGACGGCGGCGGTTTTTTCGGCATTACCGACCGGGCGCTGGAAGAACTGGGGCTGACGCGGCGCGTGGTGCTCTCCGTGCCGCACTTCCTGTTCGTGATTGCGGTGCTGATGAATACCGAGCTGGTGGCCATGCTGCCGGAGCGGCTGCTGCGTCATCAGCCGGCGCTGGAGGTGGTTGAACCGCCGGTGGCGGTGCCGGGTTTTGAGATGACCATGCTGTGGCATGAGCGCTCTCATCGCGATCCCGCCCACCAGTGGCTGCGGGAACACATTGTGCGATCGCTGTAAAAAACTATTTTCGCCGCCTTCAGAGAAGAATAAGCTCGATAAGTTCAACGCGCCGCGGGGATTTAAATAAAACCGACGGCGCCTTGACGTTTTCTTTACGGTTAATCTTGCGTTCATATGAGAACATAATATTTCGGTAATGGATAACCATGCCATTGCTGATTGTATTTGATTGATTTTTTTTGCGTAAAAACCATATTTAAATAAGTGATTTATAAAAAGTCACCGGCAGGGAAAGAATACTGGCAGTCAATGCGTGGGCAATATAATAAAACATTGAAGTCACCAAGGGTTTATTATGCCAGCGCGAAACAATAAGAAAAACACCTTAAAACTGAATGGGGTTATGCTCAGCGGAATATTGGCCGGCCTATCGCTGAATAGCCATGCCGCCATCACCGACGATCCCGCTGGGAAAAACACCAAAGACGGCACCGCTCAGGAAGAACAGCTCACCGTTTACGGCCGGCCCATCGTACAGAAGCCCGGATCCGCTACGGTGATCGGCAGCGAAGACATGCAAAAACACGGCGGCAATGACTTCGGCACCCTCATGCGTTACCAGCCGCTGATTGGCGCCACCGGCTCCAGCAGCGGATCGGGGGCGGGGAAAAGCGGCTTCGATCGCGCCGGCTACACCGGCTATAACATTCGCGGCCTGGAAAGCAACCGCGTCGGCATCGAGGTCGACGGCATTTCGCTGCCGAATGCCACCGGCCGCAGCTATGTGGGCCGCGCCGGGCTGGATACCTTCGGCATCGGCCGCGATTATATAGACCCTTATATGTATGGCCAGGTTGGCATAGAGTCCGGCGCCACCCCGGTCGATCGGGCCAACGGCGCGATCGGCGGGGCGGTTTCCTTCCAGCCGAAGTCGGCGGATCGGTACCTGACGCCGGAAAAATCGACCTATTTCGGCTACCAGAGCGACTATGACTCCGCCAACCGCAGCTGGCACAACGGCATTACCGCGGCGGCGGGCGATCAAAACCTGCGCGGGGTGCTGGTGGTCAGCCGCCGCGATGGGCAGCAGACCCGCAACAACAGCGACAGCCGCGCCGCCTATCCGATGAACTGGCACTCGACCGCCATCATGGCCTCCGGCCTCTGGCAGGCGACCGATGAACACCTGCTGACCGGTACGGTCGATCTCTACGACAAGACCAGCCACAGCCGCTTTGATTCCTGGAACTCGGCCGGCAGCGCCATCCTGGGCACCGCCCGGCAAACCAGCGACACCCGCCGCTGGAGCCTGAGCCTGAAGGACGAGTGGACGCCGTACAGCGATCTGGTCGACCGGGTGGAAACCCGGCTCTATTACCAGAAATCAGAGGCGCATGACGATACCTATATGCCGCAAAGCAGCAGCAGTTGGCTCAGCGTGCTGTCGGACTATAACGTCAGCACCTACGGATTTGAGACCAGGATGCTGAAGAGCCTGGGGCGCCACGACCTGAGCTGGGGACTTAACGCCAAGCAGTCCCGGACCGAACGGCCTTTCACGCAGGATCCGCTGCAAAGCGCGTATAACGAGATCATGCAGCCCGAGGCCGACAGCCGCAGCTACGCGCTGGGCGGTTTCCTGCAGGATCAGATCAACTTCTATCTCGATGGCCATGCTGCGGCCCTGACGCCGGGCGTGCGGGTTGTGCACCAGAACACCCAGGCGCGCAATCTCTCAAGCCTGTCTTCGGCCGATGGCGTACTGAGCACCTCGGAAGTCAGCCAGCTGTACGGCAGCGCCAACAGCGATACGCAGGTTCTGCCGGCGCTGAGCCTGATGTACAACCTGACGCCGAAGCTGATGACCTATCTGCAATACCAACGCGGGGCGCAGTTCCCGGACGCCAGCCAGCTGTACGGCTCGTGGAACCTGTCTTCCAGCTACGCCGGCACGCAGCAGTATGCGCTGATCGGCAATACCCATCTGAAAACCGAGACCAGCAACAACGTGGAATGGGGGGTGAAAGGAGAGGCGATCGCCGGGGTCAGCATCCATACCGCGCTGTTCTACAACAGCTACAAAAATTTCATCGCCAACACCCGCTATACCCGTGCGGCCAATCCGCAGCAGTTCGCCAACGTGCCGAGCAATATCTACACCATCTATCAGGCGGAAAACCGCGACAAAGCCTATATCTGGGGCGGAGAAATCAGCAGCAAGGTCAACTTCGGCACCTGGTTCCCGCAGGTCAACGGTCTGAGCGCCACGCTGGCGTTCGGTTACAGCGAAGGGAAAGCCAAATCCAGCTATCTCGGCGACAAATATGTCGATCTGGACAGCGTAGCGCCGATGAAAGCGGTGATTGGGCTGGCCTGGGACGACCCGGCGCAGCGCTATGGCGCGGCGATTACCTCAACCTTCCAGAAGGGCAAGAAAGCCAGCGCCACCAGTCGCCAAAGCTACAGCAACAGCGGCGGCAGCCTGGCTGATCCCAGCGCCGAGTATATGCGCGTGCCGGGCTATGGGCTGGTCGATCTGAGCGCCTATTGGCAAGTGGCGCGCCATGTGAAGCTGAGCGGCGGGGTATATAACCTGACCGATCGCAAATATTGGGATTATCTGAGCAGCCGCCAGCTTACCGAGGTCACCCAGCAGGATGCCTATAATAAGCAATTGGCCACGCAGCCGGGCCGCAGCTTCCAGTTGGGAGTTAACGTCGATTTCTGATAAACCGCCCGGCATGCGGAATGCCGGGTTTTTATCTCTGCGGAATAGGGGGAAAGCGGGGTATTACATGAACAGAAAGCGATCGGCCAGCTGGATGGAACGTTCAATTCGCGGCGGCAGCGCATCGTCATAATCTGCGCTTTCGGCAGCCTGCGGGGCAACCTCGTCGGCCTTCTCGATCAGCAGGTCGCTGAGCAGGGCCCAAAAACGATGGATACTTTGCATATTCCCTCCGGTCATTAATTACTCTGAGGCTGATAGTAATCGCCGCCGGCCCGGATGGGAAAAACTTAAAAAACATATCTTAAGATCCTAATCGCATATCGGCCGGCTCAGCTGAGATAGCGCTGGAACCAATCCAGCGTGCGTTGCCAGGCCAAATCGGCCGCCGCCCGGTCATAGCGCGGGGTGGAGTCGTTGTGAAAGCCGTGATTCACGCCGGGGTACATATAGGCCTGATACCTTTTGCCGCCCGCCTTGAGCGCCGCTTCGTAGGCCGGCCATCCCTCATTGATGCGGGCATCCAGTTCCGCATAGTGAAGCAGCAGCGGCGCCCTGATGCGCGGCACTTCGTCGGCCCGCGGTTGGCGGCCATAAAACGGCACCGCCGCCGCCAGCTCCGGATAGGCGACGGCGGCGGCATTGGCCACGCCGCCGCCATAGCAAAAGCCGGTGATGCCCACTTTGCCGGTGGTATGGGGATGCTGCATCAGGAACTCCACGGCGGCGAAAAAGTCATTCATCAGCCTGGCGGGATCCAGCCGCTGCTGCAGTTCGCGGCCTTGGTCGTCGTTGCCCGGATAGCCGCCGACCGAACTCAAACCGTCGGGCGCCAGGGCGATATAGCCCGCCTTGGCCACGCGCCGCGCGACGTCTTCGATATAAGGATTCAGGCCGCGATTTTCATGGACCACCACCACGGCCGCCACTTTACCGGCCGCCTTGGCCGGACGGACCCAATAACCGCGCACCGAACCATGGCCGTTAGGCGATGGGTAGGTAATATATTCCGCCTTAATATCCGGATCGGTAAATTCAACCTGCTGAGCCAGCGCGTAGTTTGGCCCGATCAGGCTGAGCAGCGCCATCGCCGTCAGGCCGCCGACGGCGTACTTGGCCGCCAGCTCGAGGAATTCACGCTTGGTGATTTTGCCATGCGCGTAGTAGTCGTAGTACTCGAGCAATTCCGGGTGAAAATCTTTTGCGGTAAGACGAGACATAGGGCCTTCTCCAGCGATTGGCGTTAGCCCTATAGATAGCCGATGGTGAAAATATGCGCAACCTTTGCTGGCCGGGCGAGAGCGAACCCTCGCCCGGTTTCGCTCAGAAGCTGACGTTCAGCTTGGCCCACAGGGTGCGGCCCGGTTCGTTAACCGAGGTATTGGCCGAATAGCCGAAGGCGCTGTTGCCCGCCAGATTCAGGTGCTCGCTGTAGGTTTTGTTCAGGATGTTGTCCAGACCGGTGCTCAGCTTGACGTTTTTGTTCACCTTATAAGCCAGGTTCGCGGACAGCACGCCGAAGCCCGGGCTGGCGGCAAAGTCTTTGCCCACCACGTTGCCCTCGTTGATCGCGACGCGATGCTGGCTGCTGACCAGCCGCCACAGGCCGGTGCCGCTCCAGTCGCCGCGCTCGTAGGTCAGCCCCAGGCGCGCCTCCAGCGGCGGGATCTGCGGCAGCGGCCGGCCATCGGCGGTATTTTTGCCCCAGGCATAGGCCAGGCTGGCGTCGGTTTTCCAGCGTTCGCTCAACTGATAACCCAGGCCCAGCTCCGCGCCCATGATATTGGCGTTCACGTTGTCGGCCTGGCTGATGCGCGCGTTGCGCGGATCGTATTTGAACAAAATAAAATCCTCGACTCGGCCGACATAGCCCGAGATCCAGCCATTAAGGCGCTTGCCGCTGTATTGCGCGCCGACGTCCAGCTGGGTGGTTTTCTCGCTCTTGACGCTGGAGAACGGATCCCGGCTGCCGTTCGGCCCAAAGGTGGGCGAGAACAGCTCCCAGTAGTCGGGGAAACGCTCGGTATAGCCGACGCCCGCGTACAGCATCAGCGGCAGCGCCGCCAGGGTATGTTCGACGCGCATAAACCCGCCGGGTAGGGTATCGGAACGCTCCGCGTCCTTGCCGTTGGTGAAGTTCTCCGCCAGGCTGCGATCGAGGCGCGCGCCGCCGATCACTTTGCTCCGTTCGCCGGCCGCCCAGCTCAGCTCGCCAAAGACGCCGTAGTTGTTGAACTGGGCGTCTTTTTGCCAGGCACCGCGGCTCATGCTGCGATGGGTATTGGTTTGGCTATCCACGCCGCTTTCCAGTTTTACCGCCTGCCATTGCCAGGTGCCCATCACGCGGCCGCCGACGGTGCGCCGATCCAGCTGCATCGTCATGCCGGAAGCCATGCCCATGCCATGATGGCCGCTCATGCCGCCATGCCCCGGAGAGCGCAGGCTGGTGTTGTCCATGATGTGATTGGCATGGTGGTAATAGACCTGCGCCTCCAGCTTGTCGAACACCTGCCCGAGGTTGGATTTCTCAACGCGCATGCCCAGGCTTTCGCGTTTGAACTGCGAGCCGTCCATGCTGCGGCCCGCATAACGCGCTTCACCGTTGCCGCGGCCCATGGTCACCTCCAGCAGGGTATCGTTGTCGGGCGTCCAGCCCAGCGCCAGATCGCCGTTCCATTTATCCCAGCGCGAGGGAACCCGGGCGTGATCGCCATCCCGGTAGTCGTCGGAGCGCGATTTATTGGCCATCAGCCGCAGGTAGCCTTGCTCGGCGCCGAGGCTGGCGTCGATATTTTCGTCCCAGCGGCCGTTGGAGCCGGTCAGCACGCTGGCGTTGGCCTTGACGCCGGGTTTATCGAAGCGCGGGCGTTCACGCTCGAAGCGCACCGTGCCGGCCGAAGATCCCGGCCCCCACAGCACCGTTTGCGGCCCTTTGGTGATGGTCAGCAGGTCGTAGCTTTCCGGCGAAATGTAGGAGGTGGGCGCATCCATCCTGGCGGGACAGGCGCCCAGCATCTCTGATCCGTCGGTGAGGATTTTCAACCGGGAGCCGAACATGCCGCGAAACACCGGATCGCCGTTGGTGCCGCCGTTGCGGATCTGGGCAAATCCCGGGACGGTTTTCAGGTAGTCGGCGCCGTCGCTGGCCGGCACCGGCTGCCGCGGGGTTTTCGGCGAGGTGACGATGGTCAGCGGGGAGTAGAGCGGCGCGCTGACGGTGATGACCTCGTCGTCATTGGTTTTGGCGGCGCCGTCGTGCCGAGGCGGTTGAGCGGCCTGGCCCTGGAAGGCCGCCAACAAAAATAGCGGCATGGCGGCGGCGATGGAGCGGCTTACGGCGTTCTTTTTATAATCTGCAGCGAGTGTGGACATCATCTTTCCTTAATGTAAAAACGGTTTCCGTCGGCGGCGGTAAATAATTCAGGCACGGGGCGGCCTGGCGATAAACGCCACCGTAAATACGGGGTCAATCCAATTCGCTGACTGGAATAACCTTAAGAATAGGGCGTGCGACGCTATTTTATTCAGGCGAATTAAATCGGCCCGGTTGAAACCTTCAACGGAAATAATAGGGCGACGGTACGGCTATTTTTAAATCAGCGGGAAAGACGCGGGCGGGGCGCGGGGCTGTAATTCGGTATGAATGACGTGGGCAAATAAAGGGAATATGGCGTATATCGGCGGCGGGCGGGAGGTGAGCGACCCGGACCAGAACAGCGGCGCGCCGCTCAAATCCAGCAGCGGCGCGTGGATCAGCAGCACGCAGTAGCCGCAGGCGCTGTCGTCCATCATCATCGCCATGGTGTGGCTGCCGGCGCCAGCGTGCGCCTGCGGCGGCACCGGCTGATGGTGCATCGGCATTTCCATGCCGCAATCCGCCATGACGGTCGTTTCAGCGCTGCCGACGCGGGCATGCTCCAGGGATCGCGAGACCACCGGAGCGATGAACAGCATCAGAATAGCAAAGATCCCTAACCAGGCGGGCGCCAGGCTTCGCGATGCATTGGTCTGAATTAACGACACATTTAACCTAAATACAGGGTTAACATAGGGTAGGTAATTGTACTGGTTTATGCTGCAAATGTTAAAACATTTTATGCCGGGTCAACGGCGTGTAGATTAATATATTTTTATGTTGTCTGAATAATGAGCCGATTAATTTTTCCGGCATAAAATATGCCCGGAAAAATAAGCGGGAGAGCGGCACATTGACGCTCTCCCGGCAGAGATTAGCGGTTTTGGCCCGCCATCAGCACGTATTTCACATGCACATATTCTTCGATGCCATAGTGGCCGCCTTCGCGACCATAGCCGGAATGCTTGATGCCGCCAAACGGCACCGAGGCGCTGCCGACCGAACCGGAGTTCAGTATCACCATTCCGGCCGCCAGCCGTTTCGACAGGCGGAACGCCCGGCCGAGATCGCGTGTCCAGGCGTAGGCCACCAGGCCATATTCGCTATTGTTGGCATTGCGGATGGCCTCCTCCTCGTCGCTGAAGCGGTAAATCGCGAACACCGGCCCGAAAATCTCGGTGTTATGCACGGCAAACGTCTCGTCCAGACCGCAGAGTATGGTTGGCGGGTAGAACAGGCCACCTTTCTCGTGCGGCTTTCCGCCCAGCCGCACCGTGGCGCCTTTCCCGACCGCATCATCGACCAATGAAACGACTTTATCCAGCGCCGCCCGGTTGATGAGCGGGCCGACGACAAACTCCTGTTGCATCCCCTGATCAACGCGAATTTTGGCCACTGCGGCAGCCAGTTGATCGAGGAACCGTTCGTAAATGCCATCCTGAATGAAAATGCGATTAGGTGAAATGCACACCTGGCCCGAGTTGCGCAATTTGGCGCTGACCAGAGCGGCGACCGCTTCTTCGATCGGACTGTCGTCGAAAACAATAAACGGCGCGTTGCCGCCCAGCTCCAGGGTCATGGTTTTCAGCGTGGCGCCGCAGGCTTGCGCCAGCAGTTTGCCAACGCGGGTTGAGCCGGTAAATGAGATTTTGTGTATGCGCGGATCCTGGGTAAAGGCTTCGCCGATGGCGTTGGCATCGCCGGTCACCATCTCAAAAACCCCTGGCGGAATGCCCGCGCGCCGGGCGTATTCCAGCAGTTTGTAGGCGGTTAACGGGGTTTCCTCCGCCGGCTTGATGATCATGGTGCAACCAGCCGCCAGCGCGGTAGCGATTTTGCGCGTGATCATCATGAACGGAAAGTTCCACGGCGTGATGGCGGCCGTGGGGCCCACCGGTTCTTTCATCACCAGCACCGAAGCATCGGGATCGTGGGAGGGCAGAATATCTCCGTTCAGGCGCTTGGCTTCCTCGGCATACCATTCGATAAAGCCCAGTCCATACTCGATCTCCCCCAGGGCTTCGCTCAAGCATTTGCCGTTCTCTTTCACCATGATTTCGGCGAAAATTTGCCGGTCCGCACGGACCAGCTCGTACCAACCGCGCAACAGATCGCTGCGTTGTTTTGCGGTTTTAGCCGCCCAGGCCGGAAATGCGTCGCAGGTACGGGTAATGGCCGCCGCCACTTGTTCGTTATTCATAAACGAGGCTTGGCCGACGATGCTACCGTCGGCAGGGTTGATGACTTCAATCATTAGGCGTGATTCCTCAGCAGGTTGACGCCACCGATAATGCGGCGTTAGCTTTTTAGCCACAATCGATTAAAATCACCCGATTGTTGAGAAAAACTAAATGGTCAACGCTGATGCGCGATCTCCCGCCGTTAAATGCATTGCTAGCCTTTGAGTACGTGGCCAGAACGGGCAGCGTACGAGCCGCCGCCGAGGGCATGTCGGTGACGCCTGGCGCGGTAAGCCGGCAAATTCGCCTGCTGGAAGCGCATTTCGGCACCGCGCTTTTTCAGCGGCATGGGCGCGGCCTGGTGCTGACCCCGCCCGGCAGCGTCTATTTCCAGCAAATCAGTGAGCATTTCGCCGGCCTGCGCCGCGCCGGGCAACAGCTTTATCGCAATGCCGGCCGCGCGGTGATTCGGCTGCATTCCTTCACCACCTTTGCCACTCGCTGGCTTATCCCCAGGCTGTCTAACTTCCAGCTGGCCAATCCTGATATTGACGTGCGGTTGACGACGGCGTCCGAGTGGGACGACGGGGTAGACTGCGACGCGGCAATTCGACTGGGTGAGGGCGACTGGCCACCGAATCGCGCCGCGGCGTTAGTCAAAAACCTGTTGGTGCCGGTTTTCCGCCCTACGGAGGCGGGCGGGGCGAGGCTGGCGTTGGCGGATCTGGCGCAACAGACGCTGCTGATGGTGCGCGGTCGCCCGGATGACTGGCGACGGTGGTGCGAAGCCTACGGTGTGGACATGGCGACGTTGACCCGGCGGCGCGACATGGAAAGCTCGGCGTTAGCTTATCAGGCTGCGCTGGCAGGGCAAGGCATCGCACTGGCGCAGCGAGTGCTGGTCGAGGATGAGCTCAACGCCGGCACGCTGATGGCGATGGACGAAAATCAATGGGACTGTGGAAACCTGACCTATTATTTGGTGTGGAACCCGGCCAGCCCGAAAGCGGCAACCATCATGCGATTGGAAGCCTGGCTCACCGAACCACACAGGTGACGATGTCACTGATTAAATAAAGGGCGTTGCCCTTGGGCAACGCCCGCAGCGGCTTATTTTGCGCTGACGCGCCAGACGCTGTTGCCGACGTCGTCCGCCACCAACAGCGCGCCTGATTTGTCGATTGCCAGCCCGACCGGGGCGCCGCGCAGCTCTTTTTCATCGTCAGAGACAAAGCCCGTCACCACCGGCTTGGGGGTGCCGACCGGCTTGCCTTGCTCAAAAGCGACGTAGGCCACCCGATAACCGCTCAGCGGCGAACGATCCCAGCTGCCATGCTCACTGATAAAGGCGCCGCCACGATAGCCGGCCGGCAAGTTTTCGCCGGTATAGAACAGCAGGCCAAGCGGCGCCACGTGCGAGCTGATGGCATAGTCCGGCTTGATGGCTTTCTCCACCAGATCCGGGCGCTGCGGTTTCACGCGATGATCGATATGCTGCCCGAAATAGCTGTAAGGCCAGCCATAGAAGCCGCCGTCCTGCACCGAGGTGAGATAATCGGGCACCAGATCGGCGCCAATCTCGTCGCGTTCATTGACGATGGCCCACAGTTTGCCGGTCCGCGGCTCCCACTGCAGCCCGGTAGGGTTACGCAACCCGCTGGCGAAAATGCGGCTGGCGCCTGAGGCGGTATCGACTTCCAGCACCGCCGCGCGGCGATACTCAACCGCCAGACCGTTTTCGGTAATGTTGCTGTTGGAGCCGACGCCGACATACAACTTTTTACCGTCCGGACTGGCCAGCAATGCCTTGGTCCAATGGTGGTTGATGGTGCCCGGCAGGTCCGCCAGCACTTTGCCGGGATCGGTAATCTGCGTTTCCCCTGACTGATAGGGATATTGCATGATGTTGTCGGTATTGGCGACGTACAGCGTATTGCCGACCAGTTGCACGCCGAACGGAGAGTTAAGGTGTTGCAGGAAAGGGTGTTTTTCCCATTGCCCCTCGGCGGTTTGCCGCAGCAGGGTAATGCGATTGCCGCCTTTGCCGCCCTTGCCGGATTGGCCTTTGACCAGCCCGCCAATCAGCTGTTTGGGCGTAGTGACGGCCTCGGTGCCGGGCCCGTTGGACTCCACCACCAGGATGTCGCCGTTGGGCAGGGTCAGCAGCTGGCGCGGGTGCAGCAGGCCGTCCGCCACTTTTTCAATTTTCAGGTCTGCGGCGACCTTGGGCATTTGATCCGCCTGCCAGCCTACGCCTTTTGGAACCTGCATGGGCGGCATTAAAAAGTTCTGCGCCGCAGGCAACTCGGGATCCGGCCCTATCTGCCGCTCAGGATCGATAGCCGCTTTATTGTCGCAGCCGGCCAGCATCAAGGTGGCTGAGATGGCGATCGCCATGGTGGTTATTTTCATGTGGAATCTCCTTATTTTGCGCGCGCGCCGACGGCCAGCAGTATGTTGGCGATGCTCAGTAAAACGACAACGATTACCGACAGAACAACACCTTGCGGTACAACGGCGTAGGCGTCCCGGCTATGCACGAAGGCGTTGACGATGGCGAGCACGATAGCCAGCAAATTCAGCCAGAAATGGAGCTTTACCGGCGAGGATGGCGGCCGGGATGCGCCAACCCATACCTGAACCAGATTTATCAGGCGCGGGATAATGGCCAGGACCAGGCCGATAGCGATCAGCCAGCTGGCGGCCTGTACCCAGAGGATCTCCGCATTGCAGGCATAGATGATGTCGAAAATCATCGCCGCCGTAAAAAATCCATAAGGCAGCGGATTCAGCCATTCATAAACCGCTAGCGCGAATGCTGAGTGCCGTGCTGTTGCTTGCGTCGTCATTCAGGTATCTCCATGAAAATGATTTTTAAAGGATTGCAGCCTTTAAAGCATTGTTCACTTTCGCGGGTTTGAACAATTTGCGACGATTTTTTAGCACCGGATGTTAAACATTTAGCGTTTAAATTTAACTTACGCGGACATAAAATAACCTTATTCGCTATTCACATTGATTCGGCTGGGGAGTTGTCTAATGAAGACGGCGGGGGGCAGAGACTGGGTCAGGCTCCAGCGCGATGATGAAACCGGCATCGAAAGCGTACACGCGCATTTTCGCGGCCACGCTTACGATCCGCACGATCACGACGAGCTCCTGGTAGGCGTAACGCAGCAAGGCTTGCAACGCTTCAATTGCCATCGCGCGTTGCACACCAGCCGCCCCGGCCGAGCCATTCTCATCGAGCCCGGCGCGGTGCATGACGGCCACGCGCCCGAGGCCGAGGGCTTTACCTATGCGATGCTCTATCTGCCGCAGGCCTGGGTATCAGACCTCATGCAGCGCCGCGGCCTGGGCGATATCTCTGCGATCGAAGCGGCTTTTCGCAACACGCTCGCCGACGATCCCTTGCTGAGCACGGCGATACAGCAGGCTTTTTTTGCCGTTCATCACCGGGAGGGCCGCCTGGCGCGCGATCAGGGTCTGGACCACCTGATGACGCTTTTGGCGCGCCATATTCATCTGCGGCCGGCGTCTCAACGGAACGATTCCCTCGTTCAAATGAATCTGGTCAGGGATTACCTGCACGAGCGGATGGCCGATGATATCGGGCTGGAGGCGCTTTCGCGTTACTCGGGCATCGATCGATTCCGTCTCAGCCGGCAGTTCAAGCAGGCTTTTGGGCAATCGCCGCATGCTTATCTGGTGCGCCTGCGCCTGCGCGCCGCGCGTTTGCTGCTGGCTCAGGGGACTGAGCCCGCCGTGGCCGCGCTGCAGGTGGGGTTTGCCGACCAAAGCCACCTGGGGCGCTGGTTCCAACGCGCCTACCGGCTGTCACCGGCGGCCTATCAGCGCCAGTGCACAAACGTTCTATACCGATCGGCGCGCGATCTCCGAACATGCTGTTTTAAGTATGACGGAGAGTGATACAAGATGTTCGATACCAAAATTGCCTTTATCGTGCGTGATGATCTGCCGGCCTGGCAAAGATTGAACGTGGTGGCGTTTCTCGCCACCGGCATTGCGGCCGCAGCGCCTGAAATCATTGGCGAACGCTATGTGGATTCGCTGGGGCGCCAGTACGGCAGCATTTCCGGCCAGCCTATGCTGATCTTCGAGGCGGATCTGGCCAAGCTGCAGGGCGCGCATCGCAAGGGGCTGGAACGCGAGCTGACGCTCATTCCTTATGTGCACGCCATGTTTTCAACCGGGCATGATGAAGCCAATCGGCAGGTGTTCCTTGCCGAACGGCCGGACAATCTGGACCTGGTCGGCCTGGCAATCCATGGCCCCAAAAAGGCGGTAGATAAGGCCATCAAGGGAATGGCATTGCATCGGTAAGCGGGGATTGAGGTAGGCGGCTGCCATGAACAGAGCCGGGCGGCCGCCGAGATGCTGTGACGACGTCACGAAATTATGTTAAATAAAGGACGTTTAGCCGGTTCCTACGCAGCGCGATCAAAAAGCAGGGTGATTTCGTCGCATCAGGTAAAAACATGTCCGTTCATCACAATGTAAACACAGTGGCTATAGGCGGAAAAGCTATGCGATCGCGGCCGGCATCCAGACTTTTGATTATCGAACCTGCAGGAAAGGTTTTACTGTTCAGATTCACGCACGGTTCGGACGCGCTGGCGGGAAAATCATATTGGGCAACGCCCGGCGGCGGCGTTGAGCAAGGTGAATCCTATGAGCAAGCGGCTGTCCGAGAGCTGCAGGAAGAAACGGGGATGGTACGCCGTGACGTTGGCCAGCCCGTGGCGCAAAGAAATTTCGCGATGCGGTTACCGAACGGCGAATGGGTTGAAGCGCAGGAAAAGTTTTACGTTGTGCGAGTCAGTCATCGCGAGATCAACACTGAGGGTTGGAGCGATGAGGAAAAGAACGTGATCGCTGAGCATGACTGGTGGAGTGCCGATGGGTTGAGAACCACGGATGAAATGGTGTATCCGCAAAACATCGCTGAGATACTCGATTCGATTTAATCCGATTAAATCTCACCAGGGCGCTGAATGCCGGTGAACGGTGGGTAATCCGGATAAGGCATGAACAAAGCCCAGAACCTCAGATTTCACCTATTCCTATCTAGGTGCGCATAATGTATATTATGTTAAATTGAATCGAAAGGTACGCACCGGGCCGTTCCTCCAGGCTCTGCCTCTCCTCACCTTCAATCTCTTGCCAGTTTCTTCTGCAGAATTTGCTCAGGCGCATCCTTGCCCGTGGTCCTGGTTTAGACCTTTCTGATCTCACTCATCGATCGCCGTGCCCTGATGAAAACGCAGCTGCCAACGACCGCTGGCGATAGCAGCCAGATTGACGAACGCGCTGTGCGACGAACCACCTTGCCGTCGGCATCACGTTGAAAACTTTGATACCTCAACAACGCAACGCCCTCGGCAATCATCGCCAGCCTGAACTCCTCGGCGAAAATCTGCGGATGGTCAATTTCCATTTGCAGCACGGCAACGGTTTGTCGTTTGTCATAGCACTGTCCCGAACGGCCGGTTTCTGCATTCGTCGACGATATTCGCATCGCAACGCGTCGCCGGCAGATGGAGCCGAGCCTCCAGTGATTGCAGTACGGGCAAAATCCCGGTGGGATCGGTCAAAACGCCCTCCTTTTTTGATCGCGCTACGTGAAATCTGAAATGAATTGGCTATCATAATACTTGCAGATTTCGCCAAAACGCACCGTAAAACCCCCCTAAATCAGCCGATACATCAGCACTTCATCACTGTAGCCATCGGTATTCTTTAATGCCCGGGGTTCTTCGCCGTAGCAAGTAAAGCCGACGCGCTGATACAAGCTGATGGCCGACCGGTTTTCTTTTACTACCGAAAGCGTAATCTGTACTACCTGCGGGTCCAACCGCGCGAGCAATTCCGTGATAAGCCGTTCGCCTATCCCCAAACCTCGGTGTTTATCACTGACGTAAAGCCCCCAGATATAGCCTTTGTGTCGGGTTTTTGCCGTTTCCCCCTGATTAAAACCAACAGTGCCGACGAGCGAATCGTGCTGATAGGCACCGACAACCAGCCTGTTTTTGAGCCGGTTGGCAGTATCCTGACGGCTTCTGGCCAACTCTTCCTGGTAAAGCATGCCGAAAGCCTCAGGGGCGTTTTGCAACGCGCTCAGGCGAAACGCCAGAAAATCATCCGCGTCATCTTCATCTAATTGCCTAAATAATATGGAGTTATTCACTTATACGCACCACCTGGAATTTAACATAATGCAGTGACATTGTCACCTGCCATGGTGCTTGCCGCTCTGCGCCAGCGCGCCGTCACCTGCCCGGTTCCCTATTGGCCACTGTCATAAGGCTGTTTTTTGCTGGGTTCCCGCAAAGTATGGCGAATGATTGAAATGCTCGATCAGGATTTCGGTCAGCGCACGTATCCTGCGTGCAGGATACTGCCCTGGCGGACGGATGATATAGGCGCCCGCCGGCGGAGGTGAATGCCGCGCCATCAGTGGGATAAGCTTTCCCGCGGCGATATGTTCGTGGGTAAGGCAATCTGGCAGATAAGCGATGCCGAGCCCGGCGAGTGCCGCTGCCACCAGAGCTACCCCGTTGTCGGCTTTGAAGCGCCCCTGGGGATGAACGGTGATGGTCTTGCCGCCATCCGTAAGCTGCCAGGCCTCCGTGCCTTGCATCAGCGCCTGGTGGGCGATCAGTTCTTCAGGCTTTTCGGGTTGGCCATGGGTCTTGATATAGTCTGGGCTTGCGACCAGCCGGCCATAAATTGGACCAATGCGTCGCGCAATCAAATTGGAATCCGCTAGATAACCCACCCGTATCGCACAGTCGTAACCTTCCGCGATCAGGTCGACGAAACGGTCGCTGTAGCTGGTTTGAATGTGAAGCAACGGATGCCGGCGCGCCATTTCCGCTATCACGGGTGCGAAGTGCGTCGGACCAAAGGAAATCGGCACGGCGACCCGCAGGCGGCCACGCAGCTCGCCATCGGGAGAAATCGTCTCTTTGGCCACCTCGATCTCAACGCAGACCCTGGCGGCATAGTCCCGAAACGCAGCCCCGGCTTCTGTAAGAACCGTTCCCCGGGTAGAGCGCGTAAGCAACTGGGTACCCAGCTCCATTTCAAGCCGCGCTAGCCGGCGGCTGACGATCGACTTGGACACGCCGAGCCGAAGCGCCGCGGCAGAAATGCCGCCGGCATCGGCAATGTCGACGAATGTCTGCAGTTCTTCAATGTTCATTCAGCGTTCCCCATCGTGCAACACGACTTTCCACAGAATGGCACTACCCTATCAAATATGCGGGCAGCACAATACTGATTCCAGAAAACGTCGCCGCAGGTGCATGTTGCTGGAAACCCCATCCCACTAAAACAACAGAGGAAACCAACAATGACCTTTCGTAATGGCCTTGATTCGCTTCTCCGCCCCGAAGACTCTGTACTCGTATTGATTGACCACCAACCTTACCAACTGGCTAACCTGAACAGCCACGAGCCGCAGATGGTTGTCAATAATGCGACGGCGCTGGCGAAGACCGCCAAGACCTTTGGCGTTCCGACCATCCTGACTAGCGTGATTGCCGATCGCGGCGGGGTGATCTTTCCTCAGATCACGGAGGTGTTTCCCGAACAGCAGGTCATCGACCGAACCTTTATCAATACCTGGCAAGATCCGAAAGTGGTCGATGCGGTCAAGGCGACCGGCCGCAAACAGCTGATCATCGCGGGTCTGTGGACTGAGATATGCGTTGCGATGCCGGCGATACAGGCGCTTGGCGAAGGATGGGATGTGACCGTCGTTACCGACGCCTCGGGCGGAGTGTCCGTCGAGGCCCATGAAGTCGCTATCCAGCGCATGATCGCCGCCGGCGCGAACATAATGACCTGGCTGGCGGTCGCGTCCGAGTGGCAGCGAGACTGGGCCCGTACCGAGCATGCGGCTGCTCTGGCGGATATACTGAAATACCATGTGGGTGGCAGCGGCATCGCCTTGCTGTGGGAGCAACAGTTGCTCAACACCCCGGCGCCTGGCACCGGGCGCTGATGCCGGTAAGATAGGTCGACAAGCCTGGCATGCGCGCCCTGTTCAACAAGCGACAGCTCGCCATTCCAGGCTTGTTCCGAATGACGCGATGCCGAGCCAGGCGCGGTTGCTGATGTTCAAACGGGAGAAAACCATGAAAGCGGCGGTCTATGACGAATGCGGAGCACCCGAAGTTCTGAACTACAAAGAGGTTCCAGACCCTAAACTGAGCGCGTCGGATATATTGATCGACGTGGAGGCCATCTCCATAGAAGGCGGCGACCTTTTCAATCGGCGATTAACGCCGCCGCCAAAACCTGATTACATCGTCGGCTATGCCTCTGCCGGAACGGTTATTGCGGTGGGGGAACAAGTCACCTCACGCAAGGTCGGCGATCGTGTGACGGGGTTTGCAAGTGACGGTTCGCATGCCTCCCTGCGCGCCCTGCCCGTTGATCAAACCTGGCTGGTGCCAGACGGCGTCGCTTTAGCTGAAGCAGCCGCCGTGCCGATTTCATTCGGCACGGCCTATCACTGCCTCTTCGCGCGGGGCGCGCTTCAGGCCGGTGAAACCGTGCTGGTTCAGGCGGCCGCGGGCGGTGTCGGCTTGGCTGCGGTGCAGCTGGCGAAAAATGCCGGAGCCAGGGTTATCGCCGTCTCAAGCGGTGCTGATAGATTGTCAACGCTACAATCGCTGGGTGTTGATCACGTGATAGATCATCACCGCAGCGATGTCGCTGAAGCCGTGCTCGAATTAACCGCCGGCGAGGGCGCCAAGCTGGTTGTCGATCCGGTTGGTACAACGCTGCCCGCTTCTTTGAGGGCGCTCTCATCGGATGGCCGGCTGGTGTTCGTGGGCAATGCCGGAGGCGGGGATCTCACCCTCGACCTCTGGCCTGCACTGCAGGCAAATCAGGCGCTTTTCGGCGTTTTTATGGGCACAAAATTCACCGTTCCGCAAGTCAGCGCCACTGTGGATACCCTGCTTTCGCAAGTCGCCCAATCGAAGTTCAGGGTTTTCCTGGACAAGCAATTTCCGTTGGCTTCAGCGGCCGCGGCTCACGCCTACGCCGAATATGGCAGGCCATTCGGCCGGGTTATCTTGCTGCCGCGCCAGGGAGCCTTGGCTTAGCGGCGCTTCAGGGCCATTTTTGCCGGTGCCGCTGCGGTTTTGTTGCCCGAGTAGATAAAATAGAGGGCAATCCCCAGACAGGCGACGGCACCAAGGCGCGTCGGCGAGAACGGGATCGCTTCATTACCCAACCAGCCGAAATTATCGATAATCATGCTCATCGCCAGCTGGCCGAAAATCACCGCCACGGTCGCCACCGCCGCACCGATGCGCTGAACGGCCAGCACCATAATAACGATATAAGGCACGCCGCATAACGCGCCAAGCAGCTGCCACTTAGGCACGTCCACCAGCGTGACGGCCTGCTTGGGGGCAAAAAAGAAAATCAACAGGCCGGTAACCAAAGCGCCCAAGGCGAAGGTCAGAAAAGCGCTGCGAAACACGCCGACCTTATTCGCCAATTGCCCATTGATCGCCGCCTGAATGCTCAGAACCGCCCCGCCGATAAACGCCAACGTTATCATTAAAATAGTCATAAACTCACCTCAGCCTTTCGCCACCAGCATCAGAGCGGCAATAATAAAAACAAGCGCAATCATTCGCTTGCTGTCAATTTTCCGATAGCCGGCGCCAAACAACGCATAGTGATCGATAATCAGGCTTTTGAATACCTGGCCGGCCAAAATGCCAATCATCGTCATCGCGATGCCGATGTGGGGCACCGCCACGGTCAGAATAACCACGTAAACCGGCCCCAGCACGCCGCCCAGCAGCTGCCATCCCGGCTGTGCAAAGAACGACGGGCTGTTGCGTGGGCTGAAGAACAGCATCAACAGGAATGTCAGCGCGGCGCCGACGCCAAAAATGCTGAACGTCGCCCATAAGTCGCCAACCTCGCTGCCCAGCGGCCCTAATAACCCGGCCTCGACCGACAATCCCATCCCGCCGGCAACGACGAGCAATATCAATAAAAGTTGCATAGAAACAAGCCTCTCGTGAATTCGCCGTGATGATAAGGCAACGTGGAGTATTGAAAAACGGTATAATTCAGGAAACACCTTTGCAGGATCCGAGATAATGCATGATTCCAGCACCATTAATTTTCGCGCCCTGTCATTTTTTATCAGCGTCTTCGAAGCGCAAAGCTTCTCCGTGGTGGCGCGGCGGGAAGGCGTCTCCGCCTCGATGATTTCACGCGTTATTCTTCAGCTTGAAGACGCGCTGGGCCAGCAGCTGTTTTATCGAAATACCCGAGCGGTGATCCCGACTGAAGCCGGCCGCTTATTCGTCGAGTATGCCCGCGCCATGACCGAGCAGCTGAGTGAGGCGCGCAAAGAGCTGCTGGACAGGTCACTGGAGCCTGCGGGCACCGTCAGGATCAACGCGCCGGTTTTCTTTGGCCAGCGTCATATCGCCCCTTGGTTGCCGGCCCTCTCCCGCCGCTACCCACGCCTGGCGATTGAGCTGACGCAGACCGACGACTATATCGATCCGCACCGCGAAGCCTCGGACGTCATTTTCCGCATTGGCGCGCTGACCGATTCCTCTTTCCATGCCCGGGTTTTCGGTACGCAGCGTTATCATCTGGCGGCTTCTCCGGCCTATCTGCAACGGCACGGGGAGCCGGCCGCCCCGGCCGATTTGCATCATCACCGGTCGCTGGTCTACCGCGGCTCGTCAGGCCCGAACCGTTGGCTGTTCCGGGAGCCCGACGGCGCCTGGATCCACTCGCCGATTTCTGCGTTGCTTATCTCCAACAATGCGGAATCGTTATTGACCGCCGCGCTTGGCGGCATGGGGATGGTGCTGTTTCCCGACTGGCTGATCGGCGACAGCATCAAAAAGGGCGAGTTGGTCCGGTTGATGCCGCATTACCAGGCGGCAATCAACACCGAGCCGCTGCAGATCGCCGCCATATATCCTCATGCCCGTCATCCGCCGCTCAATGTCCGGGCGGTGATCGACTATTTTGTCGAGGTTTACGGCGCGCCGCTTTATTGGCAGTTCGACTGAGTCTGCGGCTGCGCGGGGCCCGATTAACGCATCCGGCCAACGATTGACCCGATTTCATCGAATTGTGCCCTGAGTTCATGTCACGGTTCGTCGCACATATCTCTTAGAGTAAGTGCCTCGACGCCGCCGCCAACGCCGGAGGCGGCATTTTACAACGACCTGGATTTTTCGGAGCAAAGATGAAATTAACGCAAATCCGCAATGCCACGCTTGTGCTGGAATATGCCGGAAAAAAATTCCTTATCGACCCTATGCTTGCAGAAAAAGAGGCCTGGGATGGCTTTGCCGGCAATGCGCGTTCGCATCTGCGCAACCCGATGGTCGCTTTGCCTGTGGCTATTGAAGAACTGCTGGCGGTCGATGCGGTTATCATTACCCATACTCATACAGATCACTGGGATGAGGCTGCGCAACAATCGATTCCCAAAGATATGCCTATCTATACCCAAAATGAAAGCGACGCGGCCCTGGTTCGTTCACAAGGTTTTCAGCATGTCCGGGTGCTTGATGGTGAAAACCGTTTCGTTGACGGCCTGGTCATTTTCAAAACCGACGGGCAGCACGGCAGCAACGAACTGTATGCCGACCCTCTATGGGGCGATTTGTTAGGGGATGCCTGTGGCCTGGTGTTCACGCATCCTGATGAAAAAACGCTTTATATTGCTGGTGATACCGTTTGGGTCAAGCCTTATGCAAGAAGCCTGCAACGTTTCCAGCCGGACATCGTAGTGTTAAATACGGGGTATGCCATCAACGATACTTACGGCCCAATCATTATGGGTAAAGAAGACACGCGGCGCACGCTGCAGATGTTGCCGGCCGCGATCGTCGTGGCTTCGCATATGGAATCGATAAACCATTGCCTGCTGACCCGCGCCGAACTGCGTGCATACAGCCTGGAACAGGGTATTGAAGATCGGGTTATTATTCCGGAAGATGGTGAAAGCATGATTTTCTGATAAACCGCCGCGGCCGGTTGTCAGCCGGTTTCATCAGGGCCGTAAAGCGGCAGAAAATAACGACGGCGAGGTTAAACATGTCCGCACTGAAAGTTGCTGTAATTGTTACCGATGGGTTCAGTCCATTTCATTTCTCAGTGCCCTGCATAGTGTTTGGTTCCGCCATGCCGGAGCCGGATTTGTTCCAGCTGGATATCTGCACCGAAAAACCGGGCGAGGTGATGTCCGATATAGGCTTGCCCCTTCACGTGGAACAGGGGCTGAAACAGCTTGATGCTGCAGACATCGTTATCGTGCCTTACTGGCGCCATCCTGATGAAAGGCCCTCTCAGGCGCTGCTCGATAAGCTAGTAAGCGCATGGCAACGCGGGGCCGAGGTGGTTGGCCTCTGTCTGGGCACCTACGTGCTGGCCTATTCCGGCTTGCTGGACCAGCATCGGGCCGCCACGCACTGGGAATTCGAAAGCGACTTCCTCGGGCGCTTTCCCGCGGTTCGTCTCGACAGAAACGCGCTGTATACCAATGATGAACGTCTTATTACTTCAGCCGGCACCGCGGCCGGGATCGACTGCTGTCTGAACGTCATTCGTGATCATTACGGCAGCGCAATCGCCAATAGGGTAGCGCGGAGGATGGTTATTCCCCCCTACCGTGAAGGTGGGCAAGCCCAGTTCATCGAGCGCCCCATTCCTGTTACAACCCGGGACAGCAACATGAATGCGTTGATGGACTATCTGCGACGCAATCTGGATAAGCCGCACGATCTCGACTCACTGGCCCGGTTTGTCAGCATGAGCAGGCGCACGCTGACGCGTCATTTTCTCAAGGCCACCGGCACCACGCCTGGAGAATGGCTGACCGCAGAGCGCCTTCAAAGAAGCCAGGAGTTGCTGGAAACCACGGCCAACAGCATTGAAAGCGTGTCCGAACTGGCCGGGTTTCAGTCGCCAATTTCGTTCCGGCAGAGTTTTAAGGCTAGATTCGGTGTCAGCCCACGCGAATGGCGCCGGGCGTTCCGTGGACCGACACCGCTCAATCAGGAAAGGATCTCCGACGCCGCTAAAGCTCATCACCGTCGGTGAGTTTCATTATCGGCTACTCTGCAACCGGCCGCAGCCCCCTTTTCATCGCCGGGCGCTATTCTACGGCAATCGGCGTTTCCACCAATTTCGGTGATTGGTCTCCTTGCAGCGCCTTGATTTTTTTCTGATACTCGCCCACCTGTTCGGCATCTTTAAGCAAGGTGTAGCTCAGGTCGAAATCGGTGCTTTGTCCCGGCTGCAGCTGTTTGATGCGCCCCTGTTCCCGTTCAATTTTCACCGGATACGCATAGTTGGTACCCGGTTCGATGCCGGTTACGTAGCCCTGGCGCTCGGTGTCGGTATTTTTCCACAGCGTCAGCAGCGGCAATTGCCGGGTATCAAAACCTATCGCCACCCCGCGGTCTCCGCGCCGGTTATGCAGCATGGCGAGCGTTTTGCCTTGCGCATCCGCGTAGGGTTCGATGTTAAACACCATTTCGTCAAAGCCTTTGGTCGGCCCTTGATAGGTCGCCCAATTCTTCAGCCCGGCCCTGGCATAGTCATTAAACGGTGAAATTTGTTTGATGGGCGCGCTGAAGACGGCTCCTTCTTCCAGCAACGGCTTGCCAAAATTGCTGTGGTAAATAATTTGATAGTCACGCGGGTAATCCGCACGGTTAGTCACACGATCATGAATCGAAAACGTCGGCGAGCCCGGGGTATAGCGCAGTTCGGTCCAGGTTTCCAAATTGCTCTTTTTGAAGGTGTTTTCTTTCAGCAGTCCGCGAATGCGGATTTCATGCGGGGCCGCGTCGGCGATGTCGACAACCACTTTGGAGGCCGGCGTATTGCCGGCGCGGCCGTGCAACGTATACAGCGTGCCGTTTTCGACGCCGGGATGCCCGGTCCATTCATAGCCACAGCGCACCATCATTTCATTAAAGCCGTCCAACCACCCCAATCCGTTGCGACTCTCCAGGTTGATATAAGCGGGATTGACCACCTCGGTGACCGGCGAATCCCAGCCCAGACGGGCGTCAAAACCCTCAACATGCAAAATATCCATCCCCCGGGTGGGGCTGAGGGTAATGGTCAGCCCCGAACTGGTTAAGGTGAGTACCTTGGTGCCCTCCTGTTTACCGCCGCGCAGCACCTGTTGTTGCAGGCTGAAACGAGGCCCGGCAATGTTCAGCTTTTGGCTATCGGTCTGCCAGTTGCCTTGTTCTATGCCTTTTTCAGTATCGGTCAATACAAAGGTCTGAGCGTTTACTGCGCATGAAATCAACGAGATAACTGCAGAGAGTGAAACCAACTTCTTCATGATGTCGTCCTTATCGTTAGCTGAAAGGTTTAAGCTATAACGATTAAAAAATAGAACTCTACGGCCCATGAAAAAGAGATGCCGCTCACTCTTCCGGCAACAATCAATTAACCTTTAGGAATAATGCGATGAAAATCTATTAAATATGAAAAAAATAGATTGCATGTGCAGAATTAAGTGATCTTCATCACCCAACATCTTGAGTTTGCTGTAAGGTTTCAGCTGGTGAGCCGAGGCATGGGGTTCCCTGATTGAAGGGACAATCTAAAGGATGCATTCTCAGGTTTGTGGCCAATGATACCCATGGCCAAAAAATCTATTAAGGGGATAAGCTGCGCAGTACCAATGCGGAAAGCAGCACCGCCGCCTCGCTGGCGGTATCCAGGTTGTATTGCAGCTGTACCGGGTTGATATAGGGCCGCATCGTCAGATAGATGGCGCCGGCGGTTTCATCCAGCGGGGTCTTGCGTTCGAACTCGCCCGATTCACGCCCTTCCCGCAGGATCTGCTCGATGACGCGCAGCAGCCGGGCTTCATGCTCCTGCGCCGAAGGCCATTGATCGCGTGCGGCCACGGCGGCGATGTCATAGAGCTTGCGGTCATGGAAGAATAAGTCGCTGCCGGTCTCTGAGAGCGTTCGGAACAGGCGCCTCAGCTTCTCTGTGGCGCTGGGCGCATCCGCGATCGCCGCGTTGACCACCGCCATGATCATCGCCAACCGGTTGCTGCAGATCACTTCGCCGATGGCCTGCTTGGACTCAAAGAATTTGTAGATATAAGCCTTGGAGAAACCGATAGCCTTGGCCAGGTCGGACACCGTGGTTTTTTCGTACCCGTAATGCCCGAAATAGGCCGTGGCGGCCTCCACGACCTGATCGCGAATGCCGTGATCCACGGGGCCGCGCGTGCTGAGTGCGTTGTTTTTTCTCGTCATGCCCCTAGCTTAACGCGGCATACTTTGATTGACAACGAGTGACCGATTTATAAATTAGTCAATCGTTGTGCCCGCCTTCACTCAGGGCGATTACCCGCTTACCATATGAACAAAGAGCACTGGATCAGCCTGCTTCTTTCCAGCCCACTCGCTCCAAAAGAAATACACGAGCTGCTCGCCGACAGCCATGAACTGACAAGAACATAGGCGCGCGCGGGGATCTTTTCCCGCCCTCACTTTTCGTTCACAACCCGAGGGATCGCGGGTTACACTACCCGCCTGATCGAACGCCTCAACCCGGGTTATCCTCATGCGATGAGAATGTCACGCCTCCGACAGCAGCGCCTTACCGCCTGCACCGCCATTCTCGCGGTGCTGCTGCTGTTTGTGGCGCCGACGGTGTCGAAATCGCTGATGCATCATCAGGGGATGGGCAGCGCAAACCCGGCCGAAGCGGCCAGCGCCGTAACGCCGGCGGACGATGCCCCCGCCATGTCGCATATGGCCCACTCACACCCCATGGCCATGCCGGATCCGCCCGCCGGGACCGGCCATCATGCGATGGGGATGGGCGAAGACATCGCCTGCGGTTATTGCGAACTGTTGATCCACGTGCCGCTGCTGCTGTGGCTTTTTGCGCCGCTGCTTTGGCTGATGACGCGCATCGCTCAGGCGCCCCGGCCGGTGCGGCTCCTGCCGCCTTCGATACGCCGTTTAGCCCTGCGCCAGCGCCCCAGAGCGCCGCCCGCCCCGCCGTTTTTCTTCGTTTCCTGATACTGGGTAAATCCGCCCGCTTGATTGCGAGGGGTCTGCCTGCGCACACCTTTTGAAAAACGAGAACGGCCATGTCTTCTTTCGCCACACCGGCCGCGCCGCAGCGCGGTGCGATGCTTAACCTCATCCGACGACTGCATTTTTATATCGGTCTGTTCGTCGCCCCTTTTATCTTGATTGCCGCCCTCACCGGCACGCTGTACGTTCTGACCCCGCAGCTCGAAAACGCGCTGTATCGGGACGCGCTGTTTACCCAGCCGCAGGGCCAGGCCAAACCGCTGGCCGGGCAGATCGCCGCCGCTCGCCGTCACGTCGGTCCCGAAGCGCGAATCTACGCCATCCGGCCTGCGCCGGAGGCGACGGATACCACGCGAGTGCAGTTCGTCGACCCCGCGCTCGGCGCCTCAGAGTCGCGGGCGATATTCGTGGATCCTTACACTCTGGCTATCCGGGGCGATATGGCGGTATACGGCACCTCCGGCGTATTGCCGCTGCGTACCTGGCTGGATAAGCTGCACAGCAGCCTGCTGCTGGGCGATCCGGGGCGCAATTACAGCGAGCTCGCCGCATCCTGGCTGTGGGTGGCCGCGCTGGGCGGCGTGGCGTTGTGGCTGGGCACGCGGCCTCGCCGCAAAGCCAGGCGCGTTAACGGCCGCTTCGCCGTCAGCCGGCATTGGCACATCACGCTCGGCATCGTGCTGCTGGCCGGGCTGCTTTTCTTCTCGGCGACGGGGTTAACCTGGTCGCAGTGGGCCGGCGGCAATATCGACGCCCTGCGCTCTGGCCTGGGCTGGCTGACGCCGCAGGTCAACACCAGCCTGCGTGACGATGCCGCCACGCCCGCCGATCCCCATGCGGAACATCGGGGGGCGGATATGGCCGGAATGGTGATGCCGGTCAACGCCGCGAACGGCGACTGGGAAAAGGCGCTGCAGGCCGCCCGCGCCGCCGGCATCGATGCCGCCAGGGTGGAATTGCGCCAGCCTAAAGGGGAAGGCAAGGCCTGGACGGTAAGCGAAGTGGATCGCAGCTGGCCCACCCAGGTTGACGCCGTGGCGCTGGCCCCCCGCCATTTTTCGGTTATCGATCAGGTCCGGTTCGATAAATTCCCTCTCATCGCCAAACTGACCCGCTGGGGGATTGACGCCCATATGGGCGTCTTGTTCGGCCTTGCCAACCAGCTGATGCTGGCCGCCTTTGGCCTTGGCCTGTGTGTGATGATCGGGTTGGGATACCGCATGTGGTGGCTACGCCGCCCTGCGGCGGGGGAAGCGAATCCGGTGCATACGCTGTTCGCCGCCTGGCTGGCGCTTTCGGGCGCGGGGCGTTGCGTTACGCTGCTGGTTGCGTTAACGCTGGGCTATGCTCTGCCGCTGATGGGCGGCAGCCTGCTGGCATTTATGTCGGCCGATGTTTTGCGCTGGCGCAGCGGGCGCGCCGCACCGTTATCCGCCCGGCAATCGGCGGCGCGCAAATTCCTGCTCGCCGTGGCGACCGTCGCCGTGATTATCGGCGGCATATTGGGCAAAGCCATCCTCGGCGGCATGGTTGATCAGTATCAGGTGCCGTTCGGCGACTGGAGCGCACAGATGTATGTGATGCAGAGCATGATGGTGCTGCTCTATACGTTGGTGTTTACCGGGCTGCTGTCGATACCCTTGTGGTATTTCTTCCTGGGAGAAAACCAAGCGCGGTAAGGCGGCGTTGTGGTATTGCGGATCCTTGCGCCGGCAGCTTGTCGCTGCCGGCGAGAGCCGGTCTTCAGCGGGCCAGCTCCACCCCGTCCAGTTCGGAGATCGCCAGGCAAATGACCTCGGTGACGGCATCCACCGTGTAGGCGGTGTTAGCCGGGATCATCAACATTTCATGAGACTGCAACGTTTGTTCGCCAATCTTGAGCTCACCGCTCAGAACCATCAGCTTGACCCAGCCCGGATGCAAGCGGGCTGATTGGTGGCTGCCCGCATCAAGTTTCAACAGCGCCGTATGTCCTTGCCCCTCACGTTTCAATATGTGGTAATGCACCCCAGCGTAAGGCATGTTCTCGTAGTGCAGTGACGCCAGCGTTCTTTTATGCATGATAGTTCCTCGTAACCTGTGAATGGGTGTTCCTCTCCCGGGGCGCGGCCAAGACGCAATATTGTCCTTACTGCCTGGCCGTCGCTGCCGAAAGCACATGCTCCGTCAACATCTTTGCAAACTGATTAAACTGGCCTCTGACGCACTGATGCGCTTGCCTGATTCAGAGCCTGCTAATAAATATATAGGACCTGCGCCATAGGCGCAAAAATCCCGTCGGCGAGATCCCTGCCCCATCCTGCCGCTGCGCGAAATCTGAGATAAATCGCCGCCAGAGATGCCGGCATTTTTTAATCAGGAGCCGGTATATCCAATACAAATATTACGTATATAACCCGGCTGTCGCGACGCGCCCGGGCCGACAAAACCGAATATTTATTTTCTATTTCTGTTATTTACGGAAAAAGTCCCCTCAAGAATAAAACAGATTAACTTCATGCTCGAACCGGCGGCGGGGAGGATTTTCGTGCCATGTTAAACAATTGTTATGTTTTAACGGGCGAACGAACGGTCAATAAATCAACAACCTATTGATTGCCATAGGAAAAATCTAAACAAATCAACACAAAATAAGCTATTGAGTCCCAGACTAAAAAGCCATATATTGGTCGCGTTTTTCACAGGGTAACTATTTTCTTAATTTTATTAATTCAATCAGGGCGTACTGATACCCCCGGTTGTAGGAGAGATATGATGACGGATAAAGTCCGTATTGACACTTTAGTTGCGAATTCATTAAATGGAAACAATGAAACCTATTTGGCAAGACAGGCCGAATTTGAGTCTAATGTCAGGAGTTATCCACGCAAACTGCCGTTGGCAATTGCGCAGGCTCAGGGCGTCTGGATCACTGATGTTGAGAATAATCAATATCTTGATTGCCTGGCTGGGGCGGGAACGCTGGCGCTTGGCCATAACCACCCTGACGTATTGCAAAGCATCCAAAATGTCATTACCAGCGGCTTGCCGTTACATACCCTTGATCTGACCACGCCGTTAAAAGATCAATTCTCCGATTACCTGCTCTCGCTGTTGCCAGGACAAGGCAAAGAGTATTGCCTGCAGTTCTGCGGCCCTTCCGGCGCCGATGCGGTTGAAGCCGCGCTGAAGCTCGCCAAAAAATACACCGGCCGTTCCGGCGTGATCAGCTTCTCCGGCGGCTACCACGGCATGACCCACGGCGCGCTGTCGGTCACCGGCAACCTATCGCCGAAAGAAGCGATCAACGGCATGATGCCGGAAGTGCAGTTTATGCCTTATCCGCACCTGTACCGCTGCCCGCTGGGCATCGGCGGCGAAGCGGGCGTCAAGGCATTGACCTACTACTTCGAAAACCTGATCAACGACGTCGAGAGCGGCGTGCGCAAACCTGCCGCGGTGATCCTGGAAGCGGTTCAGGGCGAAGGCGGCGTCAACCCGGCCCCGGCCGAGTGGCTGCAGCGCATTCGCAAAGTCACCCAGGAACACGGCATTTTGCTGATTATCGACGAAGTTCAGGCTGGTTTCGCCCGCACGGGCAAGCTGTTCGCCTTCGAGCACGCCGGCATTGAGCCAGACATCATCGTGATGTCCAAAGCGGTCGGCGGCGGCCTGCCGTTGGCGGTATTGGGCATCAAGAAGCAGTTCGACGCCTGGGAACCCGGCCACCACACCGGCACCTTCCGCGGCAACCAGCTGGCGATGGCCACCGGCCTGACCACGCTGAAGTACCTCAAGGAAAATCAGGTCGCCGATAAGGTCGCCGCCCAGGGCGAATGGCTGAAAGCCCGGCTGGCCGAGCTGCAGAAACGCTATCCGGTCATTGGCAACGTGCGCGGCCTGGGCCTGATGATCGGCATCGAGATCGTGAAGCCGAACGAAGCCCCGGACCACATGGGCAGCTACCCTGCCGACGGTGCGTTGTCCGCCTTGCTGCAGAAAAAATGCTTCGAAGCCGGTCTGATCCTCGAGCGCGGCGGCCGTAACGGCTGCGTGCTGCGTCTGCTGCCTTCGCTGCTGATCACCAACGACGAATTGGGTATTTTCCTGGATAAATTTGAACACGCCCTGTTAGCCGCAGGCATCAAACCGGTGTGATGGAGTAAGAGCTTAATGTCCAAGTTAAACCCTATTCTGGCGGCCTCGGCGCAAAGCACCGAGGCATACCAGCAGGCGATCGCCCAGAGCAGCCAGGCGGTGGTGCAGTGGCTGCAACAACCCGAAATGTATCAGGGGAAAACCGTTGCCGAACTGCGCGAACGCATCCAGCTGGATTTCAATCCGCAGGGCCTGGGCAACCAGGCGGCTATCGAACGCGCGATCGAGTACTTCCTGAAGGACAGCCTGTCGGTGCATCACCCGCAGTGCGTCGCGCACCTGCATTGCCCGAGCCTGGTCGTCAGCCAGGCCGCCGAAGTGCTGATCAACGCCACCAACCAGAGCATGGACTCCTGGGATCAAAGCCCCTCGGCCACCCTCATCGAGATGAAGCTGATCGAATGGCTGCGCACCCAGGTCGGTTATCAGCCTGGCGATGCCGGGGTGTTCACCAGCGGCGGAACCCAAAGCAACCTGATGGGCCTGATGCTGGCGCGCGACGCCTTCTTCGCGCGCCAGGGTCACTCTGTTCAGCAGGACGGTTTGGCGGGTGACCTGCGGAAGATTAAAGTGCTGTGCTCGGAAAACGCCCACTTCTCGGTGCAAAAGAACATGGCGCTGCTCGGCCTGGGGTATCAGTCCGTTACGCTGGTGAAAACCGATCAATTCGCGCGGATGGACCTGAACGATCTGGCCGAGAAAGTGGCGCAGGCGCAAGCCAATGGCGAACAGATCCTGGCGATCGTCGCCACCGCGGGCACCACCGACGCCGGCGCTATCGATCCGCTGCGCGCGATCGCCGCCCTGGCGGCGGAACACCAGATCTGGGTGCATGTGGATGCGGCCTGGGGCGGCGCGCTGCTGCTGTCTGAAAAATACCGCGACTACCTGGACGGCATTGAGCTGGTGGACTCCATTACGCTGGACTTCCACAAGCAATTCTTCCAGACCATCAGCTGCGGCGCCTTCCTGCTGAAAGAAGCCCGCCACTATGAGCTGATGCGCTATCAGGCGGCCTACCTGAACTCCGAGTTCGATGAAGCTCAGGGCGTACCGAACCTGGTCTCCAAATCGCTGCAGACCACCCGCCGCTTCGACGCCTTGAAGCTGTGGATGGGGCTGGAGGCGCTGGGCCAGAAGCAGTACGCCGAGATCATCGATCATGGCGTCACGCTGGCGCAACAGGTTGCGCGCTATATTGCCGATTGCCCGGCGCTGGAGCTGGTGATGCAGCCGCAGCTGGCCAGCGTGCTGTTCCGCTATCGTCCGCAGCGGCTGGACGTGTGCGGCAGTTCGGCGGTGGCGTTTGTCAACCAACGCATCGGCGATGCCCTGCTGGAATCCGGCCGCGCCAACGTCGGCGTGACCGAGTTCAACGGCGTCACCTGCCTGAAGATGACGTTGCTGAACCCGACGGTCACTCTGGAAGACATCAAGCTGCTGTTGGCGCTGGTCGAAACCACCGCCGAGCAGTTGCCGGCCGCGTAATCCCTCCGCGCTGCCCTGCTCTCTGGCTAAAAGCCGATACCCGCAGCGGGTATCGGCTTTTTTGTCGTAGCGGAAATATATCTATGCATAATAGATGACGGCAGGCACAGCATTTGCACTTATACCTTGCATCAGACGCCGCCCCAGGTTTTCTTTGGCTCAGGAGTCCGCGACATGGCTGAACCCGATCTTAACTTGCTGTTCGCTCTCGAGGCGTTGCTGACGGAGGCCAGCGTTGTCGGCGCTGCGCGGCGCCTCGGATTGAGCGCCTCGGCCATGAGCCGCACGCTCAGCCGCCTGCGCAATGTGACCGGCGATCCGCTGCTGGTGCGCGCCGGGCGCACTATGGTGCTGACTCCCTATGCCGAAGCGATACGCGAACGAACGCAAACCGCGGTGTTTGAAGCCCGCGGCGTGCTCCGCCCCGACGCCTCGGCATTGAGCCCGGCCGAGCTGGAACGCACGTTTATCCTGCGCACCAACGACGGCTTTGTGGAAGCCTTTGGCCCGGCGCTGATCGCCGCGGCGGCCAAAGCGGCGCCCCGGGTGCGGGTGCGTTTCGCCCCCAAACCGGAGAAAAGCTCAGCGCCGCTGCGCGCGGGCCAGGTCGATCTTGAAATCGGCGTGCTGGGCGATATGGGGCCGGAAATTCGCCTGCAGGCGTTGTTCAGAGACCGGTTCGTCGGCGTGGTCAGAAAGGGGCATCCGTTGATGGCGGAGGCGGAGATCGCCGCCGGGCGCTATGCCGGCTGCGGGCACGTTGTCGCTTCGCGCAGCGGCAGAATAACCGGGCCGGTGGACGAGGCGCTCGCTGAGCTGGGGTTGCAGCGCAACATCGCCGCCGTAGTGCCGAGCTTTCCCGCTGCGCTGGCCGTGGCTCAGGCTTCGGATCTGGTGGCGTTGGTGCCCGCCTCTTTCCTGCGCCATCAGCCGTCAGACCGGATCTGGGTATTTGAGCTGCCGGTAAAAACGCGGGGAATTACCGTTTCACAGATGTGGCATCCGCGCGTGGAGGCCGATCCCGCTCATCGCTGGCTGCGCCAGCTGGTGCTGGACGTTTGTCGCCCGCAGCACCGTTAATCGCCGTCACCTTGCCCGATGCCGGACAGCGCCCATTTCACAACGGAACATCGCTATGAATACCCTGACTACCGCCCCTCTTGCCCCCTTGCTGAAACGTCTGTTTGCCCAGGCGAAGGCAACCTCGCCGGCCTCCGGTTATCTGTCTACGCCGTTTGCAGAGGACGTTGAGCTGTCGATGCGGCTGGGCTGAAACGCCGGGGTTAAGGGTTGCCCGCCGTCAGCCGATCGGCGAACATAATGGAAATTCTGCCTGACGCGGTGCGACTTTCTATGCCACTCCCTCTCCAGCCCGTCTTTGACGGGCACAACGATCTGCTGCTTAAGCTGTGGCTGGAACATGCCGCCGACCCGGTCGACGCCTTTTATTCCCGGGTGGAAAACGGCCACCTGGATTTTCCGCGCATGCGGCGCGGCGGTTTCTTCGGCGGCCTGTTCGCGGTGTTCATTCCGCCGGCGAGCTATATCGCCCAGATCAGGAACCAGCCCGAGTCCGAGGTGCTGGCGGACTACGATCCCCTCGCCATCACCGAAGCGCAGATCGCCATCATGCATCGGCTGGCGCAGGCCTCCGAGGGGCGACTGCGCATTTGCCGCACGGTGAAGGACATCGAAAGCTGCCGGGTCAACCGGCAGATCGCCGCGGTGCTGCATATCGAGGGCGCCGGCGCGCTGGATCCCGCGCTTTCGCGCCTCGAGCATTTTCATGCGCTGGGCGTGCGCAGCATCGGGCCGTTCTGGAACCTGCCGAACGCCTTCGGCGAAGGCGTCAGTGGGCCGTTCCCCGGTTCACCCGACACCGGCGCCGGCATGACGCCGGCCGGCAAAGCGCTGATCCGCGCCTGCAACCAACGCCGCATCATGATCGACGTTTCGCACATGAACGAGAAAAGCTTCTGGCAAACTGCGGCGCTGAGCGATGCGCCGCTGGTCGCCACCCACTCCAATGCCCACGCGCTGTGCCCGCAGCCGCGCAATCTGACCGACGCGCAGTTGAACGCCATCGCCCGAAGCGCAGGGTTTGTCGGGGTTAACTTCGGCACCGCCTTCCTGCGCGCCGACGGCAAGCGTGACAGTGCAACGACCTCGTTGACAGAAATTGTTAAACACGTTGAGTATTTGATCGCTAAACTTGGTGAAGATCGCGTGGGCTTTGGCTCCGACTTCGACGGCGTCAACGTTCCGCAGACGCTGGGCGATGTCGGCGGGTTACCGCAGCTGATGCAGGCGCTGTCGCAGGCCGGATTCGACCGGCGGATGCTGGAAAAGCTGGCCTGGCGCAACTGGCTCGGCGTGCTGGCGGCCACCTGGGGCGAATAAACTTTTACCCTTTAAAGGTTGCGAACTCCATCACATTTCGTCAACATCGGCGCGCCGGATGCGATCGCGTCTCATTCGGCACGATATACCACGATTCACACAACAGGAGCACTGCTTATGACCACCTGGACTAAACCTGAGTTTGTTGACCTGCGCTTGGGCCTGGAAGTGACGCTGTACATTTCCAACCGTTAATCGCCCGTCCGCCCGCCTTTCGTGCGGGCGTTTCTTTCCTTACTTTTCCTGGTTTCTACATGCAGATAAAAGTTCTCGGCTCCGCTGCGGGCGGTGGTTTCCCCCAGTGGAATTGCAACTGCAAAAACTGTCAGGGCGTGCGCGACAACAGCATCAAAGCCTCGCGCCGGACGCAGTCCTCCATCGCCGTCAGCGACGACGGTAAAAACTGGGTGCTGTGCAACGTCTCACCGGACATTTGCCACCAGCTGCTCGCTTCGCCCGAATTGAATAACCCCGACGTGCTGCGCGGCACCGGCATCGGTTCGATCATCCTGACCGACAGCCAGATCGACCACAGCGCGGGCTTACTCAATTTGCGTGAGGGATGCCCGCACCAGGTCTGGTGCACCGCTGAAGTGCATGACGATCTCAGCAGCGGCTTCCCGCTGTTCACCATGCTGTCCCATTGGAACGGCGGCCTGGTCCATCATCCGGTCACGCCGCTGGCGCCCTTCCAGGTGGCGGTATGCCCGAGCCTGCGTTTTACCGCCATTCCGCTGTTGAGCAATGCGCCGCCTTACTCCCGCTATCGCCACCGGCCGCTGCCGGGCCATAACGTCGCGCTGTTCATTGAAGACGCCGCGCGCGGCAGCAACCTGTTGTATGCCCCGGGGCTGGGCGAGCCGGACGAGGCGCTGTTGCCCTGGCTGCAGCGCGCCGACTGCCTGCTGATCGACGGCACCCTGTGGCGCGATAACGAGCTGGCCAACGCCGGCGTCGGCCGCAATACCGGCAAAGACATGGGGCATCTGGCGCTGGCGGAAGAACAGGGGTTGGCGGCATTGCTCGGCACCCTGCCGGCCAAACGCAAAATCCTGATCCACATAAACAACACCAACCCGATCCTCGATGAAGACTCCGCGGAGCGTCAAAGCCTGACCGACGCCGGCATAGAAGTGAGTTGGGACGGGATGAACATCGAACTGTAGGTATTGACCATGACAACACAACCATCCCCCCTCTCCGCGCAGGCGTTCGAAGCGGCGCTGCGGGCCAAGGGCGCCTATTATCATATTCATCATCCGTATCACATCGCGATGCACAACGGCGAGTCGACGCCCGAGCAGATCCAGGGCTGGGTCGCCAACCGGTTTTATTACCAGACCAACATCCCGATCAAGGACGCGGCGATCATGGCCAACTGCCCGCAGCCGGAAACCCGCCGCAAATGGGTGCAGCGCATTCTGGATCACGACGGCTACGGCGGCAGCGAAGGCGGCATCGAAGCCTGGCTGCGCCTCGGCGAGGCGGTGGGCCTGAAACGCGAAACCCTGCTATCCGAGGAGCTGGTGCTGCCGGGCGTGCGTTTCGCGGTGGACGCCTACGTTAACTTTGCCCGCCGCGCCTGCTGGCAGGAGGCGGCCTGCAGCTCGCTGACCGAGCTGTTCGCTCCGCAGATCCACCAGTCGCGTCTCGACAGCTGGCCGCAGCACTACCCGTGGATCGATGCGGCGGGCTACGACTATTTCCGCAGCCGCCTCGGCCAGGCCAACCGCGACGTGGAACATGGGTTGGCGCTGGCGCTGGAGTATTGCGACAGCGTGGAAAAACAGCAGCGCATGCTCGAGATCCTGCAGTTCAAGCTGGATATTCTGTGGAGCATGCTGGACGCCATGAGCATGGCCTATACCCTGAACCGCCCCCCGTACCACAGCGTGACCGCCGCGCGGGTATGGCACAACCAGAGGCTGGTGTGATGACCCTCGATCCTGAACAAACCCCGGTCTTCCGTCGCGGCTATCGCCTGCAGTGGGAGCAGGTGCAAAACAGCCACGTGATCCTTTATCCGGAAGGCATGGCTAAACTGAACGAAAGCGCCGCCCTCATTTTGCAACAGGTGGACGGCAAGGCAACGTTGAATGACATCATCGGCCAGCTGAACGCCCGCTTCCCGGGGGCGGAAGGGCTGGCGGAGGACGTGCTGGAGTTTTTCCAACGCGCCTACGAGCAAAAATGGGTGATCTTCCGTGACTGAACCAAGCGCAACGCCGGCGGTGAATCCCCCGCTTTGGCTGCTGGCGGAGCTGACTTACCGCTGCCCGCTGCAGTGCCCCTACTGTTCCAACCCGCTCGACTTCGCCGCGCAGGAGCAAGAGCTGACCACCGAACAGTGGATTGAGGTGTTCCGCCAGGCGCGGGCGATGGGCAGCGTGCAGCTGGGCTTCTCCGGCGGCGAGCCGCTGGTGCGCAAGGATTTGCCGGAACTGATCGCCGCCGCCCGCGACCTCGGTTTTTACACCAATCTGATCACCTCCGGCATCGGCCTGACCGAGAAAAAGCTGCAGACCTTCGCCGACGCCGGGCTGGATCATATCCAGATCAGCTTCCAGGCCAGCGACGAAACGCTGAACGCCGCGCTGGCGGGCTCCGCCAAGGCGTTCCAGCAAAAGCTGGCGATGGCCAAAGCGGTCAAGGCGCTCGGTTATCCGATGGTGCTCAACTTCGTGCTGCACCGGCATAACATCGATCAGATCGACCGCATCATCGAGCTGGCCATTCAGCTGGACGCCGACGACGTCGAACTGGCGACCTGTCAGTTCTACGGCTGGGCGCACCTCAACCGCGAGGGGCTGTTGCCGACCCGCGAGCAAATCGCCCGGGCGGAAGAGGTGGTGAAGCGCTACCGCGAAAAAATGGCCGACGGCGGCAATCTGGCCAACCTGCTGTTCGTTACCCCCGACTACTATGAGGAACGGCCAAAAGGCTGCATGGGCGGCTGGGGCGCCATTTTCCTGAGCGTGACGCCGGAAGGCATGGCGCTGCCCTGCCACAGCGCCCGCCAACTGCCGGTGAAGTTCCCGTCGGTGCTGGAGCACGACCTGCAGCATATCTGGTATCACTCCTTCGGCTTTAACCGCTACCGCGGCTATGACTGGATGCCGGAGCCCTGCCGTTCCTGCTCAGAGAAAGAAAAAGACTACGGCGGCTGCCGCTGCCAGGCCTTTATGCTGACCGGAGACGCCGACAACGCCGATCCGGTGTGCTCCAAATCCGCGCATCACGGCACCATCCTGGCGGCGCGCGAGGCGGCAAACCGCACGCAGATCGGCATCGACCAGCTGCGTTTCCGCAACCGGGTCAACTCCCAACTGATTTTCAAGGGCTAAGGCATGTCGCGAAGCACCGCAACGCTGCGCCTCGATAACGGGCTGCGGGTCCGGCTGATCGGCGATCCGCAAGCCGGCCGTGCCGCGGCGCTGATGCGCATCGAGGTCGGCAGCCTGGACGAACCGCCCACCTGGCCGGGCCTGGCGCACCTGCTGGAGCACCTGCTGTTTCGCGGCAGCGAGGGCTTTGCCGCCGAGGAAGGCCTGATGCGCTGGGCGCCCGCCCACGGCGGGCGGCTGAACGCCACCACCCAGGCGACCCAGACCGCCTTCTTCTTTGAGGTGGACGCCGAATGGCTTGAGGCGGGCGTGGCGCGCTTGATCGATATGCTCGGCGCCCCGCTGCTGGCGGCCGAGGCGGCGGACCGGGAGGCCGAAGTGATCGACGCCGAATACCGCTTGCTGCGCGCGGATGCCGAAACCCGCTGTGAGGCCGCGCAGCGCCAGGCGTTTAGCGGCATTGACGGCCTGCATCGTTTCCATATCGGCAGCCGCGCCGCCTTTGGCGCCGATGCGGCGGCCCTGCGGCGCGCGCTGCGGCAGTTCCATCGGCAAGGCTACCGCGCCGCCGGCATGACGCTGTGGCTGCAGGGGCCGCAGCCGTTGCCGCAGCTGGCCGCCATCGCCCGGCGATTCGCCGGGGGCATCCTGGGCGGTCCGGTTACGCCCCGCGCGCCGCAGCCGCCGTTGACCGCCCGGGGAGATTATCGCCTTGGCCTGGCCGGCGCGCCGCAGCTGCGCCTGACCCTGGCGTTGAATCGCGCCCCCTGCCGCGGCGCGCTGCGGCTGCTGGAGAGCTTGCTGCTGGATGAAGCCCCCGGCGGTTTGTTGGCCTGGCTGCGTGCGCAGGAGCTTTGCGATGCGGTACGCCTGACGCATGAGCGCTGCGGCGATGAACGCTGGCTGCTGAGCTGGATCTTTACCGTCAATCGGGGCACCGCCGATGAGGCGGCGACCCTCGAGCGCGCGCTGTTCGGTTGGCTGCACCAGCTGGCGGGCCTCGGTGACGCGCCGCTGGCGCATTATCGCCAATTGGCGAATCGGGCTTTCGACCGCCTGGCGCCGCTAGAACAGCTGAGGGAACGGGCCTTTGGCCTGCCGCCGGTGGAACACACCGTCGGCTGGGCGCAGCAACTCTCGGCGCTGCTCACCGCCCCGCTGAGCCGTTTGACGGTGCGCCCAGAGCCTGGCGCCGCGTCCCGCGAGGTTCAGGGGCTGCCTTTGTCGCTCACGGCGTTGGAAACGGCGCCGCAGCCGCCGAACGACGTGCCCCGCTTCCATTTCTTCTCGCCGTCGGCCACGCCGCCGCAAGCGCCACAGCTGCCGCAGGAGCGCGCGCCGCTGCGCCATCGGCTAGCCGGAGCACCGCGGCCGGTATTGCTGCTGCGGCCGGTGCCGCAGGCGCCCTTCAGCGACGAGCAGGGTTATCGCCTGCAGGCGGCGCTGCGCACCACGGCGGCGACGCTGGCGCACCGGCACGGCCAACTGAGCATTGAGCGCTTCCAGGGCGTGTGGCAGCTGCAGCTCGCCGGAGATGATGCCCTGATGTGTCACGGCATGAGCGCCATCAATCGCGCGCTGTCGGCGCTTTCGCCCGCCGTGCTGCACGATGCCGCGCGAACCTTGCGGCGGGAGCGGCTGCGCGAACAGGGCGACATCGCCATTCGCCGGCTGCTGGCGCAGCTGCCGGCGGCCTTGAGCGCCACGCCGGCGGCGCTGAGCTGGCGCGCCACGCTGATCGGCGGCCATGCGCCCTTGCAGTCGTCGCTGTCCCGGCTACTGAGCGACTTCCCCTACCCGATCACCGCCGCGCCGCAGGCGATGCGCGGCCACGCCCCGGTCAGGCTGTCGGAAAGCGGCGACGAAAGCGCGCTGCTGTTATTTTTCCCGCTGCCGGAAATCACCGCGTCGGGGCGCCTGGCGCTGCGATTGTTGGCGCAGCTGTACGCGCCGCATTATTTCCAGCGGCTGCGCGTCGAACGGAATATCGGTTACGTGGTGCAATGCGCCTTCCACCGCTGTGCGGACATCGAAGGTATTTTCTTTGGGTTGCAGTCACCCCGGTTTACCCTCGAGCAACTGCATCGGTTCACCCTCGAGTTTCTGCAGGATATGACCGCGACGCTGGCCTCATTAAACACGACCCAGTGGGATCGGGCCAGACAGACCCTGATGCAGAGCCTGCGCCAACGCAGTGACGACCCCATGCGGCGGGCGCGTGAAACCGTGCTTGAAAACAGCGAGTTAGAAGCGGAATTAGCGCAATTTTCCCGCGAGGCGCTGCAGTTTTGGCAGCGCAGGATTTTCACTTCCCGCTAAAAGTCACAACAATTCTTTCCGGCAGCAACATATCCTTAACCACCTAACGAATCAAATGGTACAATCTGCGGCATTCATC
Source organism: Serratia ficaria (assembly GCF_900187015.1). Classification (NCBI taxonomy): domain Bacteria; kingdom Pseudomonadati; phylum Pseudomonadota; class Gammaproteobacteria; order Enterobacterales; family Yersiniaceae; genus Serratia; species Serratia ficaria. The sequence goes on along the minus strand of NZ_LT906479.1, from coordinate 2,615,043 downwards.
GTTTGATTGCCGTTTGCCGCCTTTCTCATTTCCGGAAAGAAGGCCAAACGGCTATTACACTTGGTAAACCAAAAGCCAGAAACATTATTTTCGGAGAGTGCCAGAATATGTCTGATTCAACTACCCGGCCGGGTATAAAACGTAAGCTATGGTGTTGCCTGCTGGGGATCATCCTTGCGGCTACCGGCCTGTTCTTCGCCATCGCCGGCGGAAAACTGGTTTCGCTGGGCGGCAGCAGCTACTTCCTGATCGCCGGTATCGTCACCCTGCTGTCGGCCATTCAATTCTTCCGCGGCAAATCCTCCGCGGTGTGGCTCTACCTGCTGGTGTTTATCGGCACCCTGATTTGGTCGGTGCTCGACGCCGGCTTTGATTTCTGGCCGCTGGTATCGCGCCTGATGGTGCCGACCGGCCTGATGCTGCTGGCCTTCCTGACCTGGCCCGCGCTGCGCAAGCCGGAAGGCAAAGCGCCGCTGGCCAAGCCGTCTTACCTGCTGGCCGCCGTGCTGGCCGTCGGCATGGTCGGCACCTTCTACCAGATGTTCCAGCCGCACCCGACCGTCGCTTTCAGCGGCCAGCCGCTGCCGCTGATCCCGGTAGATAAAGCCAAACAGCAAAAAGACTGGGACAACTACGGCAATACCCCGGGCGGCAGCCGCTTCGTGGCGCTGGACCAGATCACCCGCGATAACGTGAAAGATCTGAAGGTGGCCTGGACCTTCCATACCGGCGACACCCCGCTCAGCCCGGACGGCAACGGCGCCGAAGACCAACAAACGCCGCTGCAGATCGGCAACCGCATCTTCCTGTGTACCCCGCACAACAACGTGATCGCCGTCGACGCCGACAGCGGCAAAGCGATCTGGAAGCGCGAAATCAACGCCAAATCCCAGGTCTGGAACCGCTGCCGCGGCCTGGCCTATTTCGACGTCAACAAGCCGCTGCCTGAGCCGACCGTGCCGGGTTCCACCCCTGCCGCGCCGGTGGCGCTGGCCGCAGGCGACAGCTGCCAGCGCCGCATTCTGATGAACACCATCGACGCGCGCCTGGTGGCTATCAACGCCGACAACGGCGAGTTCTGCCAGAACTTCGGCCGCCAGGGCGTGGTCGATCTGAAGGCCGGCCTGGGCGACGCCGCCGATCCGAAATATCAGCTGACCTCGGCGCCGACGCTGGCCGGCACCACCGTGGTGGTCGGTGGCCGCGTGGCCGATAACGTGCAAACCGACATGCCTGGCGGCGTGCTGCGCGGCTTCAACGTGATCACCGGCGAAATGCGCTGGGCGTTCGACCCGGGCAATCAGCAGCCGAATGCGGCGCTGAAGCCGGGCCAGACCTTTGTGCGCAGCACCCCGAACTCGTGGGCGCCGATGTCCTACGATCCGGCGATGAACACCGTATTCCTGCCGATGGGCAGCTCCTCCGTCGACCTGTGGGGCGCCAACCGCAACGCGCTGGATCATAAATACGGCGCTTCCATCCTGGCGCTCGACGCCACCACCGGTAAGGAAAAATGGGTTTACCAGACCGTGCATAACGATCTGTGGGACTTCGACCTGCCGATGCAGCCAAGCCTGATCGACTTCCCGATGAAGGACGGCACCACCAAGCCTGCGCTGGTGATCGGCGCCAAAACCGGCCAAATCTTCGTGCTGGATCGCCACACCGGCAAGCCGCTGACCGAAGTGAAAGAGCTGCCGGTGAAAACCCGCAACATTCCTAACGAACAGTATTCCTCCACCCAGCCGTTCTCGGTGGGCATGCCGTCGATTGGCGCGGACAAGCTGACCGAGTCCGACATGTGGGGCGCCACGCCGTTCGATCAGCTCATGTGCCGCATCAGCTTCAAATCGATGCGCTACGACGGGCTGTTCACCGCACCGGACACCGACGTTTCCCTCAGCTTCCCGGGCTCGCTCGGCGGCATGAACTGGGGCGGTCTTTCCACCGACCCGAACAACCATTACATCTTCGCCAATGACATGCGCCTCGGCCTGTGGGTGCAGATGATCCCGCAGAAAACCGACGCCAATACGCCGGCCAGCAACGGCGGCGAATCGGTCAATACCGGCATGGGCGCGGTGCCGCTGAAAGGCACGCCGTATGCGGTCAACAAAAACCGCTTCATGTCGCCGCTGGGCATTCCATGCCAGAAGCCGCCGTTCGGCACCCTCTCCGCCATCGATCTGAAAACCCAGAAGGTGGTGTGGCAGGTTCCGGCCGGCACGGTGCAGGATACCGGGCCGTTCGGCATCAAGATGCGCGCGCCGATGCCGGTCGGCATGCCGACGCTGGGCGGCACCCTGGCGACCCAGGGCGGCCTGGTGTTTATCGCCGGCACGCAGGACTATTACCTGCGCGCGTTTGACTCGTCAACCGGCAAGGAAGTGTGGAAAGCGCGTCTGCCGGTCGGCAGCGGCGGCACGCCGATGAGCTATGTCTCACCGACCACCGGCAAGCAGTATGTGCTGATCTCCGCCGGCGGCGCCCGCCAGTCGCCGGATCGCGGCGATTACGTCATCGCCTACGCGCTGGATAAATAACCTTAGCGCTACCATCGCCAAGCCCCCGTCGCCACCATGGGGGCTTAATGATATGGTCACCCCCACCCTGTGAGCGGTACGCTGACAGGGTGTTTTTCTTTCTGAAGGGGATCATAATGCAAAACGTTACGCTCATCGGTATCGACCCCGGCAAGCGCTCGTTTCATGTCCATGCTCAGGATAAAAGCCGGGCATGCTTTACTGCGTAAGAAGTTTTCCTGTACGCAGCTAGCTGGGTTGGCGGCGCGCTGCCAATAGCCGAATTCGTTCCAAGAAATCCTTTGTCGTTGTTCCCCATAGCTCCGGCACAACATCGTTCCCCCAGCGCGAAATAAACTCATCATCAAGCGTATCAGGGTATGCAGCTTCAAATTCAGCCACATCTGCAATCAGCGTATTGATCTGTGATGGAGGATTGTCCTTAAGATAGAAGTCCATGACACCTGAACCTGAAAGGGTCGTTGCTCCAGTGATTTCATAGCTATCCTGCCCGAAATAAATTTGTATCAGATGCTCGAGTGCGGAAAAGTTACCCATTATTTTCATGGTGCGATCTCAAAAAGTGGGGTAGGCAGTGAGGATGTAATAGGGTTTGCCGTGGAAGACTTCAAAGCGTATTACAACCCTAAGGTTCGACAACTCCGCCTGCAAGCCCCAGCCCGCCAAACAGGCGATTGCTTAAGGTTTCCCCCTCAGTGACGTTTTTGTCTGACATTGCCGCTGCCAGTTGAACCGGCGAAAATACAACCCTTAAACCTTCCTCTTTTGCCATATTATATCCATCCATTAGATTGGTTTAATAGCTCACATAAATAACATGGTAGGGATTTTATGATAAGTATGAAATTACGATTCTAAGACATCCCCGCCCAGGCGTTATAGGAGTGCACAGAAAGGCCAGCTCGGCATCGATCTGTGGCGCGGCAGCGCCAACGCGCCCGTGCCAATGAGCATGCCGGCGACTGAGGCACCATTTTCCCCTCCTCCGTTTCCTCTTCTCCAGCCCCGACGTTGCCTTTCCCGCTCATCATGTTTTTTCCAAGATTAGTTATTTAATTTTGTTAGTTCACAGACTTACCCCCATCAGAGATAGTGCAGTGACCGCCTCGCAATATAATAATGAAGGTAATTAACATAATGATATATAGCAAAAAACTGGCAATCATCGCGGCGCTGTTGGGCTTTTCGGCCGTGGTTGACGCCGCGCCGGGCGTCGATATCGTGGCGAACGAAACCCCCATCCATACGGTGAAAAACGCCGACGCCGTCGCCAAGATCCCCGCCGGATTCAAATTTGTCGAGCCCGGCACGCTGACGGTGGCGATCTCGCTGCTAGGCAGCGGGCCGCCGTTCGGGCTCTACGCCCGCGACAACAAAACGGTGATCGGCAGCGAATCGGACATTGCGCGGCTGGTGGCCGATGGCCTGGGGCTGAAGCTCAAACTGGTGCCGACCTCGTGGGAGGACTGGCCATTGGGGGTGAGTTCCGGTAAGTACGACGCGGCCATCTATAACATCACCGTGACCAACGAGCGCAAAACCAGGTTCGATTTCGCCACTTACCGCCAGGATACGCTGGGCTTCTACGTGAAAAGCGACAGCAAAATCACCGCGATAACTTCGGCGCCGGACATCGCCGGCAAGAAGATTATCGTCGACTCCGGCACCAACCAGGAGGCGGTGCTGCTGGCCTGGGATAAAGAAAACCGCGCCAAGGGCCTGGCGCCGCTGCAGCCGGTGTATGTTACCGACAAAGCGGCGTCCACGCTGGCCATTCAGTCCGGCCGCGCCGACGCCACCTTCGGGCCGAACGTTTCCGGCGCCTACCAGGCCAAGCTGACCGGCAAAACCCGCCTGGTGGGCATCGTGCCGGGCGGCTGGCCGAAAACCGCCAACATCGCCGTCACGCTGAAGAAAGGCAATGGGCTGGCGGCGGCGGTGCAGGCCTCGCTCAACGGCGCCATCGCCAACGGCAGCTACCTGCAGGTGCTGGAGCGCTGGGCCGAAAGCGACGAGAAAATTGCGCATTCGGAAATCAATCCGCCGGGGCTGGGGGACTGAGGCGAAAGAAAAGCCCCGCCTGGCGGGGCTGGTTGCGGCATAGCTAAGGGCTGGCGGCGGCGAACTGCGCCAAATTGGCCTGGGTGATGGTTTTATACGGCACCCACAGGTAAGGCTCGGTCGGCTGTTTGTCCAACAGCGCTTTGGTTACCTTAACCGCGCCGATCGCCTGTCCTTTGGCGTCCTGGAAGATGGTCAGCGCCATGCCGCCGTTTTTGATAAACTGCAGGCCGTCCGGCGTGCCGTCGATGCCGGCCACCAAAATGTTTTTATTCTTCGCCTGGTTGAGCGCCATGATGGCGCCGATGGCCATTTCGTCGTTGTTGGCGGCGATGGCGTCGATCGGGCTGCCGTTGAGCAGCCAGCCGGAGACCACATCCACCGCTTCGTTGCGTTGCCAGCGCGCGCTCTGTTTCTCCAGCACCTTCATGTCCTTATATTTGGCGATCACCGCCTCCACCGCCCGGGTGCGTTCGCGCGCCTCTTCGTTGGACAACGCGCCCATCAGGATCGCCACGTTGCCGCGGTAGTTCATGCGCTTCGCCAGCGCCTCCATCTGCATTTCTCCGCCCACCGCGGAGTCGGAGCCGACGTAGGCCATCTCCTGCTCCAGCTTCACCTCCGGCTTGCGGTTAACGAAGATCAGCGGAATGTCGGCCCGTTTGGCCGCCGCCATCATCGGCTGCACGCCCTGGGTATCCACCGGGTTGAGGATGATGGCGTCGACGCCGAGGTTGATGAAGTCTTCCACCTGCTGCACCTGCAGCGCCACGTCGCCTTTGGCGTCGACAAACTGGCCGTCCATTTGCTGCTGTTTCAGTTCGTCGGCCATTTGCGTACGCAGGATGGAGACGAAGTTAAGATCGAAATTAGCCAGCGCCACCCCGACGCGATAGCTCTTCGCCTCGGCGCCGAAGCTGATGGCGATACTCAACATTATCCACAGTAGGGTTTTGATTTTCATAACGATGTCCCGTTTGTTATCACGTTGTTATTGTTATGCCGGGCACAGGCGCATGCCCGGCGTCACGCTGGCTTACAGGGTGAAATGCTCGCGGAACTGCCGCAGCGCTTCGGTGCTGTCGCCGGCGGCCCAGCCCTCCAGCGCCACCACGCCCCGGTAGTCCATCTCCGCCAGCGCGCGGGCGATGGCGCGGTAGTTGATTTCCCCGGTGCCGGGTTGGCGGCGCCCCGGCACGTCGGCCACCTGGATCTCGCCGATCGCCGGGCCGCAGCGCCGCATCAGCGCGATCAGGTTGCCTTCGCCAATTTGCGCATGGTACAGGTCGAGATTCATCTTCAGCCCCGGGCTGCCGACCGCTTCAACCAACGCCAGCGTATCGCTGGCCCGGGCGAACGGCGTGCCCGGATGGTCGACCTCGAGGTTGAGGTTTTCCAGCGTAAACACCCGCCCGCTGCGTTCACCCCACTGCGCCAGCCGCCGCAGGGTGTCTGCCGCCTGCAGCCACATTGCGCCGCTCACCCGTTCGACCGGCCGCACCGGCACCCCCTTCCCGTCCAGCCCGGTGCCGTGCAGGTTGAGGTTGGGGCAGTTCAGCCGCTGCGCCACCGCCAGCGAGGCTTCCGCGCTCTGCAGCAGTTCGGCGATCCGATCGTCATCGGTCAGGTTGCCGCCGAGATAGCCGGTCATCGAGGTGAAGCGCGCTCCGGTAGCCGCCAGGGCATCGATGTCCTTATCGGCCCAGCCCCAGATTTCAACGCCAAATCCCAATTCGGCGATGCGCTGTACCCGTTCGACGAACGGCAGCTCGAGAAACACCATCTCGGCGCACACCGAGAGCTGATAACCGGCCATCAGCGCCCCCCCAGCCGCACCGGGCTGCCCTGTTGAACCGACTCGATGCAGGCCAGCGCAATTTCCAGCGCGTTGCGCGCATCCTGCCCGGTGGCGCGCGGCCGCTCGCCCTGCCTAATGCAACGGGCGAACGCCGCCAGCTCGGCCGCGTAGGCCTCGCGCAACAGGTCGGTGTCCTGCCGCGAGGTGTCGATGGCGATGCCGCCGGCGTGATAGCGCACGCAGTTGTTGAGGTTGATGTTGCCGGCCTGCAGCATTCCCTTGCTGCCGAACACCTCGCCGCGCACGTCGTAACCGTATACCGCCTGGAAGCTGGCTTCGGCGGTGGCGATGGCGCCGTTATCGAAACGGATCGTCACCACCGCGGTATCGAGCAGCCCGCGCGCCTTGAAGTCCGGCCGCACCAGCGCATCCGCCAGCGCGTAGACCTCCACCGGGCGGCTGCCGGGGTTGAAATGCAGCAGCGTATCGAAATCGTGGATCAGCGTTTCGAGGAAAATGGTCCACGGCGGGATCGGCGTGGGGTCGCGCAGCTGCGGATCGCGCGTTACCGAGCGGGATAACTGCGTCACGCCGTTCTCGCCGCTCTCGATCGCGGCGATCGCGGCGGCGAAGCCGCCGACAAACCGACGGTTAAAACCGACCTGCAACACCACGCCCGCCCGTTCGGCGGCGGCGATGGCCCGATCGGCCTCCTCCAGCGTGATGGCCATCGGCTTTTCACAGAACACGTGTTTGCCGGCCTGCGCGGCGGCGATCACCCATTCCGCATGGGTGCGCGCCGGGGCGGCGATGACCACCGCGTCAATCTCAGGATCATCCAGCAGGTTCTGCAGGTCGCCGTAGGCTTTGGCCACGCCCAGCCGCGCCGCCAGATCCGGCGCGGCGCCGGGCATCGGGTCGGCCACCGCGGCCAGCACGGCGCCCGGTACCCGCCAGGCCAGCGACTCGGCGTGAAAACTGCCCATGCGGCCGGCGCCGATCAGCCCGACGCGTACATTGTTGCTTAGCTCACTCATAAGATCTCCCGTTGGTGGTTATGGCGTTGATAGGTGTTCGCCCTGGAGCTATTGCAAGGCGGATGCCAACGGCACTGGCCGGGATTCTGTGAGACGTTGCACAAATAGCGGCGACAAAATGGAAACAAAATGGACATGTCAACTTTGCATGTCCATAAAATGAACATTCCAATTCGTACCGGAGAACCAGATGGACGCCGCGGGACTCAAACCCATCAAAGACGAAAGCGACCCGATCTTCAGCCTGCCCGAGGGCGCGGAGGCCGCTGAGTGGGACAACCTGCTCTGGCAAGGCTGGCGCGCCTTTAACGCCGGGGAGCGGCCGGGTTGGATACGCGCCTCCATCCTGAGTTCCTGGCAGCGTTCGCGCCAACGGGGCATCGATCCCGACGACTTCGTCTATTGCGCCCCGCCCGCCGACGCGCTGGCGGCGATCCTGGCGGCCAACGCCGACCTGATCGCCGTGGCGCGCAGCGTGATGGAAAACCTGCTGGCCTATAACCCGGACGGCCACATCAACCTCACCGACGCCGACGGCGTCACCCTGCATTACTGCGGCGCCGACATCACGCCGGTCGGCAGCATCCTGCGCGAAGAGGTTCAGGGCACCAACTGCACCGCTCGCTGCCTGCTGGAACAACGGCTGGTCTACGTGTTGAGCGGCGAAAACTGGAAGATTGGCCTGCGTCAGCGCCACCGCCAGTGCGCCGCGGCGCCGGTGCGCAATACCGAGGGAGCGATGATCGGCGTGCTGACGTTGACCGCCACGCCGGACAACTTCAACGCCCATACGCTCGGCACCGTGCAGGCGGCGGCGGAGGCCATCGGCCAACAGCTGCAGCTGCGGCGGCTATTGGCCGAGCAACAGTCGATTTTGGAAACCCTGAATGAAGGGGTGATCGTCTGCGACGCCGCCGGGCGGCTGACCATCGTCAACCGCTATGCGCGCCAGATTTTCGGCGATCTGGAGCCCGGCGGCGGGCATATCGATGCGCTGTTGCGGCCGCAGTCCGCTTCGCTGCTGACCATGCCGTTCTGCAACGATCGCGAGATGACGTTCTGCCCCGACGGCAAACGCCCCCTTTCCTGCCTGATTTCGCTGATGCCGGCACCGGACAACGGCCGGGTGCTGTCGCTGCGCGAAGACCGACGCATCCGCGCCATCACCCGCCGCGTGATGGGCGTCAGCGCCAGCTACACCTTCGAAATGATCCGCGGCCATTCCCCCGCCATTCAGCAGGCGATCGCCCAGGCGCGCACCAGCAGCCGCAGCCACAGCACGGTGCTGCTGCGCGGCGAAAGCGGTACCGGCAAAGAGCTGTTCGCGCAGGCGATCCACAACGCCAGCGCGCGCAGCGGCGAGCCTTTTGTCGCGGTCAACTGCGGCGCGCTGCCGCGCGATTTGGTGCAGAGCGAGCTGTTCGGCTATGTCGACGGCGCCTTCACCGGCTCCCGTCGCGGCGGCTCGGCCGGCAAGTTCGAACTGGCGGACGGCGGCACGCTGCTGCTGGACGAGATCGGCGAAATGCCGCTGGAGGCGCAAACCAGCCTGCTGCGCGTGCTGCAGGAAAACGAAGTGCTGCGCATCGGCGCCGCGCAGCCGGTGAAGGTGGACGTGCGCATCGTGGCGGCCACCCACTGCGATCTGGCGCTGGCGGTGGAGAGCGGCGCGTTTCGCCGCGATCTGTATTACCGGCTGAACGTGATCTCCATCGCCATCCCGCCGCTGCGCGAGCGCCAGGACGACATCGCCGGGCTGATCACCGGCTTTATTCGGCAGCTGTGCGCGCGCATGAAGAAAATCCCGCCGCAGGTATCGCCGGCGGCGATGGCGCGCCTGCAGGCCTGGCGCTGGCCCGGCAACGTGCGCGAGCTGGAAAATCTGGTGGAGCGGATGGTCAATCTGTGCGAGGGACTGCTCATTGACGTCGAGGATTTGCCGGCCGAGATGATCGCCGCTACGCCGCCGCTGCCGGCCGCGCCCGCGCTGCGGTTGGAAGACAGCGAGCGGGCGCATATTCTGCAGGCCATCGAGGCGCACGCCGGCAATCTGCGCCGCGCCGCCGATCAGCTCGGGCTGTCGCGCACCACGCTGTACAACAAAATTAACCGCTGGCGCATCGATGTGCGCCAGTTCCGGCAGTAACCCCGCTCGGCGGGGTTATTCCAGATAAAACACCGGCTCCAGCGTTTCGCTCAGCGGGCTGTTGTCGGGGTTGCCGGGCATCAGCTCGCGCATCGAGAGCCACCAGCGCCGGCAAACGTCGGTGTCGGCCACCGCCTGCCAGCGCGCCTCGGACTCGATCTCCACCACCGCGAACAGCAAATGACGCCGCGCATCGAGAAAAATACTGTAGCGATGCGCGCCGTGCTGCTTCAGGGTTTGCGCCAGCTCCGGCCAGATGGCGGCGTGGCGCTGCCGATACGCCGCGTGCGCGTGCGGGTACACCGGCATCACGAAGGCCTTGCGGATCATAACGCTCGTTCCGCGTCCAGCGCCGCCTGCCACGGCGTCACTTCAAACCGTTTCCCCAGCGCAATCAGCTGCGGCGTGCTGATGGTCTGCCGCATGCCGCCCATCGACAGCACCTTGACCAGCACCTGCGCCGACTTCTCGGCGGTGTCGATCAGGCCGAAGGCGTCGTCCAGCGACGGGCCGCTGGCGAAAATGCCGTGGAACGGCCACAGCACCAGCGTGTGGCTGCGCATCTGTCGCGCGGTCTGCTCGCCGATGCCGTCGGTGCCGGGCACCATCCAGGGCACGATGCCGACGCCGTGCGGGAACACCACCAGGCATTCGGTGCTGCCCTCCCACAGCAGGCGGGTAAAGCTGGCGGCGTCCAACTCCAGCACGTAGCTGAGGGCGATCAAATGGGTGGCGTGGCAGTGCATGATCACCCGATCGGCGCCGTCGGTCAGCGTTTTGCGCACGCAGTGCGACTGGAAGTGCGACGCCAGCTCGGAGGTCGGCAAACCGCCGTGGCTCAAGCCCCAGTGAATGCTGTAGGCGTGGCCGTCTTCGCTGACCCGCAGCAGCGCCAGGCTGTCGGCGGGATCGAGCTGCACGTTGCGGAAAAACTTGCCCGAGCCGGTGACCAGAAACCAGCAGTTGGCCAGTTCGACGGCCGGCTGGCTCAGCTCGACCCGGCGCGGCTGCGGGGTGAAATCGCCCTGATACGGCCGCACTTCTTCGTCCAGCAAGCGCAGGCTGATATTGCCGCCGTTGCGTTCATCCCAGCCCTTCAGCCACATGTCGGCGGTGGCTTTCACCATGCCCTGCACAAACCATGAAGAAAGAATACCTTGCATGCTGCCCCCTTAGCGTTGATTGAGTTGTTCGTAACGGCGGACGTCTTCCAGCCAGCCGGCCCCGACGGGCACGTCGTGACGCAGGCAGTAACCTTCCCAGATAGCCTGCCACGGCAGCGACTTCTGCTCTTCCAGCAGCGCCAGCCGCGCGGTGTAATCCCCCGCCGCCTCCCGCTGCCGCAGCAGCTCGACCGGCTCCAGCAGCGCCCGCAGCAGCGCCTTGCGCACGTTGCGGGTGCCGATCACCCAGGCGGCGATGCGGTTGATCGACGCGTCGAAGAAGTCCAGGCCGATGTGAACCTTGTCGAACAGCTGATGGCGCACGATCTCCTGGGCGATCGCCTGGGTTTCGTCGTCCAGCAGCACCACATGGTCGCTGTCCCAGCGCACCGGGCGGCTGACGTGCAGCAACAGCCGCGGCACATACAGCATCGCGGTGGAAATCTTGTCGGAGATCACCTCGGTCGGATGGAAATGGCCGGCGTCGAGCGTCAGCGCGATCTGGCGGCTGGCGGCATAGCCCAGACAGAATTCGTTGGAGCCGACGGTGTAGCTCTCGGCGCCGATGCCGAACAGCTTGCTTTCCACCGCGTCGATGTGGTGGCGCGCATCCAGCGGCTCCGCGAGCACCTCATCCAGCGCGGTCATCAGCCGGCGCCGCGGCGCCAGGCGATCGACGGTCAGATCCTTCATGCCGTCCGGCACCCAGATGTTCATTACCGACGGCGTGCCGAGCTGCTCGCCAAAGTGGGCCGAGATGCGCCGGCTGGCCTGGCAATGCTCAATCCAGAAGCGGCGGATGGCCGGATCGGCGTGCGCCAGCGTGAAGCCGTCGCTGCTGAGCGGGTGCGAGAAGCAGCTCGGGTTGAAATCCAGTCCCAGGCCCTGGCTTTTGGCCCATTCCACCCAGTGGCTGAAGTGTCTGGGCTCAATGGCGTTGCGCTCGACCGGGCGCTCGCTTTCCAGATAGATCGCATGCAGGTTCAGCCGTTTCGGGCCGGGGATCAGTGAAAACGCCCGCTCCAGATCGGCGCGCAGCTGCGCGGCGTTGGTGGCGCGGCCGGGATAGCCGCCGGTGGCCTGGATGCCGCCGGTCAGCGCGCCCTGCGGGTTTTCGAAGCCGCGCACGTCGTCGCCCTGCCAGCAGTGGACGGAAATGGGCAGGCGATCGAGCAGGTCCAGCGCGCGCGCAACGTCGATGCCAAGATCGCTGAAGCGCTGTTTCGCCAGGTCAAACGCCTGTTCAATGGATCGGGTCATAAGCAAGGTTCCTTTGTCGACAGGCTGATAGCCTGGAATCGGTTGCGGTTGGCGACGAGTTCGCTGTCGGGATTGGGCGAAAACACCGCCGGCGTAAAGTTGCGGGCGACGATGCGGCGGAAAGCGGCGACGTCCGCCACCTCCCCCAGCGCGATCAGCTGGCAGCCCATATTGCCGAGGATCGAGGCTTCGACCGGGCCGGCATGCAGTTCGATGCCGCAGGCGTCGGCGCACAGCTGGTTGAGCAGCCGGTTCTGGCTGCCGCCGCCGACGATATGCAGGCGGCTGAAGGCGCCGCCGCGCAGCGTCTGCAGCTCCTCCAGCACCTGCCAATACAGCAGCGCCAGGCTGTCGAAGATGCAGCGCGCCAGCGCCGCGGCGCTTTGCGGCGCCGGCATGCCGTGGCTGAGGCAGGCGTCCTGGATCTCGCGCACCATGCTGGCCGGATTGATAAAACGCGGGTCGTTGGGGTCGATCAGCGCGCGGCAGCCCGGCAAGCGCGCCGCCTGGTCGATCAACGGCGGCAGTTCGGCTATCTCCAGCTCTTCGCACACCCGCTGCAGCAGCCACAGCCCCATGATGTTCTTCAGCACCCGAAAACGCCCCTCCGCGCCGCCTTCGTTGGTGACGTTGGCCGCCAGCGCCGCCGCGTCGGTATAGGGCCGGGCGCTTTCAAAGCCCATCAGCGACCAGGTGCCGGAGCTGAGGTAGGCGGCTTGCGCGTCCTGCAGCGGCGCGGCCAGCACCGCGCTGGCGGTGTCGTGGCTGGCGACGGCGATCACCGGGATCCGTCTGCCGGCGGCGCTGCGCCAATGCCCCAGCTGATTGCCCGGCGGCGTCGGTTTGCCGAACCACGCCGGCCGCGCGCCGGCCCATTCCAACAGCGCCGCATCCCACTCGCCGCTGCGGATGTTCAACAGCTGACTGGTGGTGGCGTTGGTGTATTCCCAGTTCAGCTGGCCGGTCAGCCGATAGTGCAAATAATCCGGCATCATCAGCAAGTGAGCGACGCGCGCCGCCTGCTGCGGATGGCGCTGCGTGAAAGCCCGCAGCTGATACAGGGTGTTGAACGGCAGAAACTGAATACCGGTGCGCCGGTAGATCTGCGCCGCGCCCAGCGCCCGGCTGGCCTGCTGCATCAGGCCGTGGGTGCGATCGTCGCGGTAGGCCACCGGCAGCCCGACCCGCTGCCCGTCGGCGTCCAGCAGCACATAGTCCACGCCCCAGGTGTCGACGCCGATGCTGTCCACGCCGATGTTCTCGGCGTCGAGCCGCTGCAGCCCCTGCAGGATCGCCCGCTCCAGCGCATCCACATCCCAGCAGTCATGGCCCTCGATGCGCCGCAGGCCGTTGCCGAAGCGCACCACTTCCCGCAGGGTGATTTCCTGTTGCTCCGGCCGGTAGCGGCAAAGCATCACCCGGCCGCTGGAGGCGCCGAGATCTATGGAGACAATATGGCGAAGTGTCATGGGCTTGCTCCTGATGAATCGATGGCGACAGTTTAAAACCCTGGGGAAACGGCACCTTATCGCCACTGCCAGTCTGGCGCCCGCGGCTGGCAATCAGGCAAAGATGAACGTGATGCGCTTCACGCTTTGCGCTTTTGGCCGCGGTGTGACCCGGCGCGCAATTTTGTCTTTTTCCGGCGCATTCTTGAAAAAATGACCGCCGGAGCGGCGCTGACGCGTCGTAATTTCAAGGCGGCCCGCCGACGCCTCCTCTAGTATTTGTTGCAAAATGGTTAACGGAGATGAAGAGATGGCAATGTTGCGCGGCAGTGACTTTTTCGCTTCAAGCCCTTACCCGGTGACGATCGAGCCGCGGGTCCCGCAGTCCGGCTTTCCCGAGCATCACCATGATTTTTACGAAATCGTGATCGTCGAGAGCGGCGCAGGCACCCACGTGCTCAACGGCCAGCCTCAGCCGCTGTACGGCGGCTGCATCTGTTTTGTCCGCGACAGCGATCGTCACCTCTATGAACAGACCGACAACCTGCATCTGACCAACGTGCTGTATCGCGGCCCCAACGCCTTTCGCTTTCTCTCCGGGCTGGATCAGCTGCTGCCGCAGGCGCAAAGCGCCCACTGGTGCATCAGCAGCAAGCTGCTGGAGCAGGTGCGCGCGGTGGTCACCCGGCTGGCGCAGACGCCCGCCGCCTTCGGCCTCGAACATCTGGCGCAGCAAGAGCTGTTGTTCATGCAGCTGCTGGTGTTGCTGCGTCAGGGATCCGTCGCCGCGGCCGCCGACGATCCCGAGGGCCGGCTGCGCCTGCTGCTGGACTGGTTGGCGGAGCACTACAGCGACGAAGTGGACTGGGATTGGCTGGCCGATCGCTTCTCGCTTTCGCTGCGCACCCTGCACCGCCAGCTCAAGAAGCACACCGGCAGCACGCCGCAGCGCTACCTTAATCGGCTGCGGCTGCTGCAGGCGCGCCAAATGCTGCGCCATGAGGATACGCGCATCACGGATATCGCCTACCGCTGCGGATTTGGTGACAGCAATCACTTTTCCACGCTTTTCAAGCGCGAGTTTGGCTGTTCACCCCGTACTATGCGACAAAACGACTTCTGACCCCGAGGTGTCCCGGTGAACTCCCCGCTGCTGCTGGCCAAAACAGATTATCTGCCCTCTGAGCTGATGCCGGTGGCGGTCGCCGATCGGGCGCCTCAGCCCTCGTTTCCGCCGCACACCCACGAATTCAGCGAGATAGTCATCGTCTGGCGCGGCAACGGCCTGCACGTGCTCAACGACCGGCCCTGGCGGGTCACCTGCGGCGACATCTTTTATATCCGCGATCGCGATTGCCACAGCTACGATTCGGTCCACGATCTGGTGTTGGACAATATTCTGTATTGTCCGGAGCGTTTCCGGTTGGCTATCGACTGGGCGGAGCTGCTGCCGCCCGACGTTCGGCAGCACCAGTCCCACTGGCGGCTGACCACCCGCGGCATGGCGCTGACGCGCGGCGTGATCCAGCAGCTGGCGCAGGAAAGCCGCAAGACCGACCAGCTGTCGATCCAGCTGACCGAAGCGCTGTTCCTGCAGCTGGCGCTGATCCTGCGTCGCCACCGTTACGCCCCCGAACAGCACGGCCAACTGCCCGAGGGGGAACAGCTGGATCTGCTGATGGCGGCGATCCAGGGCGATAACGGCGGGCGCTTCGAGCTGGGGGCGTTCTGCTTGCAGCATCGGCTGGCGGAGCGCGGGCTGAAGCAGCTGTTCCGCCAGCAGACCGGCATGACCATCGGCCACTATCAGCGCCAGCTGCAGCTGTGCCGGGCCAAATATTTGCTGCGCCGCAGCGACTGCCTGATCGGCGAGGTCGCCGCCCGCTGCGGCTTTGACGACAGCAACTACTTTTCGGTGGTGTTCACCCGGGAAACCGGCGTCACCCCCAGCGCCTGGCGCCAACGTTTTGAACGAGGCCGGCGCCCGACGGCGGAGGTGAAGCTGTGATCAGCCCGCCATGCCGAGGCCGACGATGTTGGCCGCCAGGATGATCACCAGGCAGCCGACGCTCAGCACCGCCACCGGACGTCGGCCGGCGTTGTTCCACTCCTTCAGCAGCAGGCCGACCAGGCCGCCGCACAGCACGTAGAAACTCATGTGCAGCATCCAGCTGATAAAATCATACTGCGCCGGAATGCGCGCGTGCCCCCAGGCGTAGAAGAAGAACTGCAGGTACCACATGGCGCCGCCCAGCAGCGAAAACAGCAGGTTGGCCAACAGCAGCGGTTTGGCGCGCGAGAAATCGACCCGCACCGACAGCTCCGGCTTGATAGCCAGACGTGCCAGGCAGTAACCCAGATTGATCAGCGCCCCGCCGCCCATGATCACCACGTAGCTGGGCAAGGCGACATACAGAGGATCGATGCCCAGCTGCGCCGCCGCCTGATGCATCGGCTTGGCCGCATCCATGGCGAACGACATGCCGGCGGAAAAAATCCCGCACAGCACCGCCAGCACCAGCCCCTTGCGCAGGTTGAACTCTTCGGCGCAGATGCCCATCGCCCGCTCCTTCAGCACCCCGGCCCAGCTGACGATCGCCACGCCGACCAGCGCCACCAGAACGCCCAGCAGCGTCATCAGCCCGCCGGCGGAGCCGAACAGCGCAACGAAGCGGCCCTGCAGCAGCGGCGTCATCAGCGTGCCGACCACCAGGGTGATGCCGATGGCGATGCCGATGCCCATCGACATGCCCAGATAGCGCATGGTCAGGCCGTAGTTCACGTTGCCGATGCCCCACATGGCGCCAAATAAAAACACCGGCAGCAGCGTGCTCGGGCTGAAAGAGCGGTAGTACTGCCAAAAATCCGGCAGCAGCAGCCAGCTGACGGCCCACGGCAGGATCAGCCAGGACATCAGCCCGCCGATCGACCACATGGTTTCCCATGACCATTGCCGCACCTGCTTGAACGGCGCATAAAAACAGGCGGCGCTGGCGGCGCCGACCAGATGCCACAGTATTCCCAACAGAATGACGTTATTCATTGTCATGCCTTCCTTCGTAGCGTGTAAGAGGACAAAAAAACGACACGAAGGAGTCTATCGGGCTTGCCTGCCCGCCAACCTTAGCCTGACTGCCAGCTCTGACGTAAGTTGGCAAAATACAAGGGGTGACGCCGGGCGGGATCACAGTTCCCCGCACTGACGCGCGGGCAATGCGAAAAATGGCGGCGGCGATCGGCGCGATCCGCGCAGGGCTGCCAGCCGCGCGCCTTCGGTGGCACTGGCGCAAAGGTTATTAACATCAGGAATTCATTAATCTGACAATTCGTTAATCACCATCCCCTGTGGAGCCCTGCCATGAATAATCCTCAAAAACGCATGTATATCGACGGCGAGTTCACCGTCGCCCGCAACGACCGCTGGATCGAGGTGATCAATCCCGCGACCGAACAGACCATCCTGCACATTCCGCAGGGCGACGCCGCCGACGTCGAGCGGGCGATCGACGCCGCCGCCCGCGCCCAGCCGGATTGGGAGGCGCTGCCGGCGGTGCGGCGCGGCCAGTGGCTGCGCGATATCGCCGCCGGCATTCGCCAGCGTGAGGCGGCGCTGAGCGCGATGATCGTCGCCGAAGGCGGCAAGACGGCGGCGCTGGCGAAAATCGAAGTGCTGTTCACCGCCGACTACCTGGACTACATGGCCGAGTGGGCGCGGCGCTATGAGGGCGAAATCATCCAGAGCGACCGCCCTGACGAAAACATCTTTATTTTCAAGAAGCCGATTGGCGTCACCGTCGGCATCTTGCCGTGGAACTTCCCGTTCTTCCTGATCGCCCGCAAGGCGGCGCCGGCGCTGCTGACCGGCAACACCATCGTCATCAAGCCCAGCGAGCTGACGCCGGGCAACGCGGTGATGTTTGCCGAGATCGTTCACCAAATCGGCCTGCCGAAAGGCGTGTTCAATCTGGTGACCGGCTACGGGCCGGAAGTGGGCCAGGCGCTGGCGGCCAGCCCGAAGGTCGGCATGGTCAGCCTGACCGGCAGCATCGGCGCCGGGGTCGCCACCCTGCGCGCCGCCGCCGACAACGTCACCAAGGTGTCGCTGGAGCTGGGCGGCAAAGCGCCGGCGATCGTGATGGCCGACGCCGATCTGGAGCTGGCGGTACGGGCCATCGTCAGTTCGCGGGTAATCAACAGCGGCCAGGTGTGCAACTGCGTGGAGCGCGTTTACGTGCAGCAGGCGATTTACCCGCAGTTTATCGCCCGGCTGACCGAGGCGCTGCGGCAGGTGACCTTCGGCGATCCGCAGCAGCGGAGCGGGCTGGACATGGGGCCGCTGATCAGCGCCGCCGCCTTGCAGCGGGTGGAGGACAAGGTGGCGCACGCCGTCAGCCAGGGCGCCGAGCTGGTGTTGGGCGGCAAGCGCGAGCCGGGAACCGGCTATTTCTTCCCGCCGACCCTGCTGACCCGGGTGCGGCAGGATATGGCGATCATGCATGAGGAAGTGTTCGGCCCGGTATTGCCGGTGGCCACCTTCGACACGCTGGACCAGGCGATCGCCATGGCCAACGACAGCGAGTACGGCCTGACGTCTTCGATCTTCACCCGTGACCTGAACGTGGCGATGACCGCGCTGAAGCGGCTTAAGTTCGGGGAGACCTATATCAACCGGGAGAACTTCGAGGCGATGCAGGGTTTCCACGCCGGCTGGCGCAAATCCGGCATCGGCGGCGCCGACGGCCGCCACGGGCTGGAGGAGTATCTGCAGACTCAGGTGGCCTACCTGCAATATCGATAGTCCCGCCCAGGCTAAAACCGCCCGGGCGGCGGTTTTAGCCGTTCGGGGCCGCCAGGCGTCGTTTATCCATCCTGCGGTACAGCGTGCTGCGCGAAATGCCGAGCGCCTTCGCCGCCAAACTCAGGTTGCCGTCGGCCTTCCTGATCGCCTCCTGCAGGTCCGGCGCGCCCGGCGCCGGTTTCGGCGGCGCGGTTATCGCCGGCGGCAGATCGTCGGGGGTGATGACGCCGCGGTCATCGGCCAGCGCCAGCAGCACCTTCAGGGTGCTCAGCAGCTGGCGCACGTTGCCCGGCCACGGGTAGCGCGCCATCAGGGCCAACGCCTCGGGCGACAAACGAATGCCGCGCCGCTCGCCGCCCAGCTCTCGCCACAGCTGCAGAATGAAGCGCTGCGGTTCCGCCCGCTCCCGGAGCGGCGCGACGTTCAGGCTGTATTCCTGAATGCGGTACAGCAGATCCTCACGAAACGCCCCCGCCTGCACCCGCTGGGCAAGATCGTGGTGGGTGGCGCAGATCAGCGAGAAATCGACGGCATAGGCGCTGCGGCTACCCAGCGGCGTCACCGTTTTTTCCTGCAGCACCCGCAGCAGCCGGGTTTGCAACGTCAACGGCATATCGCCAATTTCATCGAGGAACAGTACGCCGCCGTCGGCCTCCCTGATTTTGCCGAGATAGCCTTTGGGGTTGGCGCCGGTAAATGCGCCCGGCGCATAGCCGAACAGTTCGGATTCGATCAGCTGTTCCGGCAGCGCCGCGCAGTTGATCGCCACGAAGTTGCCGCGGCTCCAGCGGCTTTCCCGGTACAGCCGACGGCTAAAGTGCTCTTTGCCGCAGCCGGTCTCGCCGGTGATGCACAGCGCCAGCCCGGCGTTGAGGATGCGCAGCGCTTTCTGATGCTGTTGATCCTGTTTTTCCGCCGGCTGCGCGCGCGCGCCGACGGCGACTGAACCGCGCGGCGGCGCTTCCAGCAGCGAGTAGTAATGGCGGTCGTTGCAGGCCTGAGCCCGGCGCGGCGCACCGGACGGCTGCCGGGGCAGCAGCGGAAACAGGCTGGCGAAGCCGGTGGCGCCGAACGACGCCGGCGACAGGTTGAATTCCCGCATGGCGAGCCGGTTGGCGGCGATCAGCACCTCATCGCGGAACACCAGCAACAATTCCTGCGCGCTGCCGAGGCTGCGGGCGTCGGCATGCAGGCTGAGCGTCCAGTCGCGCGCGGAGACCAGGCTTTTCACCCAGCGGTGCTCGATATGCCTGACCGCCTGCAGGACCAGCGCTCGCGCATCGCGATAAGGATTTTGCGCCGGCGCCGAAATATCCAGCACGCCGGCAATCAGGCCGTCGGGGCGGTAAATCGGCGCCGCGGTGCAGTAAAGCCCGGCATTCTGCTTGAGAAAGTGCTGGTCGCCGTTCACCTCGCAAAACTCGCCGAGCGCCAGCGCGGTGCCGATGGCGTTGGTGCCCCGCGCCTGCTCGCCCCACAGGTTGCCGGGCGCCAGAGCGAAACGCGACGCCCGATGCAAAAAGTCCGTATTGCCGCAGGTTTCCAGCACCAGCCCGGCGGCGTCGGAGATCACGACGATCGACGGCTGGCGGTTGATTTCCGATCCCAGTTGCTCGATGAACGGCCGCGCCAGCTGCGGCACCCAGGCGTTTTCACCGCGCAGCTCGCTGAGCAAGGCCGGCTTGATAAAGGGGATGTGGTCGTCGGCGCGCGTCAGGCCGTAACGCCGGCTGCGCTGCCAGGATTCGTTCAGCGGGCTCGGGAGAAGCCGGTTATCACCGGCCGAAGCCTGGCCCGGGCGGGCCGCTCGCTCTTTCTGCAACATGCGCTTCTCCACCGAATAAGAATGTTGCAAGTTTGTATCACGACCGTGTATCAGGTGTTGCGACACGGGACACAAAAAATAACCGCCGGGCCTGGCGGATCGGAACGGCGAGGTAACGAAACTATTTTAACGACAAATCAATCGATTGATATTAAAGCATTTACTGAAATGAAGAGATAGGTGAAATCAATCTGGCATAGGGAATGCTTATGACTCACTGCGGCGACATGTCGCATTCGCAGGCGCAGCCCAATAGCGTCGGTTATCTTCTGCAGAGAGGTGCACAACATGAAATATGTCCATCCCGGTTTGCCTGGCTCGCTGGTTTCCTTCAAAAAGCGTTATGGCAATTACATTGGCGGCAAATTTGTCGAACCGGTTGCCGGCAACTACTTCACCAACACCTCCCCGGTGACCGGCCAACCGATCGCCGAGTTCCCGCGTTCGGACGCCAAAGATATCGAGCTGGCGCTGGATGCGGCGCATGCGGCGGCCGACGCCTGGGGCAAAACCAGCGTGCAGGAACGCGCCAACCTGCTGCTGGCCATCGCCGATCGCATCGAGTCGCGGCTGGAAATGCTGGCGCTGACGGAAACCTGGGACAACGGCAAACCGATCCGCGAAACCCTGAATGCCGATCTGCCGCTGGCGGTCGATCACTTCCGCTACTTCGCCGGCTGCCTGCGCGCGCAGGAAGGCAGCGCGGCCGAGATTGATCAGAACACCGTGGCCTACCATATCTATGAACCGCTGGGCGTGGTCGGCCAGATCATCCCCTGGAACTTCCCGCTGCTGATGGCCGCCTGGAAGCTGGCGCCGGCGCTGGCGGGCGGCAACTGCGTGGTGTTGAAACCGGCGGAGCAAACCCCGCTCGGCATCAGCGTGCTGATGGAGGAAATCGGCGATCTGCTGCCGCCGGGCGTGCTCAACGTGGTGCAGGGGTTCGGCGCCGAAGCCGGCGAGGCCCTGGCACGCAGCAAACGCATCGCGAAAATCGCCTTTACCGGTTCCACCCCGATAGGCCGGCGCATCCTCGCCTGTGCGGCGGAGAACATCATTCCCAGCACCGTCGAACTGGGCGGCAAATCGCCCAACATCTACTTTGAAGACATCATGCAGGCCGAACCGGAGTTTATCGACAAAGCGGTTGAAGGGCTGGTGCTGGGCTTCTTCAACCAGGGCGAAGTCTGCACCTGCCCTTCGCGCGCGCTGATCCAGGAATCCATTTACCCGCAGTTTATCGAGAAAGTGCTGGCGCGCATCGCCACCATTCGCCAGGGCGACCCCTTTGACACCGACACCATGATCGGCGCTCAGGCCTCGAAACAGCAGTACGACAAGATCCTGTCCTACATCGACATCGCCAAAAACGAAGGCGGCAAGATCGTCGCCGGCGGCGAACGCGTGACCCAGGGCGATGAACTGCAAAACGGTTTCTACCTGCAGCCGACGCTGATTACCGGCAACAACAGCATGCGTTTCTTCCGTGAAGAGATTTTCGGACCGGTGATCGGCGTGGCCAGCTTCAAGGACGAGGCCGAAGCGCTGGCGTTGGCCAACGACACCGAGTTTGGGCTGGGAGCCGGGCTGTGGACCCGCGACATCAACCGCGCCTATCGCATGGGCCGCGCCATCAAGGCCGGCCGCGTCTGGACCAACTGCTACCACCTGTACCCGGCGCACGCCGCGTTCGGCGGATACAAAAACTCCGGCATCGGGCGCGAGACCCACAAGGCGGCGCTGTCGCATTATCAACAGGTGAAAAACCTGCTGGTGAGTTACGACGCCAAGCCGCTGGGGCTGTTCTGATCGACGAAGGGCCACCGCTGGCGGTGGCCCTTCGTTGGCGGCGGCCGCAGTTACGCGGACAGGTCGATCACCATGCGGCCGCGGATTTTCCCCGACTTCATTTCTTCGAAGATGTCGTTGATGTCGCCCAACGGACGCTTGGTGACCTTCGGCGTCACCTTGCCTTCGGCGGCGAACTGGAACGCCTCTTTCAGATCTTCGCGGGTGCCCACCAGCGAGCCGACCACCTGAATGCCGTCCAGCACCAAACGCGGAATGCTCAGATCCATGTTCTCCGGCGGCAGCCCCACGGCCACCACTTTACCGCCGGCGCGCACCGCATTCACCGCCGAGTTGAAGGCCGATTTGGCCACCGCGGTAACGACCGCGGCATGGGCGCCGCCCACCTGCCGCTGGATAATTTCTTCGGCGTTTTGGTGCTGCGGATTGATGGTCAGGTCCGCGCCGATTTCTTTGGCGAAGTCCAACTGGCCGTCGTTGACGTCAATGGCGATCACCTTGGCGTTGAACACGTTCCTGGCGTACTGCAGCGCCAGGTTGCCCAAGCCGCCGAGGCCGTAGATGGCGATCCACTGGCCTGGCTGGATGCCGGAAATCTTCACCGCCTTGTAGGTGGTCACCCCGGCGCAGGTGATGCTGCTGGCGGCGAACGAGTCCAGGCCGTCCGGCACTTTTACCGCGTAGTCCGCCACCACGATGCACTCTTCCGCCATGCCGCCGTCTACGCTGTAGCCGGCGTTTTTGACCGCGCGGCACAGCGTCTCGTTGCCGCTGACGCAGTATTCGCAGTGGCCGCAGCCCTGATAGAACCAGGCGACGCTGGCTCTGTCGCCAACCTTCAACGAGGTGACGCCGTCACCGACCGCGCTGACCACCCCAATGCCTTCATGGCCGAGCGTAATGCCGGGAACTTCGCCAAAATCGCCATTTTTAACGTGCAGATCGGTATGGCACACCCCGCAGCACTCCATCCTCAGCGCCGCTTCGCCGTGCTTCAGCGGGCGAAGCTGTTTGTCCTGAATGTCCACGGTATGGTTTTTGGTCACTACGGCAGCTTTCATGGTGGTTTCCTCAGCTGAAATGAAAAGGTCACCTGTAACTGTAGTGACTGAGTCACCAGAGGGCAAATCGGGTATTTTTATGTAAAAACAAATAATTAAATATGAAAGATTTTGTCGTTTCCTTGAGGGGCAACCCACAGAGCGGCCAATTGACAAAGACGGGTGCGGCATCCGATGATAGCGGCAACGTTAATTTGCCGGCGACCCTACGATGAAAACCGCCCCTGCCGTTACCATTCATTACTGTTCACAATGCAACTGGCTGCTGCGCGCCGGCTGGATGGCGCAAGAGCTGCTCAGCACCTTCGGCGACGATCTCGCCTCCGTCACGCTGATGCCCGGCACCGGCGGGGTGTACCAAATCAGCGTCGGCGGCGTGATGATCTGGGATCGAAAAATAGACGGCGGCTTTCCCGATGCGGCGCAGCTGAAACAGCGCCTGCGCGACCACTGCTTTCCCGATCGCTCGCTCGGCCATAACGACGGCAAAAGCGCCAAGCATTGAGCCCGCTTAGCGGCCGGGGGCCTGAACCTCTCCCCGGCGCGGCGCCGGGGAGGATTTCAATTCGGCTGCTGAGCGCGCATGAAGCGGGAGCGCCAGGGTTTCAGCACCCACAGCGCCAATCCGGCGGTGATAAAGTCCAGCGCAATCGCGCAGCCGAAGACCACATGCCAACCCTGAGTGTGCTGATACAGCAGCGCCGCCAGAGGGCCGCCGAAAATCGAACCTATGCCCTGCGACATATACAGCCAGCCGTAGTTGGCGGTCGCATTTTGGCTGCCGAAGGTGTCGGTCAGCGTCGAGGGGAACAGCGAGAAGATTTCCCCCCAGCCGAAGAACACCACGCCGGACAACAGCACAAACAGCAGCGGATCCTCACGGCACATCAGCCACAGCGTCATTGCGCAGCCTTCCAGCGCGAAGGCGATGAACATGGTCTTTTCCCGCCCATAGCGGTCGGAGATAAAGCCAAACAGCGGCCGCGTCAGCCCGTTGGTAAATCTGTCGATGGTCAGCGCCAGCGGCAGCGCCGCCATGCCGAACACCACCGCGCCGCTGATGCCGAAGTCATGGGCGAACACCGCCATTTGCGAGGTCACCATCAGCCCGGACGTGGACATCATCGCCATCATCAGGAACATCAGCCAGAATAGCGGCTGCCGCAGCATTTCCCGCGAGGCGAACTGTCGCTTGCCCTGTTCGAGCCTGACGCTGCCGGGCAGCGAAGCGGCATTGGCCGGCACCCTCAGCCCCTGGCTCGCCAGCAACCCGACCAACGCAAACGCGCCGCCGAAGACCATCATCGTCTGCTCCACGCCGTAGCTGCCCAATGAGAGGGAAATGGGGAATGTGGTCAGGATCGCCCCCATGCCGTAGCCCGCCGCGACCGCCCCGGCGGCGAAACCGCGATTGTCGGGGAACCATTTCACCATCAGCCCGACGATGCCGACGTACACGATGCCGGTGCCCAGGCCGCCCAAACAGCCGTAGACCACATACAGCGCCAGCAAACCGTTGACCTGCGATGACAGCACCCAGCTGAGCCCGGCCAGCAGCGTGCCGAGGGAAATCAGCCGGCGCGGGCCGAAGCGATCGATCAGTTTGCCCTGGAACGGCGAAAAAAAGGTTTGCAGAATAATCAGCAACGAGAACGTCACCTGCAGTTCAGGCAACCCCACGCCCAATTTCGCCGTCAGCGGCCCGGTCAGCAGCGTCCAGACATATTGCGGGCTCGATATTGAAGCCATGCAAATCAACCCGAGCAACAGCTGGGTCCATTTGCCGTATTTGCTCGCCTGCAGCGATTCGGTCAGTACCGTCATTATTTATTTCTCCCCGAGTGCGAATGTCATTACCGCGCCGCAGCGGCGGAGCCGATGCGATTGGCGCTTTATCGTATTTTTGACGTCGTGCGGCGATAGCCGCAGAAACTCAGGAAGCAGCAATCATGCCACCCCGACGACAGGGAAAATAAACAAGCCAGATATCAATTGGTTATATTAATATTCAATTATAATTAAATGGCCATTAATAAATTCGTTAAATATTCCCAGCCATAATGCACCGCCGTAGTGCCGAAATAGTCAATTGACGCACCAGTATATTCGTTAATTCGGGCCATTAATGAATTAAATAAATAGCTTTATTATTCCGCTCGCTTTATTTAACCCTTAATTGCCGTATCCCTGTGCGCAACGCCGCCCTCCCTCGGCGCGCCCTTTCCCCTTCATGCCGGTTGATTTCTCCCGGCCCATCTGAGCTATACTGTGGGCCCTTTGGTAACAAACTCAGATAACTATGGAACGTTTGATAGAAAACGCGATGTACGCCTCACGCTGGCTGCTCGCCCCGGTCTATTTCGGCCTGTCGCTGGCGTTGATCGCCCTGTCGATCAAATTCTTTCAGGAAATTCTCCACGTCCTGCCCAATATCTTCGCGGTGGCCGAAGCGGATCTGATCCTGACCCTGCTGTCGCTGGTCGACATGGCGTTGGTTGGCGGCCTGCTGGTGATGGTGATGTTCTCGGGTTACGAGAACTTCGTCTCGCAACTGGATATCAACGAAGGGAAAGAGAAGCTGAGCTGGCTGGGGAAAATGGACGCCACCTCGCTGAAAAACAAAGTGGCGGCCTCCATCGTCGCCATCTCCTCCATTCACCTGCTGCGGGTGTTTATGGACGCCAAAAACGTGCCGGACAACAAGCTGATGTGGTACGTGATCATCCACCTCACCTTCGTGCTTTCCGCCTTCGTCATGGGCTACCTGGACAAGGTCACCCGTTCCAAACCCTGACCCCTTCCCGCACCCGGCCGTCGCCGGGTGACTTTCACCTCGCCTTCTCGCCGCATCGCTTTTTCATCTGGCACATTCAATGATAATTTTATTATAATGTTATTACACTCCACTTAGACTGATGCCGGCAGCCTGGCCGGCGTCGCTCCGCTGACAGGACCGGAATCACCCATGCCGCTGAATGGTAACCCACTGCAATTTCAGGATATTCAATCTATCCTGCCTCATCGGTACCCCTGTCTGTTGGTCGACCGCGTGCTGGCCGCAGGCACCTGCGTCGCAGAAGGACGCCTGAGCGCCATCAAAAACGTCACCGCCAACGATCCGGCGCTTTGGCCTGCCGGCGGCGCCTTTCCGGGGGTATTGATGGTCGAAGCGCTGGCGCAGAGCACCGGCCTGCTGGCGCATTATTTCCTCGGCGCGCTGCAGGAAGGAGAGCACTATTACTTTGCCGCCATTCAGCGGGCGCGGTTTTATCGGGCCGCGCACCCCGGCGATCGGGTCCATCTGGCGGTGACCTTCGTGCGCAAGCGCGGCGCGATCGCGCGCTTCCGCGGGCTGGCCACCGTTGATGGCCGCCGGATCTGCTGCGCAGATTTTATGTGCGCCCGCAAATAGACCCACAGGAGCCACAGCAAAACCATGTCTCTGGTTGACAGCTTACTCAGCACCCTCGATTTCTCGCCGCGCGGCCAGGTGATCGCCCGCCTGGAAGACGCCTGCGGCGAGATTATCGTCTCTGACCACAAAGACTACCGCACGCTGCGTTTCGACGGCATCTGCGAGCAGAGCAAAATGAGCCTCAGCAATCCGGCGCTGCCGATCCACAACTACATCAAGGCGATGCTGATGGCGGTCGCCTGGCAGCCGCCGGCGTCGGCGCTGATCCTCGGCCTGGGCGGCGGCAGCCTGGTGCGCGCGCTGCACGCCAGCGATGCGCATATGCGGCTGGAGGTGGTCGAGCTGCGCGCCGCGGTGGTGTCGGTCGCCGAACGTTACTTTACCCTGCCCGGCGCCGATGCCGTCGCGCTGCACACCGCCGATGCGGTGGAGTTTGTGCGCACCGCGCATGGGCGGCGCTATGACCTGATTTTTTCCGATCTCTACTCGGCCTTCGCCATGGATCCTCAGCAGGGCAGCCAGAGTTTTCTGGAGAACTGCGCCGCCCGACTGAACGACGGCGGCTGGCTGGTGTTGAACTATCATGAAGTGCCCCATGCCGATACCCTGCTGTATCACAGTCTGCATCGGGTTTTTGACAGCGTGCTGTTCTGCGTCGCACCGAGCGGCAACGTGATCATTTACGCGTCGCCGGCGCGCGTCACCTTGCCGCTGAGCCAACTGCGCGAGCTGGCGCGCGCCAGCGGGGAAATCTTCGGCTGCGATCTGGGCTACCTGTCGCGCAAAATAGAACGGCTGCATTTCAACTGAGCACCGGCAATGCAGCGCGGTTGGCCGATTCGGTCACGTGGTATTATCATTTAATTATCATTCTCTGGAGGACCCTGATGGAAAAGAAAACGGCGCGGCTGACCATACTGATCGACCCGGACAAGAAAAAAGCCCTGGAAGAACTGTGCCTGCAGCAGGATGTCACGCCCTCCCAGGTGGTCCGCCAGCTGATCCGCGATTACCTGCAAAAACATCAGGTGGATTACCCCAGCCAGCCGACGCGCGCCAATCCGCGCGTCGACAACGCCTGACTGTTTACCCGGCCGGCGAGCGCTTCCCCTGCGGGAAACCGTGGCGGCTGGCCGAATAAGCGATCCCCAACCCGATCAGCGCCATCGCCAGCGCCGCCCAGGGGAACGACAGCACGCCGAAATGCCCCAGCAGCAGGCCGCCCAGCATGCCACCCGCGGCTATCGCGCCATTCCAGATAACCACGTTCATCGACAGCGCCGCGTCTGCGCCTTCGCCGGCGCTGTCCGCCAGCGCGGTCTGCAACAGCGTGGCCGCGCCGCCGAAGCTCAGGCCCCAGAAGGCGACCGCTCCCCATACCAGCTGCGGCGAGCGCAGGGATAACCCCAGCAGCAGCGTGGCGGCGGCGAAAACGCCGAGGCTCAGCAACACCGACCGGCGCAGATGACCGTCGACGGTGCGCCCGGTCAGCCAGATGCCGCCCAGCGCCGCCAGGCCAAACACCAGCAGCACCGCGTCGACATCGGCGCTCAACCCGGCCGGGGCCACCAGGGGCGCGACATAGGTATACAGCAGGTTATGCGCCAGCATCCAGCACATCACCACCGCCAGCACCGGCCGCACGCCGGGCGTGCGCCAGACGCGGCGCAGCGGCAGGCGCCTGGCGCCGGCTTGCCCCGGGTAGTCCGGCACCTTCAGCACCACCCACGCCATTAATATCACCGACAGCAGCGACATGGCGCCGAACGCCGCGCGCCAGCCGATGGCCGCCCCCAACCAGGTGCCGAGCGGCACGCCAAGGGAAAGCGCTACCGGCGTGCCGACCATCGCCACCGCCATCGCTTTGCCCTGCTGCGGCGGCGCTACCATGCGGCGGGCGTAACCGGCCAACAGGCTCCAGGCCAGCCCCGCCGATGCGCCGGCCAAAAAACGCGCCAGCAGCGTCAGGGCAAAGCTGGAAGACCAGGCGGTAATCGAGTTGAAAATCAGAAAGCCGGCGATGGTCAGCAACAGCACGTTGCGGCGCCGCCAGCCCTGGGTGGCGAGCGTCAACGGGATCGCCGCCAGCAAGGATCCCAACGCATAGGCCGTCACCATCTGGCCGGCCAGCGCCGGCGATACCTGCAGACCCGGCGCAATTTGCGGCAGCAAGCCGGCGGGCAGCGTCTCGGTCGCGATGCAGATGAAACCGGTCATGGCCAACGCCAACAGCGCCGCCAGCGGGAAATGCGCGTCTTCACGCGGCGGCGATAACGGGTCACAACAAGGGGAAGTCTGGCTCATGGCGCCTCTTTATATACTGATCGGTATAAATATGGGTAAATTTAAGCCGCGTCGGATAAATCCACCCCCTGACGCGGCCGTTACGGGCCAATTGATTTATATATCGATTGGTATAATAATGCTAAGCAGACGGCATCAGGCTGTCAATCACATTTATAGCGATCGGTATAAATATTGGGAGGCCGCTATGGCACAAATGGGACGCCCACGCCGGTTCGACCGCGATGAAGCGGTACGACAGGCGCTGCACCTTTTCTGGCAGCATGGCTACGAATCCACCTCGCTGGCTCAGCTTAAGGCGCATATCGGCGGCGGCATCACCGCACCCAGTTTCTACGCGGCCTTTGGTTCCAAAGAAGCGCTGTTCCGCGAAGCGGTAGCCTGCTACCTCGACAGCCACGGCCGGGTCAACGACGCGCTGTGGGATGAATCGCTGCCGCCGCGCCGGGCGATTGAAATTTCGCTGCGGCGGTCGGTCAACATGCAGTGCGGAGCGGATCATCCCAAGGGCTGCATGGTGGCGCTGGGGGTGATGGCCGGCGGCGCAGAGGACGCCGCGGTGCTGCAGCCGCTGGCGGACTCGCGCCGGCGCACGCTGAACGGTTTTATATTCTGCGTCGAACGCGGCATCGCCGCCGGCGAACTGGCGGCCGACGTTCAGCCCGCCGTGCTGGCGACCGTTTTCGACAGTTTCCTGCTCGGCGTTTCCACCCTGGCCCGCGACGGCGTCAGCCACCAGGCGCTGGACGATGCGGTAACCCGCCTGCTGTCGGTATGGGATGCGCATCGCCCGAACGACTAGCCGGCGACATATCAGGAATGCTGCTAATGTTGTCATCACTACACCATGACCGAGAGGGATCAGGATGTTCAGCCACATTACCGTTGGCGTCAGCGATTTGGACGCTGCAGCCGCATTTTACGACGCCATCTTGCTGCCGCTGGGGCTGCGGCAGCGCGAAGTGACGCCGGATGACGGGCCCGCGGCCCGCTGCTGGATTATTCCCGGCCAGACCTTGCCCCGTTTCTATGCCTATCAGCCGTTTGATCGCCGGCCGGCCAGCGCGGGCAACGGCAGCATGGTGGCGTTTCTCGCGGCCGATGAGCAGCAGGTGCGGCAAGCCTACGCCGCCGGAATGCAGGCGGGCGGCGGCAGCGAAGGCGAGCCCGGCGAACGCCCGCACTACGGCAAAGGCTATTTTGGCGCCTACCTGCGCGATCCCGACGGCAACAAGGTTCACCTGGTTTATCGCGGCGATCTGGCCGCCGAATAACGCGTCATCAGCGCCCGGCCGCCGAGGGTAATGCCCAACGCGGCCAGCGCCAGCAGCGCCGCCGCGCCGTAGGTAACGCGCATGCCGCCGGCAACCGCCGCCGCTTCGGCGGCGTTGATGTCACTGCCGCCGCACGCCAGCACAAACAGCGCGCCCATCGCCGAGGCGCCGGTAATGCCCCCCAGATTGCGCGCCAGATTGAGCATCCCGGCGATCGCCCCGCGCCGCTGCGGAAACAGTTCTTTCATCAGCGCCGTATTGTTGGCCACCTGAAACAGCGCGTAGCCGGTGGTGAGCAGACACAGCGGCGCGATATAGCCCCAAATCCCCTGCCTGGCGGCGGTCATCGACAGCATGCCGACGCCGCAGGTCAGCGCCGCCAGACCGATAACCGCGATGCGCTGCGCGCCCCAGCGGTCCACCAGATAACCGGCGGGCACGCCGGTCAGAATGGCCATCGCCGGGCCCGCCGCCATCGCCAGCCCGACCTGCATCGCGCTCAACCCGATACCCCGCGACAGGTAGAAAGGACCGACAACCAGCGTGGTGGTCATCACCGTCATCACCAGCGCGCTGCTCGCCAGCCCCGCCGCCAGCGCCGGGTGGCGTAACATCGCCGGCGCGATCAGGGGAGACGCCGCCCGCCGCTCCACGCCGACCAACAATGCCCCCGCCAGCGCGGCGGCCGCCAACAGCGCCAGGTTGAGCGGGCCAAAATGACCGCGCCCGAGCGTCATCGCCAGCGAGTAACAGAGCAAGGCGACCCCCAGCAGCGCGGCGCCGGCGCCGTCGAAATCCGCCGGTTTTTCCGCCCGCCGCAGGTTGGGCAAAAAGCGCCGGCTTAACAGCCAGGCCAGCAACCCCAGCGGAACGTTGAGCAGGAATATCGCCCGCCAGCCGAAAACGCCGATTAACGCCCCGCCGAGCGACGGCCCCAGCGCGGTGCCCACCGCCGACATGGTGCCGAGCAGCCCCATCGCCCGGCCGGTTTTTTCCGTTCCCAGCGTCTCGCCCGCCAGTGTCATGGCGATCGACATCATCGCCGCCGCGCCCAACCCCTGCGCCACCCGCGCCGCCAGCAGCAGCCAAAGACTCGGCGCCAGCGCGCCCAGCAGCGAAGCGCAGGTGAACAAGGCGATGCCGGCCAGCAACAGCCGCCGGCGGTTCATCCGGTCCCCCAGATAACCGACGCCGATCACCGCGGTAGTGACGGTCAACAGGTAGCTGAGGATCACCCACTGCACCGCCTGAAACGAGGCGTCGAACGCCAGCGCCAGCGCGGGCAGCGCGACGTTGGCGATGCTGATGCCGAGCGAAGACAGCAGCATGCTGAGGGAAAGGCTGGCGAGAATGCCGCGGATCGCCCGCGGAGAAGAGTTTAACGACATGATGGTGCCTCCTGAAATACGCTGTCTGCAGCCTATGTCAGGAGGCGGTATGGCGGAAGACGCACGGGATGCAGTTAATCAATGCATGCGGCGCCATGCCAAACGCGCGCGGCGTATTACCAGGCGGCGATTTCCGCGGCGGTGAGCGGCAAGGTTTCGGTCGCGCCGGTGCGCGCCGCCGTTTCGGCCGCCTCCAGCACCGCCATGACCGCCAACGCCTGCAAAGCGGTGACCGGGTTGGCCCCGTCGCCGCGCAGCGCGTCGCGCAGCCGAATATAATATTGGCGCTGGTCGCCGTCCGGCGTCGGCAGCGTGCGTACCGGCTCGGTGCCGACGAACAGGCTCAGCGCGTCGTCGTCTTTGCCCCAGCCGGCCGATCCCGGGATCACCCCGGCCAGCAGCTGGCTTTCCTGGCCGTCGGCCCGTGCCTTGACCACGCTGCCCTGATCGCCATGCACCGTAAAGCGCGATACGCCGCCGGCGACCAGCATGCTGCCGTGCAGGATCACCTTATGCGACGGATAATTCAGGATCACGTGCGCCCAGTCGTTGACTTCGGCGTTGGCGCGCAGCGTGGCGATATTGGCCTGAACGCTGAGCGGCAACCCGAACAGCTGCAGCGCCTGATCGACCATGTGCGGGCCCAGATCGAACCACAGCCCGCTGCCCGGCAGATTCTGCTCGCGCCAGCGCACCCGCACTTGCGGGCGATAGCGGTCGATATGGGACTCGAAATGCGATACCTGGCCAATCAGCCCCTGCTCGATCACCTGCTTGACGCCGAGATAATCGCTGTCCCAGCGGCGGTTCTGGAATACCGACAACAGCCGGCCGTGTTTTTCCGCCAGGGCGATCAGCTCGCGCGCTTCGGCCAGATCCAGGGTAAACGGCTTATCCACCACCACGTCTTTGCCCGCCGCCAATGCCGCTTTGGCCAGCGGCGCATGGGTGGCGTTCGGCGAGGCGATAACCACCAGATCCACCTGCGGATGGCGGATCGCCTCCAGCGGATCGGCGATCACCTGCACCTGCGGCAGGTCGGCGTGCACCTTGTCGGCGTCGCGCGACGACACCACGCTCAGTTCCAGCCCCGGCACCGAGTTGATCAGCGGCGCATGAAAAGCCTTGCCGACAAAGCCGTAACCTATCAGCGCCACCTGCAGCGGCGCGGCGTTATCATTCATCATGGTTCTCCTCTAGCGGTCGTCGGCGACGACACAAAGTTCAATCGGCAATTGGTCGTCCAGGCTGTCCCATGGACGATCGGTAAAGATGCGTTGGATCTGCGACAGTTCGGCTACCCGGTGCGGCTCGCAGCGATCCAGCTTCATATGGTCGGTCACCAGCCAGTGCTGACCGCTGGCGGCCAGCATGGCGCGTTTTACCGCGGCATCGGCCTCTTCGCTGGCGCTGAGCCCCAGCTGAGCGTGCACCGCACAGACCCCCAGCAAGGCGATATCCGCGCGGTAGCGTTCCAACAGCGACAGCGTGGCGCTGCCGGCGAACAAACGCTGGCGCGCGTCCCACTGCCCGCCCAGCAGGATAAGCTGAATCTCTGGCCGGTCGCTCAGGCACTGGGCGATGTCCAGCGAAGCGGTGATCACCGTCGCCGGGCCGCGCAGTTCACGCGCCACCGCCAGCAGCGTACTGCCGGCGTCCAGCATCAGCGTGCTGCCCGGCGGGATCTGCGCCGCCACCGCGCGGCCAAGGCGGCGCTTGGTTTCCGGCAGCAGCGCCTCGCGCGCCTGCCGCTTCATCTCCGGCGGATCCAGCGCTATCGCCCCGCCGTGATTCTTTTGCGCCAGCCCCTGGCGCGCCAGATCGGCCAGGTCGCGGCGCACGGTATCGACGGAAACCCCGATGGCGCCGGCCAGATCGGCCACCGCCGCCTGCCCGCGCTCGCTGAGCAGATCCAACAAATAACGCTGTCGCGCCGCTTTGTGCATGCTTCGACTCCGCAATAACAGGCTTAAAAATGCAATATACAGCAGAAAACAGCAAAAAAGAAATCGCCGCCGCAGCGCATTTAACATCAAGCAGCGAAAAAACGCCGGGAAGATAATCGATTCGACACCAACAAGGAGATGTTATGAAAATCGATCTGATGTTCGATAACGCAGCCACCAGAGCTGTGCAGTACAACGCCCGCGCCTCGGTGGAAGACTTTGACGCCTGCATGACGGAATACGCGGCGCTGGCGCGACAGGCCAGGGAGCAAACGCCGGGGATTTACGACCTGCATTACGGCATGGGGGCCGCCGAGCGCCTCGATCTGTTCCCGGCCATCGGCCAACCGGCGCCGCTGCTGGTGTTTGTCCACGGCGGATATTGGCACTCGCAGCGCAAGGAAGAAGCCTGCTCGATGGCCGCCGCCTTCGCCCGCCGCGGCGTCGCGGTCGCCACCCTGGAATACACCCTGGCGCCGGAGGCCACGCTGGCCGAGATCGTGCGCGAAGTGCGCAGCGCCATCGCCTGGCTGTATCACCACGGCGGCCAGTACGGCATCGACCCCGAACGCATTTACGTCAGCGGCAGTTCGGCCGGCGGCCACCTGAGCGGCATGCTGATCGCCGACGACTGGCAGCAACGCTACCGGGTGCCGGTGAACGTGATTAAAGGCGCGCTGGCGCTGAGCGGCCTGTACGACCTGCGCCCGCTGTGCGATACCTATATCAACGGCTGGCTGCACCTGACGCCCGAACAGGCGCAGAGCCTCAGCCCGCTGTTCATGCTGCCGCAAAAGCAGCATGCGCCGCAGATCCTGCTCGACGTCGGCGCCAAAGAGACCCAGGGTTTCAAAAACCAGACCCAGGCCTATTACGCCGCCTGCGTCGAACAGGGGTTGAACGTGCAACTGTTGAACGACCGCCACAGCAACCATTTCAGCCTGGTGAACGAGCTGGCCAATCCGGACAGCGCGATGTTCCGGCAGGTTATGGCGATGATCCGCTCAACGCAGCGGTAACCTGGCGGTAAAACCGCAGCCTGGCGGTGACGGTCATCACCGCCAGCGCGGCGAACAGCGCGCCGCAGAGCAGACAGCCCCGCAGGCCGAGCGCATCGATAAACCAACCGCTGACCACCGCTCCCAACGCCACCCCCAAATTGATGAAGGCGATATACAGCCCGGTGACGAACTCCGGCGCCTGTGGCGCCTGCGACGTCAGCCAGACTTGCGTCACGATCAGCCCGCTGGTATGCGCGGCCCCCCAATACAGACAGATGACGATCATCGGACCCATCTGCGCATCGGCGTAGCGATACAGCAGCAGGTAGGCCGCGGCCAGCGCCAACGGATGCAGCAAGGCGGTCGCCGTTTTATGGCGCTGCAGCAGCCTGCCGGCCAGCAGATTGCCGGCGACGCCCCCCAGACCGAAAATCACCAGCAGCAGCCCGATAGCCGCCTCGCTGACGCCGGTTTCACGACTGAGATACTCGGCGGCATAGGCGTAGACGGCGAACATGGCGGCAAAAATCAGCACGCAGGTGCCGATGCTCAGCCACAATGCGCCGCTGCGCAGAATAGCCAGCTGCTTGCGGTAGCTGAGCCGCTGCGCGGCCACGTCCGGCAAACGCAGCAACAGCCCCGCCGCCGCCAGCAGGTTAATCAGCGCGCAAAAGCGAAATGAGGCTTCGTAGCTGATTTGCCCGGCGATCCAGTGGGTCAGCGGAATGCCGAGCACCATCCCCATGCTGGTGCCGACAAACGCGTAGGCGGTCGCCCGGGTTCGCTGTTCCGGCGGGTAGAGCGAAGCCGCCGCCACCATCGCCAGCGAAAAATAAATGGGGTGAAACAGCGCCGGCGCAATGCGCAGCAGCATCAGGGCGGCGAAACTGTCCACCTCGGCGGACCACGCGGCGGCGATCGCGAAAACGCACAGGGAAAGCAGCATTCGCTTGCGGTTATAGCCTGAGGCCAGCAGCACCAGCGCCGGCCCCAGCAATGCGATGGTCAGTGCGAACACCCCGACCAGCCAGCCGGCCTGGGCGGTTGAAATGCCATAGCGTTCGATAATCATCGGCAGAATGCCGACCACGCCGAACTCGATGCAGTAAACGCCGAACAGACCCAGCGCGAGGAAGAAAATCGGCGGCAACAGTTTCATCGCCGCCCCCCGATAGCCGTATAAACCGCTTGGCATAGCTCCCCGACGAAGGCGCCCGACATGCCCTCCAGAGCGGTATTGGTGAAGGCGACCACGCTCAATTGCCGCCGCGGATCGACGAACCAGGAGTGGCCGTAGGTTCCCCCCATGCGCCAACTGCCGGCCGACTCCGGCGTTTGCGCCGCCCGTGGATCCTTCAGGATGGTGATGCCCAGGCCAAAGCCGCGCCCCGGCCAGAACGGCATCGACAGGTCGCCGATCTGATTGCGGGTCATCGCCCTGACCCATTCGGCCGGCAGCACCGGAGCGCCGCCCTGGCGCAGGGCTTCCAGCAAACGCAGGAAATCTTCGGCCGACCCCACCATGCCGGCGCCGCCGGAGGCGTAGGCGTCAGCATCCAGCGCCCGCGCCGGAGACAGCCTGAAACCGGCCGTATGCTCGAGAAACGGCAGGCGATCGGGCTGTTGCAGCGGCCGGGGCGCGGGATGATGGTTAGCGTAAGCCACCGTCAGCCGCCGCGCATCCGTGGCGATAAACCCGGTGTCCCGCATCGCCAGCGGCCCGGTCACCAACTGCGCCACCGCCGCCGCCAACGGCACGCCGCTGGCCTGTTCCATCACCGCGCCCAGCACATCGGTGGCTATCGAATAACGCCACTCGGTTCCCGGCGCCGACAGCAGCGGCGCCGAGGCAATGCGCTGCAGATTCTCCGCCAGGCTGAGCCGATCGTCATCCATGCCGTCCGACACCCCGGCCTGCGCGTAGGCGCCCTGTTCCGGTTGGAAAAAACGGTAACTCAGCCCGGCGGTGTGGGTCATCAGGTGGCGCACCGTCATGGGCGGCTCGCGGCCGTCCGCCGTTCGCGGCCGGAAAGCCGGCAGCCAGCGCGTGACCGGATCGTCCAGCCCCAAACGCCCCTGCGCCATCAGCGCCAACGCGGCGGTGGAGACGATCGGTTTGGAAACCGACGCTAGCCGGAACAGCGCGTTGGCGCGCATCGGCAGGCCCGCTTCCCGATCCGCCATGCCCGCCGCGCGGCGGTAGAGTATCTCGCCGCCCCGGGCCACCAGGACCACCGCCCCGACCAGCCGCCGCTGCTCCAATGCCCGCTCCACCGCCCGGTCAATAATCTCGGCGTCCAATGGGTATTCACTCATGATTCACACTCCAGGTAGACAGTCATTCTGCCGCTACCGAGAATAGAGTTTGGCGATTAGCGGAAAAACAGGCTAGATTTCCCTTCATAACGGACTATGGTGTCCGCAATGAGGAAAACCGATGGATAATCTGGCCGGCGTCTCCGCCTTTGTGCAGGCCGCCGAGACGCTCAGTTTTGTGGAGGCCGGCCGCCTGCTGGGCGTTTCCGCTTCGGCTATCGGCAAAAGCATTGCCCGGCTGGAGACGCGTCTGGGCACACGGCTGCTTCACCGCAGCACCCGCAGCATGACGCTGACGGCGGAAGGCACGCTTTTCTTGCAGCGTTGCCAGCGCATTCTGGGAGAAATGGCGGCGGCGGAACAGGAGCTCAGCGATGTGCGCAGTGCGCCGCGCGGCAGGCTGCGCGTCAGTTTGCCGCTGGTCGGCGGTTTGCTGAACCCGGTGCTGGCGGAGTTCACCCGGCAGTATCCGCAGGTTGAGTTGGAGGCCGATTTTTCCGATCGGCGGGTCGAGGTGATCGAGGAAGGCTTCGACGCGGTGATCCGCGTCGGCGACACCGAGGATTCCCGCCTGATGAGCCGCCAACTGGGGGTTTTCCATCTGCAATTGGTGGCGTCGCCGGACTACCTGCGGCGGGCGGGGGTCCCACGGCGGCCAGCAGACCTGTGCGGCCACGCCTGCCTGCTGTACAAGTTCCCCACCACCGGCAAGGTCGAAAGCTGGCCGGTGGAAGGCTGGGATAAACTGCTCGGCGCAGGCCTGGGCTCGCGCATGGTATGCAACACCGTCGATACGCTGATTTATCTGGCGGAACAGGGCCAGGGCATCGCCTGCCTGCCCGATTTCGCGGTGCGGCGGGCGCTGGAGCGGCAGCGGCTGCAGCCGGTGCTGGGCGACCACTGCCGACACAGCAGCAGCTTCAAAATTCTTTGGCCCTCCAGCAAACACCTGACGCCGCGCCTGCGGGCGTTTATCGACATCATGAGCGCCCGCCTTTTCCCCGCCGGATCCGGCTGAACGCGCTAGAGCAATTTCAGCATTGCTTTGCACAAAATTAGCTAAAGCGCAGGCCGCCACGCCGGCGACCGGCTTTGGCGGCGACGCGGAGCGGTGGTGATATTCCATTTTGGAATATGAAAGTCCCGTTCGTTCTTTCGGGGCGACGAAAATCGCCACACAATGCCTTTCAACCCGCAACCCTCGTGCATAACCGCATATAAAATCAGGTTTTAAGCCCTTGTCATCGCCGATAACCGCCCGATTCGCTCATCAGATATTGTACAGCCGGCCGGATGAAGCCGCCCTGTCAGCCGCCCGCCGCGGCGTGAAAGACTATTTCGCCTGCGCACTGCCGATTGCCCGCTGCGCGTTGAGCGATGCCGGCCTGGCGGCGGTCGCAGCGGTGTTTCCGCCGAACGGCAGCGAGAACCGCGCGCTGCGCTATGGCTATGTCAGCCACTCGCTGGACTTCGATGATTATCATCCCGCGCTGCGCGGCCATCCGACCACCGTGGTGCTGTCCGCGCTGCTGGCGTTGAACGACAACAGTGACGATGTCACCGAATTGTTGTCCGCCTATGCCATCGGCGTGGAAGCCGCTGGCCGACTGGGGTTAGCCGCCGGCACCCAGCATTACACGCTGGGTTTTCACAGCACCGCCACGCTCGGCGCGGTAGCCGCCTGCGCCGCGGCGGCGCGTTATCTGCAGCTCGGCCAACGGCAAACGCAGATTGCGCTGGGCCTGGCGGCGACTCAGGCGGCGGGCCTGCGCAGCCAGTTCGGTTCGGCGGCCAAGCCGCGGCACGCAGCGCGGTCAACGCCGCCCTGCTGGCTCAGGCCGGTTTTATCGGCCAGCCGGAGGGGGTGCTGGACAGCTTGCTGAGTTCTCACGGCGACGGCCGGCAGCAGCCGGAGCTGCTGACCGCCGATTGGGGCGCGCCCTGGCGCATTCTGCAGCCGGGGCTGGAGTTCAAGCGTTATCCGACCTGCGGCGGCACCCACAGCGCGGCCGAGGCGGCGTTCGCCCTGCGCGCCCGCCTGCAGGACATGGGGCTGTCTGCCGCGGCTATCGCGCATATTCAGGTCAGCTTCCCGCCCGGCGCCGACACCGCGCCCTACATTCGCCGACCGGCCACCGGCGTGGAAGCGCGCTTCAGCCTGGAATACGTAATAGCCGACGCGCTATACCACGGCGAGGTCCCGCTGACGCACTACGGCGAACGGGCGGTTGATGAGGCCGTCGCCGCCCTGGCCGCTAACGTCGAGCGCCACGCCGATCCCGCAGCGCCGCCGGACGCGCTGGATCCGGAGCTGCGCTTCCATCGCCTGACCCTGACGCTGCAGGACGGGCGACAGTTAAGTGACGTCGTCACAAGAAAGCAAACCGCCGCCCGCCCGACGGACCTCGACGCTAAGCTGCGCGCCATTCTGCAGCTGCTGCCGGGCCTCGACGGCGAAAGCGTTATCCGCGACTGCGCCCTGGCGTCCCCCGGCGCGCTGCCGCGACTGATTGCCTTGTTAAATTAATAATAAAATAGGAATAATTATGAGTACTTCACCTTCAACACCATCGCGTCAACTTCGTCTCGGTCTGTTTGTACAGGCGCTGGGGCACCACGTCGGCGGCTGGCGCGCGGCAGGCGCCAACGGTTCGCCGACCGATATCGACTGGTTCACCTGGATCGCCCAAAAAGCCGAAGAAGGCACCTTCGACATGTTCTTCGTCGGCGACGCGCTGGCGACCAGCGTGCACCGCCTGCCCTCGACGATGTCGCGGCTGGAGCCGCTGACGCTGCTGGCGGCGCTGGCGGTCAACACCCGCCATATCGGGCTGGCGGCCACCGCCTCCACCACCTTCGATCAACCCTTCCACCTGGCGCGCGCCATGGCGTCCATCGACCATATCAGCCACGGTCGCGCCGCCTGGAACGTGGTGACCTCGTTCTCCAGCGATGCGGCGCGCAACTTCAGCCGCGACGATCTGCCTTCGCACGCCGAGCGCTACGAAGTGGCGCGGGAGTTCCTCGAAGCCAGCTGCAAGCTGTGGGACGGCTGGGAAAAAGACGCCATCGTGCGCGACAAGCAAAATGGCGTGTACGCCCTCGACGAGAAAATCCACGCCGCCAACCATAAGGGCAAGCATTTCTCGGTGCAGGGCCCGCTGAACATTTCCCGTTCGCCGCAGGGGCGCCCGGTGATCATCGAGGCCGGCTCTTCCCCGGCCGGGCAGCAGCTGGCGGCGGAAACCGCCGAGGTGGTGTTCACCGCCGCCGCCACGCTGGAAGAAGGACAGGCCTTCTACCGCAGCCAGAAACAATACGTCGCCGCCGCCGGCCGCAACCCGGATCACCTGCTGATCCTGCCGGGCGTGATGCCGATCATCGGCCGCACCAAAGCGGAAGCGCAAGAAACCTGGTATCAGCTGAATCAACTGGTGGATATCGATAACGGCATCGAGCAGCTGTCGGCGCGCTTTGGCTTCGATCTCGGCGATTACCCGCTGGACGGCCCGGTGCCGGACGTCGGCGCCACCGAAGGCGGCCAAAGCCGGGTGAAACTGCTGACCGATCTGGCGGCGCGGGAAAACCTGACGCTGCGCGAACTGGCGGCCGTCGCGGCCGGCTCTCGCGGCCACCGGGTGGTGGTGGGCACCGCCGAAGAGATCGCCGACGATTTCCAGCTG
Source organism: Serratia ficaria (assembly GCF_900187015.1). Taxonomy (NCBI): domain Bacteria; kingdom Pseudomonadati; phylum Pseudomonadota; class Gammaproteobacteria; order Enterobacterales; family Yersiniaceae; genus Serratia; species Serratia ficaria. The sequence continues at coordinate 2,574,767 of NZ_LT906479.1, read as the reverse complement.
TGGCTGGAACAGCAAGGCGCGGACGGCTTCAACATCATGCCGGCGGTGTTGCCGAATCAGCTGGAGCTGTTCGTCGAGCTGGTGATCCCGGAGCTGCGCCGCCGCGGCCTGTTCCGTGAGGAATATCAGCATGCCACCCTGCGTGAAAACCTGGGCCTGCCGGAACCGGCAATCAACTTCGCCAACGTAAAATCGGCTTAAGCCGCAGGGGAAACCATGATGAAAAACACCTTCAAACGCACCGCATTGTCCCTGCTGTTGGCTTCCGCCACCCTGGCGCCGTTGGCCGCCGGCCATGCCGCCGAAGGCGATGTGCCCTTCAAGGCGGCGGTGAAAGCCAGCGCCGATCCGGCGCTGCACGACAGCCTGCCCGAGGCGATCAAAAAGGCCGGCTACATCGTCGCCGGCACCAACCCGAACACCCCGCCGACCACCTTTTACCAGGCGGACAACAAAACGCTGGCCGGGCGCGAGATCGACGTGATGAGCGCGATCGCCGATCGCCTGGGCGTGGCGATCCACTGGAAGGACACCGGCGGTTTCGACAACATCATCCCGGGCCTGAAGTCCGGCCGTTACGACGTCGCGCTGGCCAACATCGACGCCAACAAGAAGCGCTTCCAGCAGGTGGACTTCGTCGGCTATTACAACGCCTCCAAGCTGGCGCTGATCGCCCGCAAAGACGCCGCGCTCGGCCCTTACACCGAGCTGGCCCAGCTGTGCGGCCAGACCGTCGGCGCCGGCGCAGGCACCTCGCAGATCACCCGCCTGCAGCAGGCCAGCGATCAATGCGTCGCCGCCGGCAAGCCGGCGATCGCCATTCCGATCTTCCCGGACCGCCCGGCCGGGGTGCAGGCGGTGATCAGCGGCCGCGTGCCGATGTTCTTCGGCCCGTATGAAGGGCTGCGCTATCAGGCCACCCACGTCAAGCCGCTGGCGCTGGCCGGCGACATCAACATCGACGGCACCACGGTGGCCATCGCCCTGCCGAAAGGCTCCGAACTGGTGAAACCGGTGCAGGCGGCGCTGAACTCGCTGATCGCCGACGGCAGCTACCAGAAAATCCTCGACGGCTGGGATATCGGCTTCGGCGCGGTGAAAACCGCCGGCATCAATGAAGAGATCGCAAAATGAGTGGGCAACACCCTGACGACGACGCGGCGCTGAGCATCGTCGGCCAGCGGCATTACGGGCGCTGGTTCAGCGCCCTGATCGTGCTGTTGATCGTCGGCCTGATCGCCAATTCAATGCTGCACAATCCGCGCTTCGAATGGTCGGTAGTGGCGGAAAACCTCACCGAGGCGTCGATTCTCAACGGCGTGGTCATGACGCTGAAGCTGACGGCGATCTCGGTGGTGTTCGGCTTCGCCGGCGGCGTGCTGCTGGCGCTGATGCGCCTGTCGGCCAATCCGGTGCTGGTGGCGGTAAGCTGGTTCTACACCTGGTTCTTCCGCGCGGTGCCGATGCTGGTGCAGCTGTTCCTGTGGTACAACATCGCCGCGCTTTATCCGCGCATCAGCCTGTGGCTGCCGTTTCTGGGCGAAGTCGCCAGCGCGCCGACCAATACCATCATCAGCACCTTCAGCGCGGCGGTGATCGCGCTGGTGATGCATCAGTCGGCCTACGCCGCAGAGATCGTGCGCGCCGGCATCCAAAGCGTCGGCAGCGGCCAGCTGGAAGCCGCCAAAGCGCTGGGCTACCGCCGCGGGCAAATCCTGTGGCGCGTGGTCCTGCCGCAGGCGATGCGCACCATTTTGCCGCCGGCGGGCAACGAGGTGATCGGGCAGCTGAAAACCACCGCGGTGGTGTCGGTGATCGCCCTGCAGGACGTGTTGTATTCGGCGCAGATCATTTATCAGCGCACCTACGAGGTGATCCCGCTGCTGCTGGTCGCCACCCTGTGGTACCTGGTGATGACCTCGATTCTGTCGATTGGCCAGTACTACGTGGAGCGCTATTTTGGCCGCGGCACGCAGGCAACGCGCAGCGGCGGGTGGTTCCGCAGCCGCAAAGCCCCTCAGGGAGGTGAACAATGAGCGCATCGATCCACATCAATCAGGTGCGGAAATCCTTTTCCGGCACCGAGGTGTTGAAAAACATCAGCCTCTCCATCCCGGCCGGTTCGGTCACGGTGATCCTCGGCCCTTCCGGCTCGGGAAAATCCACCCTGCTGCGCTGCATCAACCATCTGGAGAAGCTGGACGCCGGCACCATTCGCGTCGGGGAGCAGCTGATCGGCTACCGGCAGAAAGGCCGGCATCTGTACGAGCTGAAAGAATCCGAGGTCGCCGAGCAGCGCAAAAGCATCGGCATGGTGTTTCAGCAGTTTAATTTGTTTCCGCATCGTACCGTGCTGCAAAACGTCAGCGACGCGCCGCAGCTGGTGAAGAAGGAAAAAAAGGCGGTGGTGCAGGAGCGCGCCAAACAGCTGCTGACGCGAGTCGGGCTGGCGCACCGCATCCACGCCTGGCCGCGCGAGCTGTCCGGTGGCCAACAGCAACGCGTCGCCATCGCCCGCGCGCTGGCGATGAATCCGCAGGTGCTGCTGTTCGATGAGCCGACTTCCGCGTTGGATCCCGAACTGGTGGGCGAAGTGCTGCAGGTGATGAAGGATCTGGCGCATTCCGGCATCACCATGGTGGTGGTCACGCATGAAATCGGCTTCGCCCGCGAAGTGGCCGACCAGATTATCTTTATGGATCAGGGAAAGGTGGTTGAAACGGGCAGCGTGCAACAGGTGCTGGATGCGCCGGAGCATGAAAGGACGCGCAACTTCCTGGCGACGGTATTGTAACGGGGCGCCGGGGGGGATAGCGCCCCCCGGCGTGCAAATTCAGCCGTTGTTCTTGCGGCCAATGGCGGAAAACAGGTTGAACAGTTCACCCAGGCCGTAAATCGTGCCGAGCAAAACGGCCACCATTACCGGCACCAGGATCACCACGGTCGCCAAACTCTCAATCATCTCTAACATCTTGTCTCCTGGTTTATAGGCAAAGCAAACCTGCGCCGGCAGAAAACCCGCCGACAGTCAGTGCAAATGTTGTGGGGAACACTACAGAAACGTGAGCTACATCACACTTGATGCGAGCTAATGTAACTTACACAATTACATTAAAGCAATGCAAAAAATGCTCTGCGCAACAGGCTGATTTGAGAGGGGATTTACGTCGTAACCGCCTGTGATGCTGCTGTACAGGGGGTAGCATCGCTCTACCCCGGCGGCCATATCGGCGATGCGGGTTTCCGCCAGGCCGAGCAGATTGTCAACCCGGACGGTGGCGCTTCAATTTTCGATGCGAATTTCGTCTACCCGGTCAGGATAAAACGCCAGACGGTCTTTGATCGCCACCACCGCGTTGTAGGGCATTTCATAGCTCCAGACCGCGTTTACCGAACGCTGCCCGCCCGCCGCAATGGAAAAATAGCTGCACTCTCCCTTATACGGGCAATAGGTGGCGTATTCGGTTTTTTGCAGCAACGCCATGTTCACGTCGCCGCGCGGAATATACAGCACCGGCGGGTAGTTGGCCTCCTGCAGCGCCAGCGCGTCGCGGCTGTCGGCCAGGGTCTGGCCGGCCACGCTGACGATCACCCGCCCGGGCTGCGGAGCTATGTCGATGGGATGGTCCGGGCCGGGAATTTTCACCGGTTTGCCGGATGCCGGGGTCAGTTCAGACATCGTCGCCTCCAGGTTGGCGCCCTGCGCCTGCAGGGCATCCCCCCAGTATAGTCAACGACGCTCAGCGCGTTCGTTCACCGCTGCGCCGGCGTTAAAACAGCAATTGGCTGGCTCCTCCCAATCTTTGTCCGCGGTTTAACGGTTCATCGGCGGCTGTGCTTTTTTTGCCCATTACGCCAATGGCTAAAAATAAGGCATCACAAAATTAAGAATTTTTACCTGTTCTATTTTCTTGCGGAGGAATACATTCATCTCAACTTCTACCGACAGATTAATTGAAAGGTTTTTTTAACCGTTAATCGGTCAATTTATCAGGAAAACTCTATGAACATTAAACGTGCCGCCGGCGTGTTGGTTGTCGTAATGGCAACGCTTTCCGTAACCGCATGTGGACATATGTCCAACCGCGATCGCAATACCGCCATCGGCGCCGGCGTGGGCGCAGTGGGCGGCGCCGTTCTGACCGACGGCAGCACCCTGGGTACCCTGGGTGGCGCGGCGTTGGGCGGCATCATCGGCCACCAGACCAGCCGTTAATTCCACCGTTAAAATAAAGCCGCAGGCCGGTTCTTCTTTGCTTGAAAAAGAATCGGCCTGCGGTTTATTTAGTCGACCGTACCCTATTCCCCACCCGCTATTAACGCGTATACCGCTTATTTTATTTTCACTTTTAATATACGCATAAAAAAGCATCAGGCGTTTTCGAAGCCTGAAGGTTGTCTCGTGCAAGGTCAGTCTTTTTTTAGCACCGCCGCCAGCAACGACGTGAAAACGGCCCCTGCCCGCGTGCTGCTCTTCCCGTTTAATGTCCTTAAAGCGCGCCAACGCGGCGGCTGCGCTACTGGCCTGTTCCCGATGCCCACTAGCTCAAATTCGGTTGCGGCACCTACTTTTTATCATTTTTAATCCGCCGCCGAGAGGCCGCGCAATGCCGTAATCTCGCCACGCATTTCTTATCTTTATTTCTTGACTTGCATTATGTCGGGATTATAGTTTTTATATTAAAAAGAAACAATGTTTCATATTTGAAACCGGCGGTGATTAAGATAATAAACACTTAAGACAAACTTGTCTCACAGATAAAACAAAGCTGACTTCGCCCCTATTATCATTAGGGTGGGATCGGTACGTCACAAAGAAACCATTAAATAGTCAAATTATTCAGGGGAAAGCCATGCGCAAAATAGCTCTCGCAATTTGTCTAGCTTCACCAATAAGTTACGCCGGCAGCGCCGTTTCGCCGCCGGAACGGGAAAATACCTCCGCTCCCGCCGTTAAAAACAAATCGCCCTTCCCCCATCTGCATTGGCAAAGCGCCGACAATAAGAAAAACCTGGATATCGGCGGCGCATTGCGCGCCAATTATCGTTATGAAGACTGGGGCAGCAGTAATTATCGCCACCCGCCGCATTTGCGCTTTGACGCCTTTCGCATCGATACCAGCGCCAATTATAACGACGCCTTTTTCGATTCCGGGTTCTGGTTCCAGGACCGGAGAAAATACGCCATCGACCGCGCCTATGTCGGCTATCGCCTGACCGGCAATTCGGCTATCCAGCTCGGCGCGCCGTTCAAGCCTTTCGGCCTGATGCCCTATCCGCAGTTCGGCTGGTCCTACGGCATTCCGTTTTATCTCGGCTTCGGCGTCAATACCGGGCTGGGTGCCAGCTATCAATATCACGACCGTAATTGGACGCTCGACGCGGCCTATTTTCCGCGCATGATGCCGGCGGACGTGCGCTATGCGCCGGAGGTGGGCAATTACGACGATCTTAAAAACACCCAATACGGCTCGCAGCATCTGCAAGCCAACGAGAAGCGCGATCAGGTCAACCTGCGCCTGACGCGCGCCTTCCAATCGGGCGACTGGCGCAACGAAGTCGGCGGTTCGCTGGCGGCTTCCCGTCTTTACAATCATGCCACCGATGATAACGGCAGCTTTTGGGCGGCGGGCCTGCACGCGCTGGTGAACAACGATCCCTGGCATCTGTCCAGCCAGCTCATTCGCTATTCCTACCGCGCCAAAGGCCCCGCCGGGGCAGACAACGCGACGATCCTGATGGGCGGCAACGGCCTGACCCCGGCCTATTTGATCCCGGCGCAGGCCACCACCGCGTCGATAAACCTGGCGCGCGACGTCGAGGTGCCCTGGGGAGCGGTTAAAAAGCTGCGCTTTTATAATGACTACAGCGTGCTGTGGAAAGATAAAGACGGCGGGTCGGACTCGAAAATGAACACCCTCGGGGTGCAGATATTCGCCATGCCGGTGATGATCTGGGTGGATTTGACCTGGGCGCAAAACGCCAACCCCTGGGGCGGCGCGGAAAACGCTACCGGCTGGACCCGCGCCCAATCGCCGGGCAGCGATAAATGGTATTTCCGTTCCAACGTGAATATCGGCTATTACTTCTGATGTGGCCGCCGGAAGCCCCTCCGCCGAGGGGCTTCCAGGGTTACCCCTTGACCTGCGACACCACGTTCAACGGTTGGGCGTCCGGCAGGATGTTCATGTGCTCCAGCACCTGCGCCATGATCTTGCCGAACACCGGGCCGGCCACCGAGCCGCCGAAGTGCTTGCCGGCTTTCGGGTTGTTGACCATCACCACCAGCGCCACCTGCGGATCGCTGGCCGGCGCCACGCCGGCGGTGTAGTTGATGTAGCCGCCGTCATATTTGCCGTTGGCGCCCATTTTCTCGGCGGTGCCGGTTTTGATCGCCAGCCGGTAACCCGGCACCGCCGCGCTCACCCCGCTGCCGCCCGGCAAGGCGTCGCTCTCCATCATGTGCACGACGGTTTTGACCGTGTCGGCCGGCAGAATGCGCTGCCCCATCACCGGCGGCGTCACCTTGGTGATCGACAGCGGGCGGTAAACGCCATAAGAACCGATGGCGGCGTATTCGCGCGCCATCTGCAGCGGCGTTACGCGCAGCCCGTAGCCGAAGGAAAAGGTCGCGCGTTCGATATCGGCCCAGCGTTCGCGGTGCTGCGGCAAATAGCCGCTGCTCTCGTTGCCGATGCCCAGTTCGGTCGGCCGGCCCAGGCCGAAGCTCTTGTACACCGTCGGCAGCACCGTGGCCGGCAGCGCCAGCGCGATATGCGACACCGCGATGTCACTGGATTTTTGCAGTACGCCGGTAATGGTCAGCTTCGACCAATGGCCCACGTCCTTGATCAGGTGGCCATTCACCCGGTACGGCGTGGTGTCCAGCACGGTGTCGGGCTTGATCAGCTTGTGCTCCAGGCCGACCATCACCACCACCGGTTTCACCGTTGAGCCGGGTTCAAAACTGTCGCTGCTGCAGACGTTGCGGATGTCCTTCGCCGGCGTATTGGCGTAGTTGTTGGGATTAAACGACGGATAGCTGGCCATGCCGAGGACCTCGCCGGTATTGACCTTCACCAGCACCGCACAGCCGGAGTCCGCCTGGTTGGCGATCACCCCGTCGCGGATCTGCGCAAACAGCACGTACTGAATAAACTTGTCGATGCTCAGCGTCACGTTCGGCGGCGGCACCGGATCCACGTTCTTCAGCACCCCGATCACCGCGCCGCTGCCGTCTTTCTGATAGACCCGCAGGCCGTTCTTGCCCTGCAGCAGATGGTTAAAGCCCAGCTCGATGCCTTCCAGCCCCTGGTTGTCCTGGCCGACGATGCCGATCAGCCCGGCGGCGTCCTGGCCCATCGGGTAAAAGCGGCTGAAGTCCTGTTCGGTGCTGACGCCGGTCAGATGCAGCTTGCTGATGTAGGCGGCGTTGTCGTCCTCCACCTTGCGCGCCAGATAGACGAAGCGTTTGCGGGCATTGTTCTGAATGATCTTCTGCACGTCCGCCAGCGGCATCTTCAGCACGTTGGCCAGGCTCTGCCAGCGTTCGTCGCCGGTGTCGGTGCGGGTGTCGATAATGTGCTTCGGATCCAGCACGATGTCGCGGGAAGAAACGCTGACCGCCAGCGCCTCATCGTTGCGATCGGTGATCATGCCGCGGTTGGTCGGCAGCACTTGGGTGCGGATCGAGCGCTGGTCCGCCTGGTCGGCCAGCTGTTGGTGCTCCAGCAGCTGCAAATAGCCGACCCTGAACGCCAGCAAAAAGAAGCAGACCAGCATGCCGGCGCAAATCCAGCCGAAACGTAATGTGGAGTAGTTTTTACCGCTCTTTTTAGTCGATGGCGCCACTGTTGTGTTAACCCTGCGTTTTTATTCGGTTTATGGTGTTATTTCAGTCTACCCTGACGGAAATATTCAGAAGATTGCAGTTTGTAAGAAAGTAAAACCAATGCCGTTTAGCCCTGCACGTCCGCACTGTCGTTTAACTGCGGTTTAACTTGCGCCGGGTCACCGGGCTGCGGCGCATTGGCCGGGTCGAAAATATGGTCGAGGATCGCCCGCGCGGTCGGCCCCGCCACCACGCCCTCGCCGCCGCCGTTTTCCAGAATCAGCGCCATCGCCACCCGCGGCTGGTCATACGGCGCGAACAGCGTATAGAAAATATGGTCGCGCAGGCGCACCGGGATCATTTTGGCGTTGTAGGTCTGGTTCTCCTTCAGACTGAAGACCTGCGAAGTGCCGGACTTGGCGGCGATGTGATACGGCGCGGTATGGAACAGCTTATAGCCGGTGCCGTTCGGCAGGTTGGCCATGCCGTACATGCCGTTGCGCACGATGCCCCAGTACGGCGATTTGGCGTCGCCGATCTGCGCCTCTCGCGCCGGCGGCTGATAGCGGCTGACCAGATTGCCCCGCTGCATGGAATACAGCAGGTGCGGCGTTTTGACCCGCCCGTCGTTGATCAGCGTGGTCAGCGCCTTGACCATCTGGATCGGCGTAGCGACCCAGTAGCCCTGCCCAATGCCCACCGACACGGTGTCGCCCTGATACCAGGGTTTTTTATGCACTTTCTGCTTCCAGTCGCGGCTGGGCAGCACGCCGCGGTACTCTTCATGCAGATCGATGCCGGTCAGTTGGCCGTAGCCGAACCGGCTCAGCCAGCTGTGGATGCGGTCGATGCCCATTTCGAACGCCACCTGGTAAAAGAAGGTGTCGGCCGATTCTTCGATGGCCTTGGTCACGTTCAACATGCCGTGGCCGGTCTTCAGCCAGTCGCGATAGCGCCGCTGGGTGCCGGGCAGCGTCCAGGTCGGCGCGCCGAAGAAGGTGGTGTTGGGGGTGATCACGCCGGCGAACAGCGCCGATGTGGCCATGTAAGGCTTCACCGTCGAAGCCGGCGGGTACAGCCCCTGGGTGACGCGGTTGATCAATGGCAGGTTCGGGTTGCTCAGCAGCGATTTGTAGGCCTTATAGCTGATGCCCTTAACGAAAGGATTGGGGTCATAGCTGGGGCTGGACACCATCGCCAGAATGCCGCCGTCGCGCGGGTCTTCCACCACTACCGCCGCGCGCTGGCCCTTCAGCACCGATTCGATGTACTGCTGCAAATGCAGATCCAGCGTCAGGTAAATGTTTTTGCCGGCCTGCGGCGGCTGCTCCTTCAGCAGGCGGATCACCCGCCCGTGGTTATCCACCTCCACCTCCTGATAACCGGTGGTGCCGTGCAGCTCGGACTCGTAATAACCTTCGATGCCCTGCTTGCCGATATTGTGATCGGCGGCGTAGTTTTCGCTCAGCCCCGCCTTATCCAGCCGCTTCAGGTCGCCGTCGTTGATTTTGGAAACATAGCCCACCACGTGCGCCAGCTGCGCGCCGTATGGATATTCGCGCTGCTGATAGGTATCGATGGCGACCCCGTCAAAACGGTACTGATTGACGGCGAAACGCGCCACTTCGGTGTCGTTCAGTCCGGCTTTCAGCGTCACCGGCTTATAGCGGCTGTTGTGGTGCATCTCGTCGCGAAAGGCGCTGATGTCCTCCGGCGTCAGATCGACGATCGGGGTTAATGCCTGCAGCAATGCGGCCATGTCGTCGATTTTGCTCGGGGTCACTTCGATCTGGTACAGGGTGATGTTGCGCACCAGCGGAATGCCGTTGCGATCGAAAATCAGCCCGCGGCTGGGGGCGATCGGCAGCATTTTGATGTCGTTCTGGTTAGAGCGCGTTTGGTAGAAGGCATGCTGCTTAACCTGAAGCCGATACAGGTTAACGATCAGCGCGCCGAAGCAGAAAATCACCAACGCCAGCGCGATGCCGGCCCGGCGGATAAACAGCATTTCTTCGGCGGAATGGTCGCGAATTTTTTCTTTTAATAGGGCCATGCGGTGCCGGATACCTTCTTGCGTCACATTTTCCCTGCTAAATCAGGGAAGTGAAAAGCCGGCAAGCATAGCGTTATTGGTTCGGCCCCCCCATTAAAAGGTTGCTAATGAAATGGCATAAATGTTTCAGCATGTTGGAATGTTACCGATGGCCGATTTTTAGCCGGTTCAGGCATTGAGCGGGCCTTTATTCCGGTGCTACAATGTGACGCAGATCACACCAAACCCACTTATTGCTCCGCATTCACCTACCGGCGCCCTGCCGGAATGCGGCTTTTGTTACCAAGGATCGAGTTCGATGAGTACCATTGCCACCGGTTTTATCATGATGCGCTGGGAGTTGCTGAGCGCCGTCATGATGTTCATTGCCAGCCAGTTAAACGTCGTTTGCCGCAAAGCCAGCCGCAACGGCATGGCGTTCATGTTCAGCAGCCTCGGGCTGTTCACCACCTTCTGGTTCGTGATGGGGCTGATGGGCATCAGCTTCAGCCTGGAAGCCTTTACCCAGTTCTGGTCCAACGCCTGGGACATGTACGTGGAAGTGGTCAGCAATACCCCGACCGACTGGCCGATGCCTTAACGAACGCTCAGACCGGCGGCCGGCTTTCATGCCTGGCCTGTCGCCGGACATTGTCTGTCGCTCATCACATCCCATTATTCCCGAATGGTTCAGTAAATAAATAAAATATAACCTGATGGTCTGAGCGCTGTCGGGGAGTATGCTGACGCCATGTAACGGCATAAGGCCAATCGGCCTGCTCCGCTCTTTCCGTTTTTATCCTCATTAATCCAGGATCCGGCTTAATAACCCACCGATGACAGTCTGGCTGATGGATACGCCCAGCGCCCCATCAGGAAATATCATGATTTCTCCTTCTGCCCGCATCGCCGCCAACAGCGTGATCGAACCGGGCGTGATTATCGGCCCCGGCGTCAGCATCGGCCCCTTTTGCGTGATTTCCGCCGGCGTGGAGATTGGCGCAGGTACGGCGATAGCCTCCCATGTGGTGATCAATGGGCGAACGCGCATCGGCCGCGACAACGTCATTGGGCAATTCTCCTCGATCGGTGAAATGAATCAGGATCTGAAACCGACCGATGACGATGTTTCGCTGATCCTCGGCGACCGCAATCGCATCGGCAGCCGCGCCACGCTGCATCGCGGCAGCCCGCAGGGCGCCCGATGCACCGCCCTCGGCAATGACAATTTGTTGCTGGATAATGTGCACATCGCCCATGATTGCCGGGTCGGCGACCGCACCCGCATCGGCAACAACAGCGGCCTGGCCGGGCACGTAACGCTGGGCGATGCGGCCTGGATCGGCGCACTGTGCGGGGTGCATCAGTTTTGCGTTATCGGCCCGCACGCGCGGTTGGCCGACGGCGCCTTTCTGGTGCAGGACCTGCCGCCGTTTATCGATGGAGGCGGCGGCGGCCACGCCAGGCCGCAGGGAGTACATCAGCTGGCGCCGGCATTTCAAACCGCCGACGCGCAACAGCAACGGGTGATCCTCAGCCTGTACGATATGCTCTACCAGCGCTCGATGGCGCTGGAAGACGTCAGGGAGCAGGTCGCCAGGCTCAGCGTGGAATACCCGTTGCTGCGCCTGTTCGCCGCGTTCTTTTCCCAATCGACTCGCGGCGTGATCCGTTGAAAACGGCGCATTACGCCTTATGGCAGCGCACCGCCGCCCCGCTCGGGCTGGCCCGCAGCGCCTGCGGCCGTTCGCAGCCTTCGCCGGCATAGGGGCAGCGCTCGCGGAAATAGCAGCCGGTCGGCAGTTGACGATTGCCCGGCAACTCTCCCTTGCGGTCTTCGATGGCGCTGTCGCTCAACGCCCGCCCGGCGCGCGGCACCGAATCCAGCAGCAGCCGGGTATAGGGATGCTGCGGCCGGCGCAGCACCTGCTCGCTGCGCCCCAACTCCACGATTTGCCCCAGGTACATCACCGCCACCCGGTCGCTCATGTGCCGCACCACCGCCACGTTGTGCGAGATCAGCACGTAGGTCAGGTTGCGCTGCCGCTGCAGCTCGACCAACAGGTTGAGGATCTGCGCCTGTACCGAGATATCCAGCGCCGAGGTCGGCTCATCCAGCACGATGATGTCCGGCGCCGAAGACAGCGCGCGGGCTATGGAGATACGCTGCCGTTGCCCGCCGGAAAACTCGTGCGGCAGCCGGTCGAGGGTTTCCGGCCGCAGCCCCACCTGCCGCGCCAGCTCAGCCGCCAACGCCTTGCGCTGCGCCGCGCCGCTGCGTTGCCGCACGTAGACCGGCTCGGTGATGATGCGCCACACCGGCAGGCGCGGATCGAGCGACGACTGCGGATCCTGAAACACCATCTGCATGCCGCCGCCGCTGGCGCGATCGTGCAGCAGTTCGCCGCTGCTCGGCTTCAACAGCCCGATCAACAGCTGCGCCAGCGTGCTTTTGCCGCAGCCGGACTCGCCGACGATGCCCAGCGTTTCGCCGCGCATAATGTTCAGATCCAGCCCGTTGAGCGCATGCACATACTCGGTCGGCTTGCCGCGCCAGTTGTAGCCGGCGGGAAAACGCAGCCGCACGTCGCGCAGTTCCAACAGCGGTTCAATATTCATTGCGCACCTCCAGACTGACCCGTTGCGGATGCCAGCAGGCCGCGCGCCGTTGCGCATCCTCAGCCAGCGGCGTTAACGCCGGGGTTTGCCGACAGCGTTCGTCGGCGTGGCGACAGCGGTTGCTGAAGGCGCAGCCCGGCGGCAGCGCGCTCAGGTTGGGCACCGTGCCCGGAATGGCCTGCAGCATGCCGCGCGGTTCGGCGCGCTCCGGCGCCGCCTGCAGCAGCCCGATCGAATACGGGTGGGCCGGATGGTTGATCACCGCCGCGGTCTCGCCGCTCTCGATCACGTGCCCGGCGTACATCACGTACAGCCGGTCGCACAGCTGCGACACCACCGCCATGTCGTGAGTGATGAACAACACCGCCGTGCCGCTGGCGCGCGCCTTCTGCTGCAACAGCCGCAGCACCTGACGCTGCACCGTGACGTCCAGCGCGGTGGTGGGCTCATCGGCGATGATCAGCTCCGGTTCGCAGGAAAACGCCATGGCGATCAACACCCGCTGGCGCATGCCGCCGGACAGTTCGAACGGATAACGCTCCATCACCCGTTCGGCGTCGGCGATCTGCATCTCGCGCAACAGCTGGATAGCCTTGTCGCGCGCCGCGCGCGCCGGCAGCCGCTGATGCAGGCGGATCACCTCGCACATCTGGCGGCCGATTTTGCGGGTGGGATTCAGCGCGCTCATCGGCTCCTGAAAAATCATCGACGCCCGCGCGCCGCGCAGTCGGCGCATCTGGCGTTCGCTGGCGTTGAGCACGTCGACGCCCAGCAGCTGCACCGCGCCGCCGGTCACCCGATACCCCTCTTCGGCCAGCAGCCGCAGGGTCATCATCGCCGTCACCGACTTGCCCGAACCGGATTCGCCCACCACGCCGACGATTTCACCGGCGTTGACCTGCAGCGAAACGCGATTCAGCGCCCGGACGCTGCCGCCGTAGACCGGAAACTCCAGCTGCAGTTCGTTGATTGACAGTATCGTTGCGTCGTTCATCAGCGCCCCCGGGTTTTAGGATCCAGCAGGTCGCGCAGACCGTCGCCGAACAGGTTGAAGCCGGTGGCGGTGATCAGGATCGCCGTGCCGGGAAAGGCCGAATACCACCACTGGTCCAGCACATAGTTGCGGCCGTTGGCCACCATGGCGCCCCACTCGGCGGTCGGCTGCTGAGCGCCGAGGCCGATGAAGCCCAGCGTGGCCGCCATCAGGATGGCGGTGCCGATATCCAGCGACGCCTGCACCACCAGCGGCGGCATGACGTTGCGCAGCACGTGCCAGGCGATCAGATGCCGGCGCGAAGCGCCAAAGGTGCGCGCCGCCTGCATATAGGCCTGATGCCGCAGCGTCAGCGTTTGCCCGCGCGCCAGCCGCACGTAAAAGGGGATGCGCACCACCGCGATCGCCAGCATGGCGTTGAACAGGCTGGGCCCGAGCGCCGCCGCCAGCGCCATGGTCAGCACCAGCGACGGCACCGACAGCATGATGTCCATGCAGCGCATGATCAGCGCATCCACCGCGCCGCCCATCACGCCGGAAAAACAGCCGAGCAGCGAGCCGATGCCGCCCGCCAGCACCACCACCGCCAGCCCGGCGGCCACCGATTGGCGGCTGCCGACCAGCACCCGGCTAAACAGATCGCGGCCCACTTCGTCGGTACCGAACCAGTGCTCGGCGGAAGGCGGCAGCAGCCGGGCGGCCAGGTCGATGGCGTCCGGGTTGTGCGGCGCCAGCCACGGAGAAAACAGCATCAGGAACAGCACCGCCGTCATGATCGCCGCGCCCAACAGCGTCAGCGGGCTGCGGCGCACCCGGTACCAGCCGCGGCGCATGCCGCCAAAGCGCGGCGCGGTTTCCGCCGCCAGCGGCCGTTCGATTTGAGACATGGTCATTACCTCTCGCGCCCCATTCTTGGGTCAATCCACAGATAGAGCAGATCGACGATCAAATTCACCACCACGTAGGCGAAGGACACCACCACCGCGAAGCCCATCACCGCCGGGAAATCCAGCGCCTGGATAGAGTCCACCACGTAGGCGCCCATGCCCGGCCAGGCGAACACCGTCTCGGTCAACACCGCGCCGTACAACAGATCGCCCAGCGCCAGCCCCAACACCGTCACCGAGGGGATCAGCGCGTTCGGCAGCGCATGGCCGAGGATCACCCGCCAGCGCGACAGCCCGTTGGCGCGCGCGGTGCGGATATAATCTTCGCCAAGCTGCTCGAGCATCGCCGAACGGATCTGCCGCGCCACCACGCCCAGGTGGACGAAGGCCAGCGTCATCGCCGGCAGGATCAGGTGCTGCAGGCTGTTCCAGAAAACCTCGCCGTTGCCGCTCAGCAGCGAATCCAACAGATAAAAGCCGGTGATGTGGCTGGGCGGGTCGAGCCAGTCGTCCAGCCGCCCGCCGCCGGGCAACAGGTCAAGCTGGCCGTAAAACAGAATGATCACCCCCAGCCCCAGCCAGAACGCCGGGGTGGAGATGCCGGTGACCGACAGCAAACGCACCAGATGATCGGGCCAGCGGTTGCGATATACCGCCGACAGCACGCCCAGCGGCACGCCCAACGCGATCGCCAGCAGCAAGGCGCAGAACGCCAGCTCCAGCGTCGCCGGGAAAAACGCCCGCAGGTCGTCAAGCACCGGCCGGCCGGTGCGGATCGAGGTGCCCAGGTCGCCGTGCAGCAGCGCCGTCAGATAACGGCCGAACTGCACGTACAGCGGCTGATCCAGCCCCAGCTGCCGGCGCATGTGCTGAACTATCTCCTCGCTGGCGCGGTCGCCGGCCAGCAGCCGCGCCGGGTCGCCGGGGATCAGGTGCGAGATGACGAAGGTGATCACGCACACCCCGAACATCACCAGCACCAGCCCCCAGCAGCGCTGGCGGATAAGTCTCCAAACGTTCATGACTGATTTCCCCTGGCGGAGGGGCGGCCAAACGGCCGCCCGAAATGCGTTACTTGCTCATCTGGCCGACGTTGAACACCTGCTCCAGCATCGGGTTATACACAAAGCCCTTCACCTGTTTGTTCATCGCCACCTGGTAGTTCTTTTGGAACAGATAAACGTAGGCCGCCTGATCGATAACGATTTTCTGCGCCGCCTGATAATCGGCGGTGCGTGCCTGCTGATCGGACACCGCTACCGCCTTTTTCAACAGCGCATCCACCTGCGGATTGCTGTAGAAGGCGCGGTTGCCCGGCAGCCCTTTTTTGTCCGACTCGAACCAGTAGTTCATGAACATGTAGGGGTCGGCGAAGTCCGGGCTCCAGTTGCCGATGGCGATGTCGTAATTGCCCTGGCCGATGCGATCGCGCAGGGTGGCGTTGGCCAGCTTCTCCAGCTTGACGTTGATGCCGACGCTCGCCAGGCTGGCCTGCACCGACAGCGCTATCGCCTCCCAGTTGGGATCGTTGACCGAATACAGGAAGCTCAGCGAGGCCGGCAGGTCTTTGACCTTCGCCAGCTCCGCCTTGGCCTTGGCCGGATCCAGGCCGTACTGCTGCGCGCCGGCATCAAAGCCCCACATGCCTTCAGGGATCGGGCCGCGCATCTGCTTGCCGTTGCCGCCGAGGATGCCCTTCACCATGCCCTGATAATCCACCGCATAGGAAATCGCGCGGCGCAGATCGACCTGGTTCAGCGGCGCCTTGCCGTTGTTCAGGTACAGGTAGGTCACGCGCAGCGACGGATACTCGTTCACCGCCACCTTGTCTTCGCTCTTCAGCGCCGCCAGTTGGTCGATCGGCAACGACTCGGCGATGTCCAAATCGCCGCGCGTCAGCTGCAAACGGCGGGTGGCGCTTTCCCCGATGATTTTCACCGTCACCCGTTTGAACGCCGGTTTGTCGCCGCCGTAGTGCGGGTTCGGCACCAGCACCAGTTGCTGGCCCTTCTGCCAGCGATCCAGCCGGTACGGGCCGGAGCCGGCGGTATGGTTGGCCAGCCAGGCTTTGCCTTCGTCGGCGGGATTGGCCTTGGCGATCGCCGGATTGACGATGCCGGCGCCGTCGTTGGCCAGCGTATAGAGGAACGGCGCGAACGGCGTTTTGAGGGTGAATTTCACCGTCAGCGGATCCACCGCCTCGACCTGCAGATCTTTCGGGAAGGCTTCCGACGGCCCCTGGCCAATCTTCATCAAGCGTTCGAACGACCATTTCACCGCGGCGGCGTTCACCTCGCTGCCGTCGTCGAATCGGTTGCCCGGCCGAAGCCTGAAGGTCCATTCCCGTTGGTCTTCCGAGGCGCTCCAGCTCTCCGCCAGCTGGCCCTCGACCTGGGTGGAGCCCTGGCCGCCCTCGGTTTTGTACTGCACCAGCCGCTGATAGGCCGGATAGGTCACCGTCCAGTCGTTGTTGTCGATGGTGACCGCCGGATCCAGCGTTTGCGGATCGGCCGCCTTGCCGATCGCCAGCATGTCTTTCGGCACCGCCGCCTGCGCCGCGCCCATCGCCGCCATGCCCAAGGTCACCGCAGCCGCCAGCGCGGCATATTTGATTCGGTTCATAACTCAGCTCCTGATGTGTGAAATGCCTGTTGTTTTAGTCGGGGGAAAAACAGCCGAAGCGATCGGCCAACAGCGGGTAATCGCCGGCGTTGGGCAGCTCAAAGTGCCACCATTCGCTGGCGATGCCGCGGAATCCGCCGGCGGCCATCACCGCGCTCAGCAATAGCCGATTGCGTTGCACCTCTGGCGAAAAGTCGGGGTAAAACGGGTGGGAACGCGCGCTCATCTCATCGAAGCCGGTGCCCATATCCAGCGCCATGCCCGCGGCGTCCTGCAGCGTGACGTCGACGGCCACGCCGCGGCTGTGATGAGAGCCGACCTCCGTCGCGGTGACATACTGCGAGTCCGGGCAGGCCAGCCACAGCAGCGCCTGCGCCTGCTGCGGGCGGTAGGCGTCGAACACCCGCAGGGAATAGCCGGCCAGCTGCGCCACCCGCAGGCAGCGCGCCAGCCCCTGCGCCGCATCGGGATGCAGCAGGCAGCGGCTCTCGCGGTAAATCGCCCGCCCGGTCAGGTTATCGGCGCTGGCGTATTTCAAATCGATGCACAGGCCGGGAAAGCGAACGGCCAGGTCCACTAGCGTTACATTGTCACTCATTGCGTTATCCCATGGCGGTTAAGATTCAAATTGCCCCAGCTCTTTCTGCAGGCTGCGGTTGTTGGCCAGCCGTTGCTCCACCGCTGCGCCGCCCTGTTCCAGCACCGAAGACAACAGCAGGTTGAACAAGCAGCTAAGCGGCGCCAGCGAATCCCAGAACTGCCCGGTGTCGGTTTTCACCTGCAGCAGATCCAGCGGATAATCGCGCGCCCACGGGCAGTAGATATCGGTGATCAGCGCCAGCCGCAGCCCGCGCGCGCAGGCCGCCCGGCAGTATTTTTGCGCGATGGTGGAATAGGCGCGGGTGTCGGTCAGCACCAGATAAGGCGCGCTGAATTCGGAGTTAAGCGACTCCACGTAGGTGCCGGACTGCCCGTCGGCGTAGTAAACCCTGGGCCGCAGGTATTCCAGGTGGCTGTAGAAGGCGTTGGCGATGCCGCGCGTCGACTGAATGCCGACCACAAACACCGCCTCCGCCTGCGCCAGCTGGCGGCCGACCTGGGCGAAAGCTTCGCTGCCCGCCAACTGATAGACGTGTTCGATCGCTTCCAGCTCCAGCGTCAACGCCTGGCGCAGCTTTTGCGGCTGCGGCTGTGCGCGCCGCTGCCGGTAGGCGCCCAGGCGATCGGTAACCCCCCACGGCTGGTACAGGGCGGCGCCCTGTTCACGCAGCGTGCGCTTCAGATGTTCGAGGTTTTGGTAGCCCAGGCTGCGCAGATAGCGACCGACCGAAATGCCGCTGGTGGCGGTGCTGCGCGCAATGCTGTCGGCGGTTTCAAACGGCACCTGCGCCAGGTTGGCCAGCAGATAACCGGCAATGCGCTTGCCGGTCGGGGTCTGCACCGCAAAAGACGCTTCTATCTGTGCGATCACATCAGGATGGTCTGCCATAGTTCGCCCGCTGTTGTTGAGTTGTCACCAAAGCCCCTTTGTTACCCGAATAACAAAGGGGGATGATGACAATGCATGGCCTGTGCCAAATGCGAAGCTGGGGGGAATGAATCACGCTCGGCGGCGTACGGCGGCGCAGAGAAGGCAGACTCTGCGTTCACAACACAGTCATCAGCTGATAACTATTGCACAACAATTGGGCGACACCCGGCGAAACGCACCACCGCGTGCCACAGATTTTCAATTTTATGACAGCGCCTGCGAAACCAATGCAAAAGTCTGCACGCCGTCGGCATCCGGGCTATGAGGCGTTCCGCGCACCATGAGCGTCGGCGTATCGATGCAAGGCAGGCCGCGCTGCGTCAGCCAGTCGCTCAGGCCGCCGTTCGGCGTATCCACCCGCACAAACTGCCCGGCGCAGGCCTGCAGCAAGGCATCAGTCAGCACGACCGCCGCCTGAAGCTGCGGCGCGATCACCGGGCCGATAAGCTGTCCATAGCCAAAACGGCGGCGTATGGCGAAGCCGAGCATTTCGCCCTGCCGCTCCAGCACCAGCGCCTGCTCGTTGCCACTCAGCAACGCCTCGAACAGCGGCCGGCGCTGCATGCCGCTGGCGGCGGCGTCCAGTGCCGCCAACGCCGCCAGATCCCGCGGCAGCGCCGGCCGCAGGCTCTGGCCGGCCGCTAAAGGCCGGGGCGCCCGCTGCGGCAGCTCGGCGCACTGGTGCTGCGCCAATGGCCCGAGCGCGGCGAACCCCAGCTTTTGATACAGCGGCCTGCCCTGTTCAGACGCCGCCAGATGCAGATGACAGGCGGGCACCGACGCCATCAAGCGGCTCATCATCGCCTTGGCGATCCCCTGGCCGCGCCAGGACGCGGCGACAATCACCAGCCCCAGCGTGGCGCGCGGGCCCCAACGCCAATGCAGCGCACAACCGATCGTTCGCCCATGGCCTACGGCAACCACACCGCCGCCCAAGGCCCAGGCCTGCCGCCAGTCTTCCAGCCGGTGCGGCCAGCGCACCTGTTGCGACAGTTCAAAGGCCGCGGCCAGGTCCGCCTGCGTCATCTCTCGCACACCGAACGTCATAAAAGTTTTCTCCTGCCCTACGCTGATTTTCGTTATAGCACCACGATCGCGCGGCCGCTGGCAACCGGCAAACTTGCGGCGAACGCCATTAGCCGTTAGGGTTAATCGTGACTTGCGTCACACTTTTGACGATGCCGCGACGGCCGCCGCCCGCGCGGCCGCCTAAGCCCGAGACAAAGTAATCCGTCTGTTTATCAACGAGCTGTATGCGATAAAACGGAGATGAAATGCTAACGCCAAATCAGCACCTGCTAATTTTCACCGATCTGGACGGCTCGCTGCTGGATCACGACAGCTACAGCTGGCGGGCCGCGCAGCCCTGGCTCGATCGCCTGGCCGCGGCGCAAACGCCGCTGATTATCGCCACCAGCAAGACCGCGGCGGAAGTCGCCCCGCTGCGCCAGCGCCTCGGCCTGCAACAGCAGCCGTTTATCGCCGAAAACGGCGCGCAGACGGTGTTCCCCGCCGGCTGGCGCGAGGCGCCGCTGCACGCCGGCGCAACCTACCCCGAAATTTGCGCCATCCTGGCCGCGCTGCGCGAACGGACCGGCTTCGCCTTTCAGGGCTTCGCCGACGCCGACGACGCCAGGGTCGCCGAATGGACCGGCCTATCGCCGGCCGAAGCGCATCTGGCGCGGCGGCGCGCCGGTTCCGAGCCGCTGCGGTGGTCCGGCACCGATGAACAGCTCGCCGCCTTTCGCACCCTGCTGGCGTTGCACGACCTGCGCCTGACGCAGGGCGGCCGCTTCCACCACGTCATGAGCCGGCAGGTCAGCAAAGGCGAGGCCGCGCGCCGATTGGTCAAACGCCTGCAGCACCGACGGCGCCGCCCCTTGACCACGCTGGCGCTCGGCGACGGCCCCAACGATATCTCGCTGCTGCAGGCCTGCGATCTGGCGGTGCTGATCCGCGGCCGCCAGGCCAAACCGCTCGCGCTGCCGGGCGAATTTCCCGGCCGGCTGTACCGCACGCGCCGGCAGGGGCCGCAGGGCTGGAGCGAAGGACTGGACCATTTTCTGTCAAACGGGGGATCTGACCATGAGTGAGTTCTATCAGGACGGCATCATCACCAACTTCCACAATCTGGCGCAGCGCGACCTGGCCGAGCTGGAGTATGAGCTGCAGGTATTTTCCGGCCGCAACAGCATGGGGCTGATACTGCCCTCGCTGTATTCCGAACTGCAGGGGCCGGCGCTGGACAAGATCGTCGACATTCTGGCGCAGGTGCCCTATCTGGAGGAGATCGTCATCGGCCTGGATCGCGCCAGCCCCGAGCAGTTTCAACACGCCCGCGAGTTTTTCTCGCGCCTGCCGCAGCGCCACCGCATCCTGTGGAACGACGGGCCGCGCCTGAGCGCGATCGCCGCGCAGCTCAGCGCCGAGGGCCTGGCGCCCAACGAGCCGGGCAAGGGCCGCAACGTGTGGTTCTGCGTCGGCTACACTCTGGCTTCGCGGCGCACCAGCTGCGTGGCGCTGCACGACTGTGACATCGTCACTTACGATCGCCGCATGCTGGCGCGGCTGCTGTACCCGCTGGCCAATCCGCAGTTCCACTACGATTTCTGCAAGGGCTATTACGCCCGGGTGGCCGGCGGCAAGCTGAACGGCCGCGTTGGGCGGCTGCTGGTGTTCCCGCTGTTGAAATCGTTGCAGAAGGTGTACGGCAACTCGGAGTTTCTCGACTACCTGCGCAGCTATCGCTACCCGCTTTCCGGCGAGTTCGCCATGCGCACGCACATTCTCAACAACCTGCGCATCCCCAGCGACTGGGGACTGGAGATTGGCGTGCTGTCGGAACTGCACCGCACCACCGCCACCAGCCGCATTTGCCAGGTGGATATCGCCGATAACTACGATCACAAGCACCAGCCGATGTCGGAAGACGACCCGCATAGCGGCCTGCAGCGCATGGCCGGCGATATCACCAAGGCGCTGTACCGCAAGCTGGCGATCCAGGGCGTGCCGATCACCAGCGATTCGTTCCGCGTGCTGCGCGCCACCTACTACCGCACCGCGCTGGACATGATCGACGCCTTTGAGCACGACGCGAAAATGAACGGCCTGGCGTTCGATCGCCACAGCGAAGAGTCGGCGGTCGAGCTGTTCTCGCGGGTGATTTCCCAGGCCGGACACGCGTTCAGCGAAAGCCCGGGCGACAAACCCTTCGTACCCAGCTGGAACCGGGTGCAGTCCGCCTTTCCGGATATTCTGCAGCGGCTGTACGACGCGGTGGAACAGGACAATCAGCAATAACCCCAGCCCGCCGCCCGGCGGGTTTTACGTTTTCTCACGCATTTCCCCCACGCCGGCTGATTAGCGGTGTTATTATTAACCTGCTCAATAATTCCCTTCTAAATTCAAAGTGGTACGACAAGTTGATGGAAGCGTGGAAAGTCAATCTGATCTCAGTCTGGCTCGGCTGTTTCTTCACCGGGCTGGCGATGAGCCAAATCCTCCCTTTTCTGCCGCTGTATGTCGAACAGCTCGGCGTTACCGGCCATCAATCGCTCAGCCTGTGGTCCGGCCTGGTGTTCAGCGGCACTTTTCTGGTTTCGGCGCTGGTTTCACCGCTGTGGGGCAGCCTGGCCGACCGCAAAGGCCGCAAGCTGATGCTGCTGCGCGCCTCGCTGGGGATGGCGGTGGTGATCGCGCTGCAGGGCCTGGCGACCAACGTCTGGCAGCTGTTTGCGCTGCGCGCGCTGATGGGGCTGACCTCCGGCTACATACCCAACGCCATGGCGCTGGTCGCCACCCAGGCGCCGCGCGATAAAAGCGGCTGGGCGCTGGGCATGCTGTCCACCGGCCAGATCACCGGGGTGATCGCCGGGCCGCTGCTGGGCGGGCTGATGGCCGACCATCTCGGCCTGCGGGTGGTGTTTTTCGTCACCGCCGGGATGATGTTCGTCAGCTTCCTGATCACCTTGTTCCTGATTAAAGAACGGCGCATCAGGGTGAAAAAGGCCGATCAGCTGAGCGGCAAGGCGGTGTTCCAGTCGTTGCCCTACCCGGCGCTGATCGTCACTCTGTTCGTTTGCACCCTGATGATCCAGCTGGCCAACTCGTCCATCAGCCCGATCCTGACGCTGTTCATTCGCGAGTTATCCGGTGATGTCAGCAATATCGCCTTTATCAGCGGCATGATCGCCGCCGTGCCCGGCATTGCCGCACTGATTTCCGCGCCGCGCCTCGGGCGGCTTGGCGACCGTATCGGCACCGCGCGCATTCTGATCGCCGCGCTGATGCTGACCACCCTGTTGTTCGCCGTCATGGCCTGGGTGGAAACCCCGCTGCAGCTGGGCATTCTGCGCTTCCTGCTGGGCTTTGCCGACGGCGCGCTGATGCCGGCGGTGCAGGCGCTGCTGCTGCGCTACTCTTCCGATCGGGTCACCGGCCGAATTTTTGGCTACAACCAATCGTTTATGTATCTGGGTAACGTCGTCGGCCCGCTGTTGGGCTCGGGCATCTCGGCGCTGATGGGATTTCGCTGGGTGTTCGCCGTTACGGCGCTGCTGGTGCTGATCAATGCGCTGCAGCTGCGCCGCCAGATAACGGCGGTGGAACGGGCGCGGGAGCGACAAGACGAGAAATAAGCGGGTTACCGTAGACAGTACTGGGACAATGACGCCCAATCAACCGTGCCAGTACTGCCTAAGGCGGGCCGTAGCCTACTAGAGGAAACGTCATTTGTGTATTTTAGTAATTAAATAAAGCGGTTTATTTATATCGGGCCGCCGGATAAGCCAGCGGCCAGAGGCGGGTTACTCACCGGGGCCAAACCCGGCGATAAACAACACGCCAAGCCCGGCGAACTGCTGTTCCATATGATCTCCTTGTGGCATCAACGCCCCTGCCGCATCTGCAGCGGAGCGAATCCGTAGGCCGCCTTGAAGCGGTTGCTGAAATGACTGGCGGAGCTGAAGCCGCAGTCCAGCGCAATCTGCGTGAGCGGCAGCCGGCTGTGGCGCAGCAGTTTTTCCGCCTGCCGCAGCCGGGCGCGCATCACGAACTGGTGCGGCGCCAGGCCGGTATCGTGCTTGAACATCCGCGCGAAGTGGAACTCGCTCAGCCCGGCCTGCGCCGCCAGATCCGCCAGCAGCAGCGGGTGGTCCAGATGGCCGTCGATATATTCTTTGACGCGTTTCGCCACCGCCGGCGCCAGGCCGCCGCGCACCCGCGGCAAGGTCCATTGCAGCTGGGTATAGCGCTGGATCATGTGCGACATCAGCAGGGTCGAGGCGCTGCTCAGCGCCAGCTGATTGGCGCGATCGCGCCAGTCGCGATTGAGCAAGAATTGGCGATACAGCAGCGTAATCTGCGGATCTTCGGCAAACGCGCGCTGTTCGACGTTGATTGACGCCGGGCTGCGATCCCAGGTTTGCTCTGCCAGCTGGCGCAGGTGGGCGTCGGTGCAGTAGAGATGCACGAAGGACAGATCGCTGCGCACGTCCCAGGTGGATTCATACTGCCGCGGCATGATGCAGAAGCGATCCGGCCCGCCGCCGTTTTTCCAGCCGCCCGGCACTTTTTGGTAGCACTCGTAGCCGTCGGCGACGTACAGGCTCAGGGTGTGGTGATCGGCGCTTTCCTGAGTGATGCGGTCGTTGCAGTTGGACCAGGCCGCCAGCTCTACGCCGGAGCCCAGCCGGATGCTGTCGTGCAGCTGCGCCTTGTGCTTGCTCAGCGTTTCAAACGCCTGATATCTGGACATTGCCGGCCCCGTTTTCCTCAATCCCTGCAGTGTAAAGAGTGGCGCCGCCGCGCACCAGTCGCCACCCCACGCTTTTGCCAAAAAAAGCGCAAGAATATGCAACTGGGCGCAAAGCGCTGAAAGCGACGGCGCAGGCAACGGCGGATACTGCGTTCATCTGTTTTTAGCGGAGTCGATTATGAACGCGCTGTTGTACCTTGCCGTGGTGTTGATTTGGGGCACCACCTGGATTGCGATTACCCTGCAGCAGGAAGCCCCGGTGGCCATTCCCGTCTCGATCGGTTACCGCTTTATGATCTCCGCCGCGGCCATGTTCGCCGTGCTGCTTCTGGCGCGCCGCCTGCGGCGCATCGCCGTGCGCGACCACCTGTTCTGCATGCTGCAGGGCTGCTGCGTATTCGGTTTCAACTTCTACTGTTTCTACCACGCGGCGGCCTATATCAGCAGCGGGCTGGAATCGGTGATTTTCTCGATGGCGGTGCTGTTCAACGCCGTTAACGGCATGCTGTTCTTCCGCCAGCGCCCCAGCGCCAACCTGCTGCCGGCGGCGGTCTTGGGCCTGACCGGCATCGTTGCGCTGTTCTGGCAGGATCTGGCGGCGAGCCGGATGGCGCCGGAGCTATTGAAAGGCATCGGCCTGAGCGCGCTCGGCACCTACGGCTTTTCGCTGGGCAACATGATCAGCGCACGCCACCAGCGGCGCGGGCTGGACATTCTCTCCACCAATACCTACGCCATGAGCTACGGGGCGATCCTGATGGCGCTGATAGCGCTGGCGCAGGGCGCCTCGTTCCAGATTGAATACAGCGGCCGCTATATCGGTTCGCTGCTGTATCTGGCGATTTTCGGTTCGGTGATCGCCTTCGCCGCTTA
The DNA here is from genome assembly GCF_900187015.1 of Serratia ficaria. Taxonomy (NCBI): domain Bacteria; kingdom Pseudomonadati; phylum Pseudomonadota; class Gammaproteobacteria; order Enterobacterales; family Yersiniaceae; genus Serratia; species Serratia ficaria. The sequence continues at coordinate 2,549,623 of NZ_LT906479.1, read as the reverse complement.
TTTCAGCCTGCTGGGGCGCATCGGCGCCGGCGCGGCGGCCTACAGCACCCTGCTGTTCCCTCTGGTGGCGCTGACCATTTCGACGATTTACGAAGGTTACCAGTGGCACCTCAATGCGGTGATTGGCCTGTGCCTGATCCTGCTGGGCAACCTGGTGATGTTCGCCAAACCGGGCATGCTGTGGCGACGTCGTGCGGCATAAGCGGGACTGCGCGATGGTGCAGTTGCCCGCTTATGCTGGTGCACTATAGTGCACAGGGTTATTCAGTCCTTTAAAAATCAACAGGTTAAAAGTTGGCATGGTTTCTGCCTGTTCTCCCTGACGTTTTTCAACAAGGAGATCAGACAGATGCAAGAAAGCAGCACCCTAAACCTGAAACGCAGACAGCTGTTGAAACTCTCCGGGACCCTGGCCGGCGGCGTAGCGCTGGCGGGGCTGAGCCGCAGCTCGCTGGCGGACGCCATGCCCGGTTCGCCCGTCTTTACCGCCCCCACCGCCGCCAACCCCATTCGCATCAACTTCAACGAAAACCCGCTCGGCATGTCGCCCAAGGCGCAGGCGGCGGCGCGCGACGCGGTGGTAAAAGCCAACCGCTACGCCAAGGACGAGATTATCGCCCTGCGCAGCAAGCTGGCCAGCCAGTATCAGGTGCCGGAGAGCGCCATTTTGCTGACCGCCGGTTCCTCGGAGGGGATACGCGCCGCCGTGGAGGCCTACGCCACGCTGGACACCCAGCTGGTGATCCCGGCGCTGACCTACGGCGACGGCGAACACTTCGCCAAAATTGCCGGTATGAAAATCACCAAGGTGCCGATGCTCGACGGCTGGCAGTTCGACATCGAAGGGCTGAAACGGGCGGTGGCCGAGTACGGCGGCCCTTCGCTGGTGTATCTGGTCAACCCCAACAACCCGACCGCCACCATCACTCCCGCCGATCTGATTGAACCCTGGATCGCCAGCCAACCGGCCGACACGATGTTTATCGTCGATGAGGCCTATGCCGAATTCGTTAACGATGCGCGCTTCCGCTCGGTCGGGCCGATGATTAAGCAAGGCGCGGGCAACGTGATCCTGCTGAAGACCTTCTCCAAGATCTTCGCCATGGCCGGTATGCGCGTCGGTTATGCGGTGGCGCAGCCGGCGGTGATTGCCCGCCTGGCTAACCGCGTCGCCGGCGAGAAGATCAACTTCTGCGGCGTGGATGCGGCGCTGGCGTCGCTGGAGGACCAGGCTTTCATCACCTACAGCAAAAAGAGCAACGACACCTCGCGGCAAATCCTGCTGCAGGCGCTTAACGCGCTCAACCTGAGGTGCCTGCCTTCCGAAGGCAATTTCGCGTTCTTCCAGCTCGGCGTGCCGCTGGCGCAGTTTCAGCAGCAGATGAAACAGGCCGGGATCCTGGTGGGCCGCGCCTTCCCGCCGGCCGACGGCTGGTGCCGCATCTCGTTCGGCACGCCGCAGGAGATGACCTTTGTCGCTAAAACGCTGCACGAATTCCGCAGCAAGGGCTGGGTGTAAACGGGGAATATTTGCGGGCGGCTGGGAGCTTCACGCTTCTGGCGTTGCCCGCAGCATGGGGAGTAAGGCTGGGGTTTAATCCGCCAATCTTAAATGGCTCACCCCGATATATTATTCAGGTATGTGGCAACTATTACGTAACTCGTATAGATCTTGTGCTTCTTCATCCATATCTAAACTACCAAGCGAACCGAGGTCTAAGCTATATATTTTATCGCTGCCATCATTTAAATTTATGAAATATCCCAAATCACCATCCTGTCCTATCAATAGAAAGTCAGGCTCTGTTTCCTGGATGGCATATGTATTATTTCGCTCAATGATATCTTTGTAATTAAATATATAAACAGAATCTCCACGTTGGCTCGTAATTTCATATAAATCCGCATCCTGCACCTCTTCAGAGAGGAATTTTTCATATAGCGTGGGTAATTTACCTCCGGCATCACTCTCTATTTTCTTTAATTCCTTTAGAATCTCATCTTTATTCACAAAAACCTCCACACAGAAAATTAAAACCCTAAATATCAAAGAACGGATTGCCTATGTTCTTTTCTCTCAGCCCGCCAAAGTACTTATATGCGTCTCCAAGCGATTTCCTGACTTGTTCAACAGGAACACCAGAGTCAAGCATTTCTCTATAGCTAATATTAAACTCTTGTTTTAACGTTTGTATCCCAACCACCAGTTAGGGCTCGCCGAGTCCGCTGAACAGCACTAATTCCTGCATGAGGACTTCCAGAAGCTGACCTCAGTAGGGTTGCTGGTGCAGAGTTCCTTTGATATCCATCAATTCTGCGTTTAGCCCATGCATCTTGAATAGGGTGGTGACTCTGAACAAAACCATCAGTTTTGCTATTTGTGTGCCCTACAGCATGGTTCACCCCTGGTGATAAATTACCATGAGGATCCACATCACCTGTTTTATAACCTTTCGGCGAGTTACACGGACTCAACCCCAGCGGATCCACCCACATCAGCGGGTTCGGCGCATACTTGGCCCACTCTACCTGTAGTGCCGGCCAATATCATCGTACTGATATTACCAGGCGTCGCACAGCGACTGCTGGTATTATGCCTCCTACCGTTTCGATCTTTTTCTGCTCTAGAATGAAATTCTAAATTCGCTTATTTTAGCAATAGGCACCACACTATTCCTGTGGCGCCTAATTTTCTTTGAAGCTAGTCTCCCGGCTTCTCCCAATATGGGGTATCCTCTGTAGCTCTCTCTATATCATCCATATCATCATCACCAAGGCTATTATCAAACTTACTGGACAATACCCTTCTGATTTCTGCCAATCTATGTGTAACTTTATTCTTGTCTATGAATTTAGTTGTTTCGCTCTCATACTCCAACCGCTTATCGGCACTAATAACCGGCTCGTTATAATAAAAATGTGCTATATTGCCAAGTGAGATCAATAAATAATTAACTTCCTTGATTATATTAACAGCTTCCTCACCTGTTAGCTTTATTATTTCATTTTCTTTTAACATTTTACTTCCTTTTTGTGACTGTTGGGTTTCTTAGGACTACATCACCTTTCACAGTAAGCTCTTGGGTATGATAGCGAGGATTAGTAATCCACTCTAATTGTGAGTTAGGAACATCGGTCTCAACATAATCCCTTCCTCTCCCAGGTTTAATTTGATATTTATTTTCAGCCTGAACTTGACTCATTGGTTTTTTATTTGCAGGTTCTACATACACTCGACCATTATCCTGGGCTTTTATTACGCCACTTTCTTCAATTGCATTTGAGCCTTTACGATTGGTGTAATGGCGAACACGGGTTGTCTCTTCAGTCTTGCAAGGCTTACTACTCAACCCAAACGGATCCACCCACATCAGCGGATTCGGCGCATACTGATACAGGTTCAACCCGCCGCGCAGCCCGATCGGATCCTGGGTGGTGAAGCGCCCCACCTCCGGCTCGTAGTAACGGAACAGATTATAGTGCAGGCCGCTCTCGTCGTCCTGATACTGCCCGGCGTAGCGCAGCGGTTGATCGTATTGCGCGCCATTGCGCCTGGCCGCGCCCTCTACCGTTTGCCCCTGCAGCTTGCCGAAGGTGTCGTATTGCCCGGACCAGCGCAGTTTGCCCGCCGCATCGGTCACCTCCAGCGGCGCGCTGTTCAGATCCGTGTGGTACCAATATATCTCCGCCGAACGGCTGTCGCCCGCCTGCTCCAGCGCCGCCAACGGGCTCCACGGGCTGGCCGGATCGTAGCTCCAGCTGCGGCGGCCTTTGGTGCAACTAAAAATCTAATGCTTTTACTCTTCCTATGTTTTTCTTTTTAAAGAACCGAACATCTCCTTTTCAAGCTTTTATCTTACATCTCATATTTAATGCTTCTCACTAAAAAGATCCAAAAAAAAGGATCCTTGCGACAGCTTATAGATTACTCTTCTTCAATGCATTCATCGCATATGATAAATATTCCATCAAGCTTATTAAACGCATTTTTCAAGAACTTGTACCTACTTAGTTTTTCTGGATTCTTCCCATTAGTGAAAGATACTTTAATTATCGCACTAAACTCCTTGTTATCTTCTTCTAACCACTCATTCGAGTGAGAAATATAATTATCAGTAATGGTTAACTTGTCCGCATAAAGACCAGTATATGAAAAGTAAACACCAAAATAGGAGCTGTCATGCTCAGAACAAGTTATATCCCATTTATCGTCCAGTAATTTACTTACTTCTTTTTTTGATGTGGTACTGCCATATTTTAAGAAATATAATTTTTTCATAACTTATCCTCCACATTTACCTGGTATTCTAGTTCCCTTCCCTTTAGCCTTAACTTCAGCAGCAGATTCAAAGACCATTGCGTTCACAGGTCTACCTCCTGACATTTTGGATAATTTTTGCAATGTATCATCAATGCCTAATTTCTTCGCCATTTCACTTCCCATATCAATTGGCCCAGTTCGTCCTCCTTTTCCTATTCCCAGCTGTTCTGCTTTCTGATATAAATCAGGATGTGAAATAGCAACGTCAAAATCACTAACGCGGCCAACATCAAATGGTTGTCCTGTAGAGAAACTTACCCCCGATACGGAGCTTCCTTGCATATATGAAACTGTGCCGGGATATCCTAATTTACTCATTCCTGCCTGTAATGCTTCACCGAATTGTTTAAATTGACCGAAACTATTAAAGCCATGCGGAACTCCTTCTCCAGATAACCCAAACGGGTCAATCCATCCATATGGGTTCGGCGCATACTGATACAGGTTCAACCCGCCGTGCAGCCCGATCGGATCCTGGGTGGTAAAGCGCCCTACCTCCGGCTCGTAGTAACGGAACAGATTATAGTGCAGGCCGCTCTCGTCGTCCTGATACTGCCCGGCGTAGCGCAGCGGTTGATCGTATTGCGCGCCATTGCGCCTGGCCGCGCCCGCCACCGTTTGCCCCTGCAGCTTGCCGAAGGTGTCGTATTGCCCGGACCAACGCAGGTTGCCCGCCGCATCGCTCACCTCCAGCGGCGCGCTGTTCAGATCCGTGTGGTACCAGTATATCTCCGCCGAACGGCTGTCGCCCGCCTGCTCCAGCGCCGCCAACGGGCTCCACGGGCTGGCCGGATCGTAGCTCCAGCTGCGGCGGCTGCCGTCTGCCCGCTGCTCCTGCAGCAGCCGGTAACCCTGCCACACAAAGCGCGTAGTCTGCGCCGCTTTCCCCTTGTAGCTGACCGTCTTGCGCGTGCGGCGCCCCAGCGCGTCGTAGTGATACTGCGCGTCGAACTCGCCCTGCGGCCCGCGGCCGCGCGCCTGTATCAGCCGGTTATCGGCGTCGTAACGGTAGAACAATTTCTGCCAATGCATCAGGCGGTTGTCGGCGATCGGCGCCAACGGCAGGTGCGCGTCAATGTCGTTCTGCGGGCGCAGGTAAAAACACCCTGAAGGCCAACTCGATTATTGCTCTTGTGGTTTATTTTTTAAAGAGCGTAAATATATTCAAAAATCTAAAACGACTTTCTTTACTCCTGATATATCAGGTTCTTCCTTATCAATTTCAAGACGATAAATAAAATCTTTCAAATCGTAAGCAGCTAGTGACAATCCTGCAATTACGTGATTTTCATCATATAAAGGATCTGCTTCATGATCCCAGAACCAAATTTGCCCAACCATTTTCCCAGTTAGGCAAAGACATATTTGATTGCCGCCATCTGATGATGCTATAGGCAGCCATTGTTCTCTAAGATCATCCTTATACATTTCAATGAACTCAAAGATATCCCCTCCCCCCCCCTCTGAGTTACTTAATCCATAAAAGTATTCCAGTGAATCATATCCATCTTTACTTGCCCATGGAGACGCTTCAATTCCTTTATAAACGATTAAAGAGTCAAACTCAGCCCCTTGGCTAAAGTTAGCCAGAAAATCACAATATTCCTTCGGCAAAATACCTGAGTACCCTTCAAGTCTTTTTAATAAAGGATTGTCTACCCCATTCGGTAGCTTACTCAGAGCAACACCAAGTTTCTCTAGCTTTTTCAACATTTTTTTCCATTCCTCATATCTGATGCAGACCCTATATGTGGTACGTTCCCATGCAATCCACGAGGTACCAGTATTATCTCTGTATTACTAAGATGGTGTGGCGTTAGTTTATTTTTACGCAATAATTTTTGTGCAGCACTTTGCGTAATTCCCTTTTCTTTAGCTATTGCTTTGTATACCTTAGGAAAATCCTTTTCAGTGCCATCCAGAACATTATTTTCAAAAGTTATGCTTCCTTTTGACCATGGAGAAAAATCTGGCCGCCCATTAGAGAATGGTATTGGCTGATTATTTGTAACGGCATTTACCGCTGGCTTATAAGAATACCAATTACTTTCACCAGGGACGCCGTCCCAATGGCCATTTGTCCTCGGAATTCGAGTTCCAGATAACCCAAACGGGTCAATCCATCCATATGGATTCGGCGCATACTGATACAGGTTCAACCCGCCGCGCAGCCCGATCGGATCCTGGGTGGTAAAGCGCCCCACCTCCGGCTCGTAGTAACGGAACAGATTATAGTGCAGGCCGCTTTCGTCGTCCTGGTACTGCCCGGCGTAGCGCAGCGGTTGATCGTACTGCGCGCCATTGCGCCTGGCCGCGCCCTCTACCGTTTGCCCCTGCAGCTTGCCGAAGGTGTCGTATTGCCCGGACCAGCGCAGGTTGCCCGCCGCATCGCTCACCTCCAGCGGCGCGCTGTTCAGATCCGTGTGGTACCAATATATCTCCGCCGAACGGCTGTCGCCCGCCTGCTCCAGCGCCGCCAACGGGCTCCACGGGCTGGCCGGATCGTAGCTCCAGCTGCGGCGGCTGCCGTCTGCCCGCTGCTCCTGCAGCAGCCGGTAACCCTGCCACACAAAGCGCGTTGTCTGCGCCGCTTTCCCCTTGTAGCTGACCGTCTTGCGCGTGCGGCGCCCCAGCGCGTCGTAGTGATACTGCGCGTCGAACTCGCCCTGCGGCCCGCGGCCGCGCGCCTGTATCAGCCGGTTATCGGCGTCGTAGCGATAGTGCTGCTCATAAATGCCGTTGCGCCGGCTGATCAGGTTGCCCCAGGCGTCGTAACGGTAGAACAACTTCTGCCAATGCGTCAGGCGGTTGTCGGCGACAGGCGCCAGCGGCAGGTGCGTTTCCACGTCGCCGTTGGGGCCTTTTTCCCCCAGCAGGTTATCCGCCATGTCGTACACCAACCGGCTGCCCGGCTTGCCCTGCGCGGGTTCGCGATGCTGCAGCAGGCGGCCTTCGGCGTCGTAGCCGTAGTGCACCTCGCCGCGCAGCGCATCGCTAACGCCGGCCAGCTCGCCGCGCCCGGTATAGCGGAATGCCCGCCACAGCGCGCCGTCTTCCGGCCGGGTCAGCTTGTCGTGGCCGAAGGCGCTGCTTTGCCAGCTGCGGCGCCCCATTTCGTCATAGCGCCGCTGTTGCTGCAGCGCGCCCTGGCTGCGGCCGGTTTCCCGGTGCAGGCGATCGCGGGTGAACTCGCTCACCACCTGCTGGTTGAATTTGATGGCGCTGGCGTGGCCGGAACCGTAATACAGCCACTGCAGGCGATCGCCCTGCGGCAGGGTCAGCGCCTGCAGGTTGGCCAGCGCATCCCACTGGTACTGCAGCTCGCCGTTTACGCCCTGTTCGCTGAGCAGCCGCCCGGCCGCGTCGTAGCGCATGCTGACGCTGTCTTCCTCGATGCCCTGCGTCACCCCAAGCGCCGTCGGGGTGCGGCTCAGCCGGCTCAGCCGCCCCATGGCGTCAAAGCGATAATGCCATTCCGCGCTGGCGTTGCCGCGCCACGCCAGCTGCCCGGCTTCGTCGAAGCGGAAGCGCTGCACGCGCTGCGTCAGTTCGCCGGCGCCGTCAGGCAGGCCGACCTCGCGATGTTCTTCCAGCAATCCCGCCGCGCCGTAGCGATAATAATTGCTGACCTGGTCCGGCCGCTGTTCGGCCAGCACGCGGCCCACGGCGTCGTAGCTGAATCGATATTCGCCGCCGTTGCCGTTTTCCAACCGCGTCAGCCAGCCCTGCGGGCTGTAGTGGTAACGGCGGGTGCGGCCGATGCGGTCGGTCACGCTGCTCGGCAGGCCCAGCGCGTTGTATTGCCAGCGGGTCAGGCTGCCCAACGCATCCTGATGCTCGGCCAGCTGGCCGCGCTCATTCCAGTTGAAGCGCTCTTCGCTGCCGTCCGGCTGGATCAGGCTATGCAGCCGCCCGCCGTGGTCCCATTGGTAGCGGGTCACGTGGCCTTCGGCATCGGTCTGCGCGCTCAGCTGGCCCTGAGAGTCATAGGCGTAGGCGGTCACGCTGCCGGAACAGTCGGTATAGCGCGTCAGCAGCCCGCGCGCGTTCCACTCCAGCTTCACTTCGCCGCCCAGCGCATCGATCACCCGGCTCGGCAGGCTCTCTTCGTCATCCGGGTAGTGATAGAGCGTGGCGTTGTCCAGCGCGTCCACATAGCGGGTCGGCCGGCCCAGCGTATCCCAGTGCTGGCATTCGCGGCTGCCGTCGGGATAGGTGACGGAGAACAACCGGCCGCTGTTGCGGGAATACTGATAGGTCGTTTTGCGGCCGAGCGGGTCGGTTTCACTCAGCAGGCGGCCGTAGGCGTCCCATTCGCTCTGGCGCTGGGCGCCGCCGGGCAGCAGCACGCTGCACAGCTCGCCGTTTTGATAGATAAAACCGTAGCGCCGCTGGTCGAAGTCGGTGAACTGCGCCACGTTGTCGTCGTCATCCAGCTGCCAGTCCGCCCGCTTGCCGTCTTCGCGGGTGGCGCTGCGGCGGCCACCGGCGAAATCGTAGCTGAAGTCCAGCCGTTCGCCGGCGCTGTTGCGATACGCCACCACCCGCGGCACACCCTCAATCTCCTGCCACAGGTATTCGTTCAGCAGCCCGGCGGCGTCCTGGTGGCTGGCCATCAGGCCGTCGCGCCAGCTGAAACGCCGCGTCACCTCGCCGGCGCGGTTGCTCACCGTCACCAGTTGGCCATGCTCATCGTAGCCATAGTGCGCCAGCGGCAGCTCGCCTTCGGCGGTTTGCAGCGCCACCTCGCTCAGGCGACCGTTCAGGTAGCGGCACGCCAGGCGTTGCCCGCCGCTGTCCACCAGTTCGAGCAGCCGGCCGTCGTCGTCGTAAAACAACGAGCTGGCGTTGCCGATGGCGTCGGTGACCATGCTGAGGCGGCTGGGCTGGTCGCCCGCCAGCGGCGGGTAGTGATAAATCTGTTCGCCGACGTCAAACAGCTGCCAGCTGCCGTCGGCGTTGTGCATCAGCCAGCACTTTTCGGCTTCGCAGTAGGTTTTGTGCCCGCGCGCTACCATCGGGAAGGCAACATAGTCACCGGAAGGCGCGCGCCACACCAGGCCGTCCTGCCAGGTCTGCAGGCTGCTCTCCCAGAACAGGCTCCAGCCGCGCCCCAGCACGCTGTCGCCGGGGTTGCCGCTGCGCCAGTAACGTTGCCAGGCCACCGGCAGGCGCGACGGCAGCACGAAATCGAGTTCGTCCTCGCCGTCGAGGAATTTTTGGCCGCTGACGATATCCACCGGCCGGGCGATGATGCCGGCCGCGGCGGTGGCGGTCATCAAGGTGCCAAAACGGCAGGCGACGCGCCCCAGCTTGTTGATGCCGGGCAGCTTGCCGAGCATCTTGCCCAATGCGCCCAGCTTGCCGACGGCGCCGCCCACGCCGCCCACCAGGCCGGCGAACAGCAGCGTCAGGTCGGAAGCCTTGTACAGCCAGTCCGGCACTTCGGGTTTAATCGGCAGCGTGGTCACCGTGCCGCCGCCGATGAACACGTTGGGCGAGCCTTCCATCACCTGCGCGTCGCAGTTGGTTTTATCCCCCACTCGCGCGGCCGGCTGGCCGTTGATGCTGACCTTGTCGGAGCCCTGCGCCATCTGCATGCTCGGGCCGTCGTCGCTGCACGCCACCTGGCTGACGGTGGCGATGGCCGCCGGTTTGCCGTTGATGAAGACGTTGGGCGAACCGGTGACAATCTTGCCCTTCGGCGTCAGGCTGCCGGCCCCGGCGTCGGCAATGCCGTCACGCGCCGCGGTGGCCGCCTCGCCGGTGAGATAGCCCACCGCCAGGCTGGCGCCGATCAACAGCACGCCCACGCCCACGCAGGATGCCGCCAGGCCGGCGACGAACAGCGCGCCCGCCGCCACCGCGCCGGCGGCGGCGATCAGGCCGCCGACGAGGGTGCCGGCGATCATCCCGGCCAGGGCGTGCGAATGCCCGATGGTATCGCCGACGCGCGCCGCTTCGGTCATGGTAAGTTCCTTTTACGCAGGGTCATCATGATTCAGGCCGCCCGATAGCTGTTCAGCACGTGCTGCAGCAGCGCGTCGTCCTGCGGCGTCAGCTTGCGCGCCATCGCCAGGGTAAACACCAGCACCCGGCCATCCGCCTGCGCAAATACCGCCTGGCTTTGCCAGATGCGTTTGCCGTCGCGCAGGTAGCTGGCGCGCACCCATTCTCCGGCCAGCAGGTCACCGCCCAGCATCGCCGGTTCGCGGCTCTTGAACGCCCAGCCCTTCAGGCTTTGGCCCAGCGCTGCCAGCTGACGGCTGACGTAGCCGTCGAGGGCTTCCGCCGGTTGCAACGCATCGCGGGAAATATTGATCGAGGGGGAAACGTCATCGCCGGCCAATAGCACGTTGACGGTGCGGTCGGCATAGCCTTCCGGCAAGGCAACGCTGCCCTCGGTAAAAGCGCAGCGGGAGAGATCGGACATGCGAGGATCCTTTTGCATAAATAATGCTTAAGCATCGCATAACTTAGCCCTGAAATAAAACCGTCATGCCATGCCAATATTGAACGGCGTGACCACGTTCACCCTTGAGAATGCCGGTCCGGCGACTTCGCCCGAAATAAACCCGTGGTATTGCAGAATTATCTGAAAGGTACTGCGCGCATCTCGCTGTAAATCATGGTCGATTACCGCGTCGATTTTCTCCTGCGCCAGCAGCTGGCGATTCTCGCGATCCAGATCGTGGCCGATAAACACCTTTAACGGCCGCCGCAGCCGTTCGAACGCCGCCACGATGGCGGAATTGCCGCCGCCGACGCTGTAGACGGCGTGGATATCCGGGTAACGCCGCAGGGTATCCGTCACCCGCTCCAGCGTTGGCGCGTGCACTCCCAGTCCGCCGCTGATCTCCAGCACCCGCAGCTGCGGCGCTCGCTCCCGCAACCATTGCCGAAAGCCGCTCTCGCGCTCCTCTTCGCCGCGAAAACCCTGGCTGCTGAGCACCACCGCCACCCGCTGCGGCTCCGGCGGCAGCCAGCGCGCCAGCAGATAGGCCGCGGTGCGCCCGGCGGCGCGGTTGTCCATGCCGATATAGCTGATGCGCCGGCTTTGCGGCAGGTCGGTCACCAGCGTCACCACCGGAATGCCCTGCTGCCAAAGCCGGTCGACGGCGTCGTTCAGCCGCTGCTCATCGCTCACCTTGAGGATCACGCCGTAAGAGCCCAGCGTGCGGCAGCGCTCCAGCGTATTCGCCAGTTCTTCGGTGCTCGCCTGCTCGAAAATATGAAAGCGCAGCGTAACGCGAAACGGCGCAAAGCCGCCTAGCTGGCTGCAAAGCGCGTCGCTCACCAGCTGGCTGAAACGCTGCGGCGTATGCAGCACCACGTCGATCGTCAGGGTGCGGCCGCTGGCCAACAGGCTGCGCTGCTGGCTTTCCAAATCCTGCAGCGCCTGCTCGATGCGCCGCAGCGTTTGCGGGTGCACCTTGCCGCGCTGGTGCAGCGCGCGATCCACCGTCGCTTTGCTGACGCCGGCCTGCGCGGCGATCTGCTTGATAGAGAATTTCATTGCGCCTCCGCATGAGGTCTTTTTGAGGTTTTAGTGAGGTTTTGTTAACCAAATGTAGATGCTAGGGTTATCGATAGCAAGACCACACACAAAAACAACCAATTGATTTTTAAAATTAAAAATCAACGGAGGCTAATGCGATGAGTGAAGATGTAAATAAAATGTTTTCCGGTAACTATTACGTCGTGACCGGCGGCACCCAGGGGCTGGGCGCGGCGGTGGCGCAGCTGCTGGCGGAGCGCGGCGCCGCCGGGCTGATGCTGTGCGGGCGTAACCGGCAGGCCGGCGCGGCTCAGGTGGATAAGCTGCGCGCGCTCGGCTGCAACGCCCACTTTATTGCGGCGGACATCGCCGATCCGGCGGCCTGCCGCAAGGTGATCGCCGAGGCGGAGCGCAGCTTCGGCACCTTGCACGGCCTGGTGAACTGCGCCGGCATGTCCGACCGCGGCACCATCCTCGACACCACCCCGGAGCTGTTCGACGCCATCTTCGCCGTTAACATCCGCGCGCCCTTCTTCCTGATGCAGGAAGCGATCAAAGTGATGATCAAACATCGGGTGGCCGGAGCGATCGTTAACATCGTCACCATTACCGCGCACGGCGGCCAGTCGTTCCTCGCGCCGTACGCCGCCTCGAAGGGCGCGCTGATCACCCTGACCAAAAACGTCGCCTTCAGCGCGATGCGCAATCGCATCCGGGTCAACGGCCTCAATATCGGTTGGATGGATACGCCGCACGAAAATGAAATTCAGCGTCAATACCATGACGCCAATGACGACTGGCTGGCGCAGGCCGAGCGGGAACAACCGTTCGGCCGGTTGTTGAAACCGCGGGAGGTGGCGCGAGCGGTGGCGTTTATGCTGTCTGAAGAGTCCGGCATGATGACCGGCGCCGTCGTCGATTTTGACCAGGGGGTGATCGGCTGCGGCGACGGCGGCTCACCGAAACCAGAACGGCCGCTGAGCCTGTAACGGGGGGACCACCATGAATAACACGCTGTTTTTGCACCCGGATCGGCTGTCGGTCAGCGAGTTTGCGGCGTTATGTGAGCAACAGCTAACATTAAGCGATTATCCGCTGGCCGCCGATGCGCAGAAAAAGGTGCTGATTTACCGCGCTCAGACGCTGCTCGACAGCGCCCAAACCGACAAAGTCGCGGTATTCAGCGAACTGCACCGCGCATTGTCCAGCGGCCCCGGCGTGCTGGTGATTAAAAACGCCTACCCGGATCTGGCGGTGATTGCGCGCCATAACCGGGTGTTCGAGGCGATTTTTCAGGCGGAATCCGCCAACGGCGGCGGTGGCGATCACTTCGCCGCCGCCGGCAGCAACGGCCGCATCTGGAACTCGCTGCAGAAAGCGGCGGAACAGGATGCGGACGCCTTTATCGACTACTACGCCAACCCGACGCTGGCGCTGGTGAGCGAGGCCTGGCTTGGCCCCTGGTACCAGATGACGGCGCAGGTCAACGTCGTGCGCCCCGGCGGCAAAGCGCAGCAGCCGCACCGCGATTATCACCTGGGCTTTCAGGAAAACCGCGACGTGCAGCGTTTCCCGCTGCCGCTGCAGCAGCTGTCGCAATATCTGACGCTGCAGGGCGCGGTAGCGCATTCGGCGATGCCGCTGGAGTCCGGCCCAACCCAGCTGCTGCCGTTCTCGCAGCGCTATGCGGGCGGTTACCTGGCCTGGCGCCAACCGGCGTTTATCGACTATTTCCAGCGTCATGCGATCCAGCTGCCGCTGGAACAAGGCGACGCGCTGTTTTTCAACCCGGCGCTGTTCCACGCCGCCGGCGACAACCTCACCGCCGATCGGATGCGCATCGCCAACCTGCTGCAGATCTCGTCGGCATTCGGCAAACCAATGGAGACCGTTAACCGGCTGCGCCTGCTGCAGGCCATCTACCCGGCGCTGCGGCAGCGCCATCGGCAGGGAGGCCTGGGCGAAGCCGGGCTGGCGGCGCTGGTGGCCGCCGCCGCCGACGGGTATTCCTTCCCCACCAACCTCGACAGCGATCCGCCGATCGGCGGGCTGGCGCCGCAGACCCAGCAGCAGCTGTTGCTGCAGGCGCTGGACGAAGACTGGGACGCGCCGCAGTTCACGCAGCAGCTCGAGCGGCAACGGCAGCTGCGCAGCGCCTGACGCCGCGCCGTCGTCTGGCTTTCGGCGGCGGCGCTATTGCGGCTATACTCGGCTCTTGTCCGTTTTCATCAGGAGTTAAGGATGCTGAAATTGACCCGCTGCGCGCTGCTGTTCGGCGCGCTGGCCGCGTTCACCGCCGCGGCCGCCGACCAAACGCCGAAGTACGGCCCCGAGCTGCAGGGCTTCCACTACCCTTACCCGCTGCAGCAATTCAGCTTCAGCTCGCAGGGGCAGCAGTTGAAGATGGGTTACATGGACGTGCCGCCGGAGGGGGAAGCCAACGGCCGCACCGCGGTGCTGATGCACGGCAAAAACTTCTGCGCCGCCACCTGGCAGGACAGCATCAAGGCGCTGAGCAAGGCCGGTTACCGGGTCATTGCGCCGGATCAGATCGGCTTTTGCTCCTCCACCAAGCCGCAGCATTATCAGTACAGCTTCCAGCAGCTGGCGCAAAACACCCGCGACCTGTTGCAAAACCTCAAAATCGGCAAGGCGATAATCGTCGGCCATTCCACCGGCGGCATGCTGGCGACGCGCTACAGCCTGATGTACCCGCAGGCGGTCGAACGGCTGGTGATGGTCAACCCGATCGGGCTGGAAGACTGGAAGGCCAAAGGCGTGCCGTGGCGCAGCGTCGATCAATGGTTCGAGCGCGAGCTGAAAACCTCTGCCGAAGGCATTCGCAGCTATGAGCTGAAGACCTATTACGTCGGGCGCTGGAAACCGGAGTACGATCGCTGGGTGGACATGCTGGCCGGGTTGAACAACGGGCCGGGGCACCGGCTGGTGGCCTGGAATTCGGCGCTGATCTACGACATGATCTTCACCCAGCCGGTGTACTACGAATTCAAAGATCTGCAAACCCCGACCACCCTGATGATCGGCACCGCCGACACCACCGCCATCGGCAGCGACGTCGCCCCGCCGGCGGTCAAGGCGACGCTCGGCCACTACGAGGTGCTGGGCAAACAGGCGGCGAAGCTGATCCCGCACGCCACGCTGGTCGAGTTCCCGGGGCTGGGCCATGCGCCGCAGATGGAACAACCCGAGCGGTTTAACCAGGCGCTGCTCAAGGCGCTGCGGCCTTAGCCGACGGATTGGCGATGCCGGCCCGCCGCGGCTAAACTTTGAGCAGCGATTGCACTGCAGGAGACAGCCATGCGACACATTATCGTCGGCGCGTTCATCAGCCTTGACGGAGTTATGCAGGCGCCGGGCGGACCGGAAGAAGACCTCACCGGCGGTTTCCGCTTCGGCGGCTGGACGGTGCCCTATTGGGACGACGCCATCGCCGAAGCCATGGGCGAGACCTTTGCCCAGCCCTTCGATTTGCTGTTGGGCCGCCGCACCTACGACATTTTCGCCGCCTACTGGCCGCATATCGCCACCGAGCCCGACGCGGAAGGCTTCGAGCGGCTCACCGCCGATATCGCCAGGACCTTCAATCAGGCGACCAAATACGTCGCCACCCATCACGGCGAGACGCTGGGGTGGCAAAACAGCCAGTGGCTGGGGCGGGACATCGTCGCCCGCCTGCACGAGCTGAAAAACGGCCAGGGGCCGGCGTTGTTGGTTCAGGGCAGCAGCGAGCTGGTCCAGCTGTTGCTGGCGCACGATCTGGTGGACGAGCTGCGCCTGCTGACCTACCCGCTGATGCTCGGCGGCGGCAAGCGGCTGTTTGGCGACGACGCGGCGCCGGCGGCCTTCAGGCTGGCCCGCTCCATCGTCTCGCCCACCGGCGTGATCCTCGCGCACTATCGGCGCGACGGCGATGTCGCCACCGGCTCCTTTGCGCTGGAAACCGCAGAGGTTGAACAGTGAAGTGACAAAAGGGCCGAATGGCCCTTTTTCTGATTCTTATCAGCCGATCAGGCAAACAAAATATCGCTCTGCTCCACCTGCCCGACCACCTGGATCTTGAAGTCGGCGGCATAGCCGTGGTTTTGGGTGTTCAGCAGCAGATCGGTGGTGCCGCTGAAGGCGTCGAAGTTGAGCTGGATCTCCCCTGACCGGCCGCTGAATCCGCTGTCGGCGTCGATAAAGCGCAGCTCGCTCAGGCTATCGTTGAAGCGCAGACCGGAGAGATCGATCTTGTCGATGCCGTGTTCGAAATCCTCAATCACGTCGAACGCCGTCGGGGTGGACTCTTTGGCGCTGAGATAAACAAAATAATCGGTGAAGTTATTGGCGTCTTTGCCGCCCCACAAATGATCGGCGCCCAGCCCGCCGTACAGCACGTCGGAACCGGCGTTGCCCGCCAGCAGGTTGTCCTGATCGTTGCCGATAATCACGTCGCGGCCGCTGCCGCCAATGGCGTTCTCGACGATCGCGCCGCGGGCGATGGCCACGTTCTGCTCACCGCCGCCCACGCTGGAAAAGGCGCCGTCGTTCAGATTGATCGTCTGCTGTTGGCCGTAGCCGGAGAAATCCAGCGTGTCGTTGCCGCCGGCGTCCCACACCGCAAAGTTGACCGGCTGGCCGTTATCCGCCGTCGCCGTCAGAAAATCGCGCCCGGTGTTGGAATTGAAGCCATAGACGGTATCGCCGGTGCGGGTGCTCATATTGGCGCCGTACAGTTTCTGGATGGCGGCGATGTCATCGACCATCGGGCCGTAGCCGTAGACCCCTTTGGCGTCCGCGCCGGTGTAGGAGGCGTCGAAATAGCTCATGATCGAGTACTGCAGCGAGTCCTGGTAGTACTCGGCGTCATGTTGGTAACTCGGGTTGCCCCGCGCTGCGTCGTAGGCCCCCGGGTGCGACAACCCCAGCGCATGCCCCAGTTCGTGGGTAAACGTCTGGCTGCTGAAGTCGCCGGAAACCGGTGCCTGGTGGGTGGCGAAGTTCTTGTTGAACCACACCGTGCCGGCGTCGCTGTTATCCGCGCCGGGCCGTGAAGTGGGCGGATAGTAGGCATAGGCGTTGATGGCTTTCTCACCGCTGCCTGCCGCCACGCTGCCGTCGGCGCGCAGGGTAAAGTAGGCGAAGGTGATGTCCGCCCGGTGATTGAGATCGGTCGACGGCGCTTCGGTAAAGGTGACGTTCGCCACGTCGGCCCAGGCCTGCATCGATTTCAGCGCCTGCGCCTGCGCCGCCTGGGTCAACGGCTGTAGCCCCTTGTCGCCGTCGCCGGTCTGGCCGATGCGGTCTAGCGCGCTTTGCGTCAGAAACGAGTAGGTCAAATCCACCGACTGGTGATCAACCCGATCGCCGTTATGCGTCAGGCCGCTGCGCGTCAGCTGATCGGCGGCGCGGTCGAAACCGTAGTTGTCGCGGTTTTTGCCGAGGTTAGCGATCGGTTCGCCGCCGCGCTGGTTGCTGTAAAGGTTGGCGTTGCCCAGCGTCAGCACCGCGCCGTAGCCGAAGCCGTCGTAGATGCTGCCGGGCTGGTGATAGTAGAACCGATCGTTATGATCGTCGGGGGATGTGGCGGCCAGGCTGGTGAACTCATCATCATCTTGCAAAATGTCATGCTGGTTACGGCTCATTGCATTCTCCTTGTACACAACGGAACCCACGGGATCGGTAAGACTATTCATCAGTACCTCTAATGCAAGCTTGCGCTTACGGATGTCCAGTATAGTCAGCGGGCCAGGAAATGCGGCTGCAGCGCCGGGAGTACAAGGTTAAAATTCGCTGGCCGGCTCGAAATAAACTGCCGACACGACAATGAATTAATAAGAGTACATTAACAAAAATCTGATAATGGCTCGTTTTTCAGCCGCGTTTTCTCAATGTTCACTCAGAATAAACGAGGTTTAAAATGGCCTGCCCTTCGCTCACCGGCGCCCCGGTAACGTGCTAAGGTGTGTACGGATAGCCGAAAGGAGTGACCGATGCCGACCTTTTTCCCTGCGCGCGCGTTACGCCGCGCCACCCTGACAGGAGTCGTTATGAGCTTATTGTGCAGCAGTGCGCTGGGCAGTTCACTGCCGTTGCCGGAACCTTCCGCGCTGAAAGGCCATTGGCGGCTGAGCGCCATCGACGGCGGCGGCGTAGCCTGCGACGTCGAGCTGAGCGACGAAAAAGTGGCGGACACCAACGCCTATCGCTTCAGCGCTTCGCCGCAGTGCCTGCAGCCGCTGGCGCTGAAAGAAGCGCCGGTCGCCTGGCGGCCGACGCCGGACGGCATGACGCTGACCAACGCCGACGGCGGCATGGTGGCGTTTCTGGCGCTGACCGCGCCAAAACGCTATGAATTGGTCGACCGCAACGGCCCTTCACGCTTTATGCTGACCCCGCGCTAACGGCGCTCAGGCCATCAGCAGCCCGAGCGCGGCGCCGCCGGCCAACACCCACAGCGGGTGAATGCGCTTGCTCATGCTCAGCGCGGTGGCCAGCGCAACGATCGCCGCCAGCGGCCAGTTGGGCGCCGAGGCTTCGGCGATCAACACCCCGCTGGCCGCCACCAGCCCAACGGTCAGCGGCACCAGCCCGGCCTGTACGATGCGCCGCCACGGCCGATCCTTGAAGCGCCGCCAGGCGCCCATCACCAACAGCGTGACGATCGAAGACGGCCCGAATTTGGCGACTGAAGACACCAGCAGCCCCGCCCAACCGGCGACGTGCCAGCCGACCAGCGGCACGATCATCATGTTCGGCCCCGGCACGGCCTGCGCCATGGCGAACAGCGCGCTGAACTCCCGGGCGCTCATCCACTGATGCACCTCCACCACCTGCCGCTGCATCTCCGGCAGTATGGTCATGCCGCCGCCGAACGCCAGCAGCGAAAGCTCGGTGAAAATCATCGCCAGCGCGATCAGTACGCCGATCATGACGGCATCCGCCACATCAGCAGAATGCTCAGCGGCGCCAGCACCAGCATGGTCGGCAGCAGCGGCAAGCGCAGCCAGGCGATGGCGACCAATGCCAGCGCGACAACCGCCAACGCCGGCCATTTACCGCGCAGCGGCAGCAGCATTTTCAGCCCGGTGGACAGCAGCAGCCCGGCCGCCGCCGCCGCCAAGCCGGCAAAAACGTGCTGGACATGCGGGTCGTCCTGAAAGCGGGCGTACACCATGCCCAACCCCACCACGATCGCCGTCGGCGCGCTGATCAGCCCGAGCAAGGCGCACAGCGCGCCGCGCAGGCCGCGGAACTCCATGCCCACCGCCACCGACAGGTTGATCACATTGCCGCCGGGCAGAAACTGGCACAGCCCGAGCAGCTCGGTAAACTGTTCGCCGCTCAGCCAGCGCCGTTGCTCCACCAGCATGCTGCGCGCCAGCGGCAGCACGCCGCCAAAGCCAATCAGGCCCAGCCACAAAAAACCCAAAAACAGCTCGCCGTTGCCCGGCTTGCCCTGCGGGCGGTTGTTTAACGCATTCGCATCAGACATTGCAGTTCCACATCGCTTATTTTTGATGGCTGGTATCATGCGCGCCGCCATGCCATGATGTCTAATGCATTTCAGATAAACCAAGGATACCCTGAAGGTATGGCAGCCATTGAACTGCGGCGCCTGCGGGCGTTCGTTACCGTAGTGGAAGAAGGCAACATCACCCGCGCCGCCGAGCGGCTGTTTATTCAGCAGCCGCCGCTGACCCGCTTGCTGCAGGGGCTGGAAGACGAGCTGGAGGTCAAGCTGCTGCAGCGGCTGCCGCGCGGGGTGCGCGTTACCGAAGCGGGCAAGGTGCTGTTTGACGAAGCGCGCGCCCTGCTGGCCCGCGCGGAACATCTCACCGAGGCGGTGCGCCGCGCCGCGCGCGGTGAACAGGGGCATATCGCCATCGGCTTCACCAGCTCCGCCGCGCTGCATCCGTTCGTGCCCAACCTGCTGCGCCGCTACCGCGACATTTTGCCGGGCATCGCCACCCAGCTGGAAGAGGCCGGCAGCGGTGAATTGATGGACGCCCTGGTGGATCAGCGGCTCGACGTCGCCTTCGTGCGCTCGCCGGCCAGCGGCATTCCCGGATTGACCGTCGAGCCGGTGCTCAGCGAACCGATGATCGCCGCCCTGCCGGTGGGCCATCGGCTGGCGGTGGAAAGCCCGGCGCCGCTGCCGCTGGATGCGCTGGCCCACGAAGCCTTTATTCTCTACCGTCGCCCGGCCGGCCAGGGGCTGTACGACGCCATTCTGGCCGCCTGTCACCGCGCCGGTTTCAGCCCGCGCATCGTGCAGGAAGCGCCGCGCCTGCCGGCCACCCTCAGCCTGGTCGGCGCCGGTTTGGGCCTGTCGATCGTACCGGCCTCCATGCGCCGGTTAAGCGGCGACGGCATCGTTTACCGCGCCATTGCCGCAGATGCGCAGCTCAGCGCCCCGCTGTATCTGGCGCTGCGCAGCAACCAGACCTCGGCCATGGTTGAACGCTTTCGCCAATTGGTGGCCGAGACGGCGCTGGCCGATTACTCCGCCTGACTGGCGATGCGCGTCAGGTGGATCACCAGATACAGCAGTTCGTCGTTCGACATCTCCATCTGCAGCAAATTCTTCACGTAATCGCGGATCAATAACGCCCCGCGATAGGCATGCGGGTACTCCGCGGTCACCTGAGAGAAGATAAAGTCGTCTTTCGAGCGCACCTGCTGGCCTTCGATCATGCGTTGAATGAAAAACTGCATATGCAGCAAAAAGCGCGCGTAGTTCAGGGAATCCGTATCGATATCGATGCGAAAGTGATACTTGATGATGTTGAAAATGTCTTTCAGCATCTTCACCGCCAGCAGCGTATGCTCCATGTTTTGCACGTCGGTCTGGCCGTTAACCAGATGAAAGGCGATATTGCCCGCCTCTTCTTCCGGCAGGGTGATCTTCAGGCGCCGGTTGATGTGCGCCAGCGCCCGCAGCCCCACCGCAAACTCCTGCGGATAGAAGCGTTTAACCTCGAACAGCAGCCGATTTTGAATGGCGATGCCCTTGTGATAGCGCTCGATGGCGAAGCTGATATGGTCCGCCAGGGTGAAGAAAATCTGTTCGTTGATTCTGCCGTTAAGCTGCCGGTTGGCTTCATTGAGGATCATCTGCACGATCTCGATGTGCTCTTCCGGCGCGCTTTCAATCAGCCGCAGATAATCGCGGCCCTTTTGGCCGTCCTGCACCACATAAATTTTCTCAATAACGGCCGAATCGAGAACGTCACCCGCTTTGCTGTTAAAGCCGATACCCTTACCCATCACGATAGCTTCGCGGTTATCGTCGTCCGCCGTTAACACCAGACTGTTATTGAGCACCTTAATGACTTTCATCGTCTCCGCCGCAACCCTCTGTTTTATCGGTCAAGCCGGCCATTGGCGGCAATCAGCCGCTGATACCAGCCAAAACTGCGTTTCCTGATGCGCCGCAAATCCTTCAGATCCTGCTCTCCGCGGTTCACGTAGATGAACCCGTAACGCTTGGCGTACCCCTGATGCGTGCTGACCACGTCGATAGCCGCCCACGGGCAGTAACCGAGCAAGTCCACGCCGTCGTTGATCGCCAGCAGCATCTGTTCGACATGCCGGCGCATAAACTCGATGCGATAATCGTCGTCGATTGTACCATCGGCCTGCAACTCATCCGGCGCGCCGATGCCGTTTTCGGTGATTAATATCGGCAAATGATAGCGTTCATAGGTTTTGCGCAGCGTCAGCCGCAGCCCGACCGGGTCGATCACCCAGCCGTAGCGTGTTTTGCCGACAAACGGATTCTCCGCCGCGCGATACACGCCCGGTTCACCCAGCATGATTTGCTGATCGCCGGCGCGCGCGCTCACGTCCGAGCCGTCGCCGCGGCTGGCGGCGATGGTGGCGGTGGAATAGTAATTGATCGCCACATAATCCGGCTTTCCCGCCTGCAACAGCGCCGCATCTGCCGGCGCCATCTCCGGCGCCAGGCCGCGATCCTGCAGATAGCGCCAGGCCAGCGGGTTGTAACGGCCGTGCACCGCCACGTCGAGAAAGCTCCAACAGCGCAGCGTTTCCCAGTTGTGGGCGGCGATGGCGTCCAGCGGATGGCAGGTTTCCTGATACATCGAGGTGGTGTTGATCGCCGGGCCGATTTTCCCGCCGGGGCAGCGCTGATGGCACAGGGCCATCACCCGGGCCTGGGCCACCAGCATATGGTGACTCTGCTGATACAGCACCCGTTTGGCGGGCAGCGCGCCGCCCTTGGGCATGCCGATGGCCCCGGGGTGCAGGATCATGGTGTTCTGTTCATTGATGGTCAGCCAGTATTTCACCCGGTCGCCGAAGGCGTCGAACAGCACGCCGGCGTAGGCGACGAAAGCGTCGATGGTGGCGCGATTCGACCAGCCGCCCTGTTGCTCCAGCACGTAAGGCAGATCGAAATGGTACAGCGTCACCACCGGCTCTATGCCATGCGCCAGCAGCGCATCGATCAGCTGGCGGTAAAACGCCAGCCCGGCCGGGTTGACCTCGCCGGTGCCCGCCGGCAGCACGCGGGTCCAGGCGACCGAGAAGCGGTAGGCCTTCAGCCCCAGTTCGGCGAACAGCGCCACGTCTTCGCGAAAGCGGTGATAGTGATCGCTGGCGACCTGAAAATCCGCCGTCCCCTGCGGGTGATCGAGCATATCAACTATCGACGGACTTTTGCCGTCTTCATCCCAAGCCCCTTCCACCTGATAGGCGGAGGTCGAGGCGCCCCACAAAAAATCGGCGGGGAAATCGTTCAGCCGTTGATAAATCATGCCTGCTCCTTGTGCGTATTCAGGGTAATAATCAGGTCGCCCGCGCCGACCGCGCCCGGCTTATGTAGCTTCTGCCGCGGGAACTCGTCGCTGTTGACCACCAGCACCGGCGTCGTCAGGTCGTAACCCAATTTGGCGATCGCCGCGATATCGAAGCGCACCAGCTCATCGCCCACCTTGACCCGATCGCCGATCTGCAGCCCGGATTCGAAGTGCCGCCCGCCGAGGTTGACGGTGTCGATGCCGATATGCAGCAGCAGTTCGACGCCGTTGTCGCCCTTGATGCCCACCGCGTGTTTCGATGGCAGGAAGGTCACCACTTCGCCGTCCAACGGTGCGCGCAACACGCCTTCCCGCGGCACCACAGCCACGCCCTGACCTAATAATCCCTGAGAAAACACGTCGTCGTTGACCTGCTCCAGCGCCACCAGTTGGCCGGTCAGCGGGCTGAAGATCGCGGCTTCGCCTGCCCGCTCCGCCGCCTGCGGCATCGCGTCGCCCTCCTCCTGCGGATCCTCAAAGCCGAGGATCCAGGTCAGGGCGAAGGTCACGACGATAGCGATGGCGCAGGTAATCAACGCGTGGACGATGTTCATCGGGTTCTCGCCGATAAACGCCGGCAGCGCCGCCAACCCCGGAGAAACGAACGCGTAGCGCACCAGGCCGCTCAGCCCGGCATAAATGCCGGCGCAGCCGCCGCCGATCATCGCGGCGATCAACGGTTTGCGCAGTTTCAGCGTCACCCCGTACAGCGAGGGCTCGGTGATGCCCAACAGCGCGGTAAACCCGGCGGAAGACGCCAGCTGACGCAGATTTTTATTCCTGGTGCGCAACGCCACGCACAGCGTCGCCGCGCCCTGCGCGATGTTGGACGCCAGCATGCCCGGCCCGTTAATCATCTCGAAGCCGTTCCGGGTCAATTGCCCGGTGGCGATCGGCGTCATCGCCCAGGCGGTACCGGTGATCACCAGGAACGGTTGCAGCCCGCCCATCAGCATCGGGATCAGCCAGCTGGCCTTGCCGTCGATGATCGCCGCGCCGGCGGCCACCAAATCGTTGAGGAAAATGCCGAACGGCCCGACCACCACCAGCGCCAGCGGCGCGGTGACCAGCAGGATGATCATCGGCTTGGTGAAGAATTTTATCATCGTCGGCGAGACCTTCTCGGCGAATCGTTCGATATAGGACATCAGCCACACGGTGAAGATTATCGGCAGCACCGAGCCGGCATAGTCCGCCAGCCGCACCGGAATGCCGATAAAGTCAATCGCCGCGCCCGCCGCCAGCATCTGCGCCAAATTGGGGTGCAGCAAGGCGCCGGCGATGGTCATCGCCAAAATCGGATTGCATTCGAACTTGATCGAGGCGCCGTAGGCCAGCAGCACCGGCAGGAAGAAAAAGGCCGCGTCGGCGACGGTATCCAGCAGGCGGTAAGTCGGGCTGGCGGGATCTATCGCCCCGGTCAGCTTGAGGATCGCCAGCAGCGCCTTGATCATCCCCGCCCCGGTGATCGCCGGTATCACCGGGGTGAAGGTGGTGGAGATCACGCTGATAATCCGCGAAACAACCCCGCCTTTCGGCCGCGGTTGCCGGCGGCCCGCCGGTGGCTCGCCGAGCTCTTTTTGCAGCGCGCGGAAGGTTTGCTGCACATTGTTGCCGACCACTATCTGGAACTGGCCGCCGCGCTCCACCACGCTGATCACGCCCGGCAAGGCTTCGATCGCCTTCGCCTCTACCTTGCCGTCGTCGTTGAATTCCATGCGCAGTCGGGTCGCGCAGTGCGTCAGTTTGCTGACGTTGCCCTTGCCGCCGACACGCGCCAGTATTTCCAAGCCAAGTTGTTGGTAATCCATCGTTTTCCCCGGTAAAAAAACAAAAAAAAAGACCAAAATGGAAATGCGCCTCGTCACAAGGAGAAGTGCATTCCTATTTTGGTCTTGCCTGCCTGAGCAGTAACACGCCGCAATAAAAATGGTTGTGCGGCCTGGCTGGCCGCGGCAAAAGTATCGCCATACTCGCCAATATTCAGCAATAGCCTTAAGCCAGCTTTGTGAATGTCATCACGCTTTAACGAAAACGCACTGCAATGTGGCCGCGCGCCCCGTTTTGGCGCAATGCCCTATTGCCAACCGAAAAATATAACAATAAAAATAACCACCGCACCGCATAAAAATGAGCTGCGTTGATTGTTCATTTATTTTTAATGGCGATTATTTTAATTGATCGCCGTGATTAATTTAAATTCCAGCCAATAATTAAACCATCGTTAAACCAGCAACGAAAGCAAACAAATAAAATCTGCCGAGATAAAAATTAATCACTAGGATTTAATGGTCGCCGCCATGAGTGTCGGTAACGAAAATCATTTTAATTAAAATCAAACCGTCCCTGCCGTCTGCCTTTGGCGGACGTTCGGTATTATACTGGAGAAAAGAGATATGTTATCGCGTCGTGATATATTAAAGGTCTCCGCCGTGAGCGCGGCGGCCGCAGGCGTTATGGGCAGCATGATTAAATCCGCCGCCGCCGACGACCATCGCAATATCGTGCCCCCCAGCGGCTATCAGCCGCCTGCCGATGCGCAGCATCTCTATAAATACAAGTTCACCGACAGCAAAAAACGCAGCCTGCCCAGCGGCTGGGCGCGCGAGGCCACCGTCGAGCAATTTCCGATCTCCGAGGGCGTAGCCGGCGTAGACATGACGCTGGAGCCGGGCGGCGTGCGCGAGTTGCACTGGCACGCCATCGCCGCCGAATGGGCATTTATGCTGGAGGGGCACGCGCGCATCACCATTATCGATCCGCAGGGCAACTGCGAGGTGGCGGATTTCGGCCCCGGCGACGTCTGGTACTTCCCCAAGGGCTATGGCCACTCCATCCAGGCGTTGGCGGACGGCGCGCATTTCGTCCTGACCTTCGATAACGGCCACTTCTCTGAATTCGGCACCTTCAGCATTACCGATTGGGTGGCGCATATGCCGAAAGAGGTATTGGAAAAAAGCGTGAACATGCCGGCGGCGGTATTTTCCAAAGCCAAACAGGGCGAGGCCTATATTGTCGGCGGCGCGGTGCCGCCTGCATTGCCGCTGCCCGCCAACGACGGCGGCCTGAATAATTCCCCGCTGACTCACCGCTATGAATTAATGAAGAAAAAGCCCTTCTTTGAAAATGACGCCGGCAGCGTGCATTTGGTTTCTTCGAAGGAATTCCCGATTTCCACCACCATCACCGGCATTATCGAAATCGTTAAGCCCGGCGCGGTGCGTGAATTGCACTGGCACCCGAACGCCAACGAATGGCAATATTATATTTCCGGCAAGGGCCGCATGACGGTATTCAGTTCGCACGGCCATGTGCAGACCGAGGAATATGCGCCAACCGACGTCGGCTATGTGCCGCAGGGCTTCGGGCATTATATCGAGAATATCGGCGATGAGGATCTGAAAGTGCTGATCGTGTTGGATAACGGCATTTACCAGGACATCTCGTTATCCGACTGGCTGGCGAAAACCCCGGCCTATCTGCTGGCGGACAACTTCAACAATCGGCCTGACGACTGGCGGGATCGGCCGAAAGACAAGCTGGTGATGTCGCGACGTCGCAGCTGATCCCGCTGGCGAGGGGGCCTGCCGCCCCCTCGCCGTGCCGTTACTGTTTGCGCTGTTCAGCCACCTGCCCGGCGGTGACCGTCCCCTGCTTGTCGCCAAAGTGGCCGACCACAAAGTTGGCGACCGCCGCCACTTCCTCGTCAGAGTAAGCGTTGCCGAACTGCGGCATCACCTCATGCTGTTCGCCAATGCTGATGCGCGTGCCTTTGAGAATGGCCTGCACCACGCTGCGGCCCTGCGGATCGTTCACCGCGGTGCTGCCGACCAGCGACGCATATTTGCTCTGGCGGCCCGGGCCGTTCCACTGGTGGCAGCCGCTGCAGTCTCCGGCGAACAGCCGGCGGCCGAGAGACCGATCCTGCCCGCCCGGCAACACCGGGCTGGAGCCCAGGGCGCCCTTCGGCTGCAGGTTGACCGCGGCGGCGCTGTCGCCGGCGATCGGTTCGATATCGCGCAGGTATTTCACCAGCGCCAGGTTATCCTCCGGCGTCAGGAACTGCAGGCTGTTCTCCACCGCTTCCGCCATCGGCCCGGCGGCGCTGCTGCGCCCTTCGGCATGCCCGGTCGCCAGATACTGCGACAGCTGCTGTTCGCTCCAGCCGCCGATGCCGGTCTGTTTGTCCGGGGTGATGTTGGCGGCGAACCAGCCCTGGATCACCTCGCCGCTGAGGTGCTTGCTCTGGTTGATGCCAAACGCCAGGTTGCGCGGCGTGTGGCATTCGCTGCAGTGGCCCAGCGCCGTCGCCAGATAGGCGCCGCGATTCCACTGTTCATCCTTGTTGAGATCCGGTTCGAAGCGTTTTTCATCGAAGAACGCCAGGTTCCAGAACTTCATGCCCCAACGCTGGTTGAACGGGAACGGCAGATCGTTGTGCGGATTGGCCTGTTTCACCGGCGGCAGGCTGAACAGATAGGCCTTGATCGCCAGCACGTCGTCGCGGCTCAGGCCGGTATACGACGTGTAAGGCATCGCCGGGTACAGGTTGCCCTGCGGGCCAACCCCCTCGCGCACCGCACGCACGAACTGCTCGTCGCTCCAGTTGCCGATGCCGGTCTCCGGGTCGGCGGTGATGTTGGTGCCGTAGATCGTGCCGAACGGCAGCTTGAAGGCGAAGCCGCCGGCAAACGGCGTGCCGCCCGGTGCGGTGTGGCAGGCCACGCAGTCGGCGGCGCGCGCCAGGTATTCGCCGCGCGCCAGCTTATCGGTAATGCCGGCCGGCGCGCCGGCGATCGGCGCCGCAGGCTCCGGGCCGGTCGGCCGCAGCAGGGTGTAGAGCGCATAACCGCCCGCGATCACCACCACCGCGACAATCAGCCATAACAGCCCTTTCAAGGCGTTGCTCATCGCATCTCTCCCTAGTCCAGCGCCTTGGCGGCTTGATGGATGGCGGCGCGAATGCGCACGTAGGTCGCGCAGCGGCACACGTTGCCGCTCATCGCCGCGTCAATGTCCGCATCGCTCGGATTTTTGCTTTGCGCCAGCAGCGCGCTGGCGCTCATGATCTGTCCGGACTGACAGTAGCCGCACTGCACCACGTCCAGATCGACCCAGGCCTCCTGCACCGCCTTGCCCGCCGGCGTTGCGCCTATGGCTTCGATGGTGGTGATTTTCTTGCCGACCGCGGCGGAAACCGGCGTCATGCACGAGCGCACCGGCACCCCGTCCAGATGCACGGTGCAGGCGCCGCACATGGCGATGCCGCAGCCGAATTTGGTGCCGGTCAGCCCGGCTTCATCGCGCAAGAACCACAGCAGCGGCATATGGGGATCGCCGTCGAAGCTCAGCGGCTGGTCGTTTACGGTTAAGGTCATCATGCGGTTCTCTCCTTGTCAGACGCCGGCGTCGCGGTTGGGTTGATGTAACGGCAGGCTGAGCGAGGTGCGCGGCCGCCCGAGCAGCGCCAGCGCATTGCCGACCGCCGGCGCGATGGTCGGCACGCCCAGTTCGCCGACCCCGGTCGGCTTCTCGCTCGAGGGCACGATAATCACCTCGATCTCCGGCATTTCATCGATGCGCAGCGGGCGGAAATCGTTGAAGTTGGATTGCTCGATCACCCCGTCTTTCAGCGTGATGTTGCCGTACAGCGCCATGCTCAGGCCGTAGCCGATGCCGCCTTCAATCTGCGCGCGGATCACGTCGGGATTCACCGCCACGCCGCAGTCCACCGCGCACCACACCTTGTGCACCCGCGGAATGCCGCCTTCGCCGATAGACACTTCCGCTATCTGCGCCACCCGGGTGTCGAACGCCTTGGCGACGCCCACCCCGCGCGCGCGGCCGTCCACTACCCTGGCGCCCTGCCAGTTGGCGGCCTTGGCCACCGCCCGCAATACCCCGGCTTCGCGCGGCGCGTCGCCCATCAGCGCCAGCCGACCCTCGACCGGATCCTGCCCGGTCTCCTGCAGCAGCTGATCGATGAAGCTCTCCACCGCATGGCCGGTATGGGTGCTGGCGACGGAACGCAGCGAGGTGGTCGGCACCTTGCCCGGCACGATGTGCGCGTCGCAACGGAAGGCTTCGAAGGTATAAGGCAGCTCGCTGGCGCCCTCGACCATCATCAGATCGAGGCCGTTGACCACCAGCGCGGTCATCGCACTGTTGAGCGTCCAGGAATGCCCCACCACGGTATCGGTCCAGCCCACCACTTTGCCGCCGCGAATGGCGCCGCGCAGCCGGTGCAGGATCATCGGCCGGTACCAGCCGTTGCGGATGTCGTCCTCGCGCGTCCATACCACCTTCACCCCGTGCCCGGGGCCGATAGCCTTGGCCGCCGCCGCCATGTCCGCCGCCAGATCCGGCCCCAGCGTCGGGTTGCCCAGATCGATGCGTCGGCCGAAGCTGCCGCCGGCCAGAATGGTGTCGATTTGCACTTTTTCCGGCGGCAGCTGGAACAGATCGCACAGCTGCTTGTGGTCGAGAGTCTGGATCTGGCAGCCGTAGCGCGCCCTGACGCTTTCGCCGTCCCAGAACAGGTAACCGTCCAGCGGCTCCATCGGCGCATGCGCCACATACGGGAAGGTATATTCGGCTTCGATCACCCTGTCGGCCTTATCGAAGATCTCGTCCGGTTTGCCATGGCTCTTCGCCAGCACGCCGGTTTTTTGCGCCACCCGGCGGAACTCGGCGTAGATTTCCCCGGTGTTGCGCCGCTCGGCCTGCGCGTCATCCCACTCCACCCGCAGCCGATCGCGGCCCTGGATCGCCGCCCAGGTATTTTTGGCGTACACCGCCACCCCGGTGTCGGTCTGCTTCACCGCCACCACGCCCGGCACCGCCAGCGCGCGGCTGGCGTCAAACGACGCCACCCGGCCGCCAAAACGCGGCGATTTCTTGATGGTGACGGTCAGCATGCCCGGCTCGTGGATGTCCTGCGAGAACTGCGCGCTGCCGTTGGTTTTCGCCAGCGAGTCGACGCGGTGCAGCCCGCCGGCCTTGCCGATCAGGGTGAAATTGGCCGGGTCCTTCAGCGGCAGGCTGGCGGGATCGGGCGGCGGCAGCGTGGCGGCCAGCGCGGCGAATTCGCCGAAGCCCGCTTCCCGGCCGCTGGCGGCGTGGCGGATCCTGCCCGCCTGCACGGTGATTTCCTGCGCCGAGGTTTTCCAACTTTGCGCGGCGGCCTGCACCAGCAGCGCGCGCGCCATGGCGCCCATGCGGCGCATCTGCTCATAGGCGTTGGCCACCGAACTGGAGCCGCCGGTGCCCTGGAAGCCGAACGACAGGTTCTTGTAGACGCTGGTGTCCACCGGCGCGGCGACGACGCGCACCTGCGCCCAGTCGGCGTCGAGCTCTTCGGCGACCAGCGTCGCCATGCCGGTGTAGACCCCCTGGCCCACTTCGGTGTGTTTACTGATCACGGTGACGATGCCGTCGGCGCCGACCTGCACGAAGGCGTTGGCGTCCAGCGCCGGGGCGCCTGGCGCAGCTGCGGCGCTCGTTCTGGCCAGCGCGCCGGTGGACGGCAGATACGCGCCGATCACCAACGCTCCGGCGCCGACGATAAACCGCCGCCGCGAAAGCGGGACTTGCGATATTGTCATTGCTCATAGCTCCAAAATGCCGCACTGCGTCAATGCGTACGGCGAGAATCATTTTTTTATGGGAATCGTCGGCTGCGCTCGCGGGTGAACATTGAGCAACAGGTTAATAGTTAGCGTAGCCTATTATTCAGGCAGATTAATGTCAGGAGGGAATTTTCCGTTGTGGGATCGTGCTGTGCCGGATCGTCGTCGAAGCGATCCGGCGCCGGTTAATGCGGGCCGCGATCGGCCAAACGATCGAGCAGCGGCCACAACGCCGCGCGCGAATGCTGCTGGAAACCGCTGACGCTCTCGGCGCTCAGCAGCGCGTCCAGCACCGCGTATTCGGTGGCGTCCGCGGCGGCGGCGAACAGCGGCTCCAGCCGTTCATCCGGCAGCGCCGCGCCCTGCAGCCGGGTGGAAAACGCCAGCGCGATATCGCCGGAGCCGTGCCCCCAATGGCTGCCGACCCGGCCCAGCCCCGCGCCGGCGCGCTTGGCGATGCGGCCCAGTTGCCGGCTGTCCAGCACCCGATCGCAGGCGATAATGATGATGATCGACCCGGCGTCCACCTGCGGCGGCGGATCCGCCAACTCGGCGGCCAGCGCCGGCCCCACCCGCACGCCGCTCAGCGTGAGCGAGTCGAGGGTGCCGAAGTTGGCCAGCACCAGCACCCCCAGCGTCGCCCCCAGCCCCGGGCAGTAGCGCGAGGCGGTGCCGATGCCGCCCTTCAGGCCAAAACTGCTCATGCCGCGCCCGGCGCCGACGCTGCCGCGATCAAAACGGCTCGAGAGATTATCCAGCGCGCTGAACACGTGCTCTTCGCGCACCGCCATGGCCTGAATGTCGTTCAGATAACCGTCGTTGCACTCCAGCACCAGCGGATTGAGGGTGGCGCCGCCGCGGCCAATCTGCGGATAACGTTGGCAGCTGCGCCGCACCATGGCGTTGAACAGCGTGCCGACGGCGAAGGTATTGCTCAGCAGGATCGGCGTTTGCAGCACCCCCAGCTCATTGAGCTGCACCAGCCCCAGCGGCTTGGCGAAGCCGTTGAGCACGGCGCTGCCGCAGGGCAGCGGCTGGCCGAACAGCTCACCCGGCGGCATGATGGCGGTGACCCCGGTCTGGCAGTCGCCTTCGTTCAGGGTATGATGCCCCACGCTCACCCCGGCCACGTCGCTCAGGCTGTCGGTCGGGCCGGCCGGATAACGCGCGCCCGGCAGGCGGCGGTGTCGCCGCCAGTAGCCCAGCAGATTCTCCAGGCCCTGTCGTTCAAACGCATGGCTGTCTGTCATGGTTCCCTCCTCAGGCATGACCCAGTATGGCGCCAGAATATCGCGCAATGCCGCGCGCCGTAAATTGAAAGCCGCGGGCGGCGAGAAAAATAACCTTGCCCCGTCACGGCTCAGCGGTTGCACCAATTTGCGTCAGCCCGCCGCCTTCACCCCGCCCGCCGCCGCGCCGGCAGGTTGGTACGGAAATTGCTGCTTCCGGTAATAGCCATCAGGAGAACAACCAAATGAAAGCAATCGTCATTGGCGGCGGCATCGGCGGCCTGTGTGCCGCCATCGCCCTGCAGCGGGCCGGTATCGACAGCGAAGTGTATGAGGCGGTGAAGGACATTCGGCCGGTTGGCGCGGCCATTTCCATCTGGCCGAACGGCGTGAAGTGCCTGAACTACCTGGGCATGAAAGAGCCGCTGCGCCGGCTGGGCGGCCCGATGCGCTACATGGCTTATCAGGAATACCTGCACGGCCGGACCCTGACGCGTTTCAGCCTGGATCCGCTGATCGCCGGCGTCGGCGAACGCCCCTACCCGGTGGCCCGCGCCGAGCTGCAGGCCATGCTGCTGGATACCTACGGCCGTGATCGGGTACGTTTCGGCAAACGGGTGTGCGGCATAGAAGAAACGCCGGACGGCGTGACCGCCTGGTTTGAAGACGGCAGCCAGGCCAGCGGCGATTTCCTGATCGCCGCCGACGGCACCCACTCGGCGGTGCGCCCTTACGTGCTGGGCCACGCGGTGGAGCGCCGCTACGCCGGCTATGTCAACTGGAACGGGCTGGTGACCATCGACGAATCCATCGCGCCGGCCGACCAGTGGACCACCTTTGTCGGCGAAGGCAAGCGGGTATCGCTGATGCCGGTGGCCGACAACCGTTTTTATTTCTTCTTCGATGTGCCGTTGCCGACCGGGCTGGCGGAAGACCGCAGCACGGTGCGCGCCGACCTGCAGCGCTACTTCGCCGGCTGGGCCGACCCGGTGCAGAAGCTGATCGCGGCGCTCGATCCCGCCAGCGTCAACCGCATTGAGATCCACGATATCGAGCCCTTCGAACAGCTGGTGCGCGGCCGCGTGGCGCTGTTGGGCGACGCCGGTCACAGCACCACCCCGGATATCGGCCAGGGCGGCTGCGCGGCGATGGAAGATGCGGTAGTGCTGGCGATCGCGCTGCAGACCAACTCGCTGGGCATTGAAGACGCCCTGCTGCGCTACCAGGATAAACGCAGCTATCGGGTGAAGGATCTGGTGCTGAAAGCGCGCAAGCGCTGCGACGTGACGCACGGCAAAGAAATGGCGATCACCCGCAGCTGGTATGAAGAACTGAAAACCGAAACCGGCGAACGCATTCTCGCCGGCATGCAGGAAACCATTTTGGGCGGGCCGCTGGCCTGAGCCTGCCGTGCGGTTATGCAATCCGCCCCGCGCGCAGTTCGATAACCCGGTCGGCAGAGGCGATGGTTTCCGGCCGGTGGGCGATCAGTAAAATCGGCAGGCCAAGCTGGCGCAATGCGGCGCTGACCCGCATTTCATTGGTCACGTCCAGATGGCTGGTCGCTTCGTCCAGGAGCAGCAGCTTCGGCCGCTTGTAAAGCGCCCGCGCCAGCAACAGCCGCTGCTTTTGGCCGGCGGACAGGGTGCCGCCCATCTCGCCGACCAAGGTTTGATAGCCCATCGGCAGCCGCGCGATCTCATCGCTCAGCTGCGCCAGGCGTGCGCATTCGGCAAGCAGCGCCATGTCTGCCTGCGGCGCGAACAGGGTCAGGTTGTCGGCTATCGAACCGCGAAACAGCTGGTCTTCCTGCAGCACCACGCCGATCTCCCGCCGCAGCGCCGGATAGCCCGGCTGATGATGCGCCACCCCCAACAGGCTCAGCACGCCGGCGGTAGGCCGGTAGAGCCCCAGCACCAGCTTGGCCAGCGTGGTTTTTCCGCCGCCGGACGGCCCCACCAGCGCCACCACCTCGCCGGGCATGACCTGCAGCGAGACCTGCGACAGGATCTCCCGCTCCCCCGCGGCATAGCTGAAACTCACCCGATCCAGCCGCAAAACGGCGCGGTCGGCCGAGGGCGCGGGCGCGCGCTCATCCCCGCCCGCCGCCGCATCCTCGCGGGCGGTCAGCACGATATCGGCCAGCCGCTGGTTGTAGACGTCGAGCATCCGATAGGCGAACACGTTGTCTATCAGCCCGTTGATGCTGGCGGAAAATCGCCCCTGAAAAGACAGGTAGGCCACCAGCATGCCCACCGAAAACTGCCCGGCCAGCACCGCGCCGGCGCCCTGCCACAGCACCGCTGCGCCCACCAGGCTGCCGAACGAGGTATGCATGATGCCATACACCATCATCAGTTTGCTTTCGCGCAGGTGGGCGTTGCGCCGGGCGACGTTCAGGTTGCGCCACGCCGATTCCCGCCGCGCCAGCGCCCCGTTCACCCGCAGGCTCAGCACCCCGCGCAGGCTTTCCAGAAAGTGACTCGACTCCTGGGTATCGGCGCTCCAGCTGTCTTCCGCCGCCTTGCGCAGCGTGCTGAACCAGCATAGCCGCAGCAGACCGTAAATCAGGGCGGCCCCCAGCGCGATGGCGGTAAGCTTCGCGCTGTATAACAGCATCATGCTCAGCGTGCCGACCACCAGCAGCAGATCGAGAAAGGCCTCCAGCAGCGTGGTGGTGAGGGTTTCCTGGATGGTGTCGACGGCGTCGAACTTGGCGCTGATGTCGCCCATATTGCGCGCCTCGAACCAGCCGATCGGCAAACGCAGCAAGTGATGAAAAACGTTGGCCGTCCACTGCAGGTTGAAATTGACCGCCATGCTGAGGGTCGCCCACTGGCGCGCCAGCTCCAACAGCATCTGCATCACCGCCAGCAGCAGCATGGCGATGACGATCAGGCTCAGCAGATTGGCGTCGAGCGCTACCAGCACTTCGTCGATCACCAGTTGGTTGATCAACGGGCCAAGCAGCGCGAACGCCTCCAGCGCCAGCGCAAAACAGAAAATCCTCGCCAGCGCCGCCTTCAGCCCCTGAGTTTGGCCGATCAACGCCGTCAGGCGAACCTTTCGCCGGCGATCGCGGATGTCGAATTGGTGGGTGGGCGTCAGCTCCAGCGCCACGCCGGTAAAATGACGGTTCGCCTCCCGCAGGCTCATTTTCACCAGGCCGCGGGCCGGATCGTGCAGCTCGATGCGGGTGCCGCGCACCCGCTTCAGCACCACAAAATGGTTCATGTCCCAATACAGAATGCAGGGCGTCGCCAGCAGCCGCAGTTCCTCCAGCTCCAGCCGCACCGCGCGGCCGGCCAGGTTCAGCCGTTCGGCGCAGCCGGTCAGCTGCGTAAAGGTCATGCCGAGCTGCGAGGCGTTAAGCTGCTGGCGCAGCGTGGCTAAATCGACCCGGTGCCCATACCAGCCGGCAATCATCGCCAGGCAGGCCACGCCGCACTCCGCCGCTTCGGTCTGGCGGATCAGCGGCAGGCGCTTGCGCCATGCCCAGTTAAGACTTTCCTTGTCGTGGCGCATCACATTCTCCCCTTCAGGCTCCACAAGGGTTCCAATAGCCATTCATACAGGCGGCGGCTGTCCAGCTCGACGTCCGCCGCCACCGCCATACCGATGCGCAGCGGCTCCTGGCGGCCATAGGCGGTAATGGCGATTTTATCGAGCGCCACCGTTACCCGGTAGTGCCCTTCGTTTTCTTTCCAAACCATCGGGTTTTGCGGCATGGCGTCGGCCGCGCTCAGGCTGGCGCGAGTGATGGCCTGGATATGGCCGTACTGCACGCCAAACTTTTCGTAGGGAAACGCGGCGAATCGCAGGCCGACGCGCTGCTGCGGTTTGATAAATCCCGCCGCCTTGCTCGGCGCATAAAGCTCCACCTGCAGACGCGCACCTTCAGCGACCATCATCAATAAGGCATCGTGCTGTTTGACCGTTTGCCCGACGCGGGCCAGCACCGCAACTATCTGCCCGTCCACCGGCGCGGTCAGGGTATTTTCCGCCTGGGCGGCCAGTTCAATCTGCTGCTGGTGCAGGCCGTGCAGCTGGCGCGCCAGTTCGGCATCCCGCCCCTGCAGCTGTTCTCGCATTGCCTGCAGCTCCGAAGCCGCGGCGGAGAGATCGCGTCTTAGCCGCAGCTGTACCTGCCGCTGGATTTCCACCCGCTCCAGCGCGGCGGAGAGTTCGATCCGTTTTTGCTGCAGTTCGATCGCGGAAACGTACTTTTTGGCACTCAGCAGCCGGTAGCGGTCCATCACCGAACGCGACAGCTTCGCCTGTTGTTGCGACAGCGCCAAGGCGGAAGCGGCGCTGCCCAACTCGTCTTCCAGCTGCGACATACGGCGCCGAATGCCGGCCTGCTGCGAGGCGCCGGCGGAACGCTCCTGCGCCTGCTGCTGCTCCAGCATCCGGTATTGCTGGTTTAACGATGCCGAGACAGCGGCCAGCGCGCCCGCGCCGCGCCCGTTGAAATGCTCGCCGCTGAGACGATACAGCGGCTGGCCGGCCTTTACCGACTCGCCCTCCGCCGCCAGCCCGGCGCTAACCTGCCCGCCGCTGCGGGCCATCACCTTGATCAGCCCGGTAGAAGGCATCACCACCCCCTCCAGCCGCGCCTTGCGGGTGTACTGGCCCAGCAGCAGGAACGCCGCGATGGCCAGCAACAGCGCCACGCTGGCGCAGGCGTAGGCGGTTAAGCTGAGGCTGGGGGGAATAATCACCTCGCCTTCGGCATTGCTGGCCTGTGCAGCGAAATATCCCTCTCGGTAAAGCTGCGGCGGACGTCCTGTCATGGCAATGACACCTTAAGGCCGGTTTATAAACCGGCGGTTATTTTCCTTTCCCCGCACGGATACACCAACGTGGCGCAACATAAAGGCATGTTATTGTAGCGACTATGCCTGCCGACACGCGGAACATAATAATATAACCATACTTTCGTTTTTCAATGCGCCAGAAAAAACAGACAACCACGAAGACCAAGCCGCATTAAAAATGGCCACTTAGGGTTAAATCACCAAGCCATACGAAATCAACTATATTTCAAGCCAATGATCACCTGAAGTTTATAAATTAAACTCAAACATTCAACAACCACTTAAGCCATCATAAAATTATAATGACTTGCTTTTAGATTACGGCTTAGCCTAAAAAAAAGACTATTGCCATAACAATAACACAAATAGAACAGAGTAATGCGTCACCGGAAAAATCCTTTAACGAGCCCAAATAAGAATTGCTATTTTCATTCAGTATATCAACGGCTTGATTTTCATTTTCAGCCTCCACTTCCACATGGTGCTTTCTAAACCCCCGCAGCTTCAGCTCCTTGATTACCTCCCGTGTAACCCCTTCTTTTTTCACCACCCTGGAAGCGCCACTCTTTATAAAAACAACATATCTATTCATCGCATACTCCATAAAAGCACGAATTTTCTGGCCTATCCCGATCCTGCCAGCCACCCGACACCGCAGCCAATTGGTCGTTTAAAATTCACTCCATCAATATTATTCCATGGATTTATTGTGTTTTTTTGGAAATCACTGTGACGGCAAAAGTAAAACATACTGACAATAGTCCATCACTTTCTTGCACTCATTAATGCAATAAAACAATAAAAGCGTATTTTCAATATGGCAACCCATCATATTGGAATAAAACCCAGAATAATATACCTACTCTAATTACATGTAGATGCTATCGATTTAGCTAATTGAACGCCAGGCAAGCTCAACGCCCAGGATGAATAACCCGATAAAGAAAAGGCGGCGAAACAGCTGCGGGCGGCAATGGCGGCGCGCGATGCTCCCCAGCCACATGCCGGCCAACGCCGGTACCAGCGCCAGCAATGAGCTGCCCAGCGCCGCCCCCGGCAACGCCTGGTGCCACGCCAGCCCCGCCGCCAACGCCAGCGTGGAAACGGTAAACGACAGCCCCAGGGCCTGCACCAGATCGTCGCGCGCCAGTCCCAGCGCGTTCAAATAAGGCACCGCAGGAATAACGAATACCCCGGTGGCGCCAGTCACCAGCCCGGTCAGCAAGCCACACAGCGGCCCCAGCCAGCGCTCGGCCGCCGGTGCTGCGCGCCAGTCAAAACGGCTGGATCCCAGCAGCGCGTAAAGGATAAGGCAAATACCCAGCGCCAACGGCGCCCAATGGCCGCCGCCGGAAAGCGTTCCGGCGCTCACCAAGGTGCCTGCGGCGATCGACAGCATCATCAACCACAGCCTGCGGCACAGCGCCCGCCACTGCGGCCCGCACATCAGCTGCCACAGGTTGGTGATCAGCGAGGGAATCAGCAGCAAGGCCGCCGCCTGCCCCGGCGGCATCAGCAGGCTCAGCAACCCCATCGACACCGTGGGCAGACCGAGGCCAATCGCGCCTTTTACCGCGCCCGCAAGGACAAAGATACCCGCCAGGGCGAAAACTTCAGGTAACGTTGGCGTCATGCGTCTATCATTCCTTCATTGCGAATCAGTGGCCTGATTGTGCGCAGCCCTGGCCGGCCGCACAATGCGGCAATGGCTGAGCCGGCCTGTGGCAAAGACAGAGGGAAAAGGATGCATTTTGATTTTACCGATCTGCGGCTGCTGGTGGCGGTGATCGAAGCCGGCAGCATCACCGCCGGCGCCGAACGCACCGGTCTGTCGCTGCCTTCGGCCAGTGCGCGCATCCGCGGGCTGGAACAGCAGGCGGGCGTGCAACTGCTGGCGCGCGGTGCGCGCGGCGTGCGGCCGACGCCGGCCGGTGAACGGCTGCTGCCGCATGCGCGCCGGCTGCTGCGACAGCGCGAACGGCTGCGCGGCGAAATGGCCGAGTTTGCGCCCGGACAACGCAGCCGGCTGCGCATAATCGCCAACACCGTCGCCGCCGAGGCCTTCCTGCCGGAGCTGCTGGCGGACTTTCTGGTGCAACACCCCTATACCGACATTGCGCTGGAGGAGCTGCCCAGCACCGCCATCGCCCAGGCGCTGGTCGAACAAACGGCGGATATCGGCATCGTTGCCGATCACGCCGACCTGCGCGGGTTGGAAAGTTATCCGTTTCGGGCCGACCGCCTGGTGCTGGCGCTGCCGCCGGGCCATGACCTGTGCGGCCGCGCCAGCGTCGGCTTTGCGGAAAGCCTGCGTTATGAATTCATCGGTTTATCCGCGGACAGCGCGCTGCAGCGGCATCTGGAGCAGTTGGCCATGCGCAGCGGCGGCTCAATGCGGCTGCGGGCGCAGGCCGGCAGCTTTGAGGTGATTTGCCGCATGGTCATGCGCGGCGCCGGCATCGCCGTGGTGCCCGAAGAGCTGGCCCGGCAACTGCCGGGCATTCGGCAGCAGGTTATCGCGCTGGAAGACGACTGGGCCACGCGCCGGCTGTCGATCGCGGTGCGCAAGCTGGCGCAGTTGCCGCTGCCGGCGCAGCGGCTGGTGGCGTTCCTGCAGCGACCGTAACGCCGTTAATGGCTGCCCGGGTTGGCGCGCAGCCGCGCCACCTGCGCCTCCACATCACGCCAGGCCGGTTTGTCGCCGGCGTAGCGCTGGCGCAGATAGTTCACCAGATCGGTCACCTGCCGATCCGAGAAGCTGTCTTTAAAACCCGGCATAAAGCCCAGCTCGGCGGTGGCCGGCTTGGAGATCCCCTGCAGGATCACGTTGATCAGGTTATCCGGCCGCTCACTGAAGATATTGGTGTTGGCGGCCAGATCCGGGCTGACGCCGAACAGCTGCGGCCCGCCGGCGGCGGCGCTGTGGCAGGCCTGACAGGCGCCCTGAAACAGCCGCTCGCCGGCCTGCTGCGAAAACGCCGGCTTAACGCGGGCGGCCAGCTGCGCCTGCGGCTCCACATTCAACGGCGCCGGGTCGCTCAGTGAAATCAGATAGTTGGCCATCGCCCGCACGTCGGATTCGGGCAGCGTCGCCAGCTCGCCGACCACCGGCCCCATCGGCCCGGCCGCCACGCCGTGTTCGCTCGAGTGCCCGCTGCGCAGGTACTGGAACAGCTGTTCTTCGCTCCAGGGTTTATCCGCATTGGCCAACTGATTCAGCGCCGGCGCTTCCCAACCGTCGACCATCGCGCCCGCCAGAAAACCCGCGCCGCCCTTTTCAGCGCCCAGCAGATTGCGCGGCGAGTGGCAGGCTGCGCAGTGGCCGAGGCCGTTGACCAGATAGGAGCCCCGGTTCCACTGCGCGGTCTGGGCGGGGTCGGGCTGAAACTCGCCCTGCCGCAGAAACAGCGCGTTCCAACCGGCCATCAGCGGCCGCATGTTGAACGGAAAACGCATCTGATTGGCCGGGTTGCTTTGCGATACCGCGGGCTGCGACATCATATAGGCGTACAGCGCCTGCATGTCGCCGTCGGTCATTTTACTGAACGCGGTATAAGGAAACGCCGGGTACAGATGGCGGCCGTCGCGGCTGATGCCCTGCCGCATCGCCCGCTCAAAGGCGGTAAACGACCAGTTGCCGATGCCGGTTTCGACGTCCGGCGTGATATTGGTGCTGTACAGGGTGCCGAACGGCGTTTCCATCGCCAGCCCGCCGGCGTTGGTCGCCCCCTCGGCGGCGGTGTGGCACACCGCGCAATCCCCGGCGGCGGCCAGCTGACGGCCGCGCTCCAGCGTGGCGGCTGACCAGGTGCCCGCGCCCGGCGTGGCGACCGGCGCGATTTCGGCGCGCCAAGGCAGCGCGGCGCCGGCGATGCCCAACACCGCGCCGAACAGGCCGGCCGCGCCGCCGAACCACCATTTGCTGCGCCGGGATTTGGCCGGCGGCGGCGCCTGCCGGGCGCTGTCCGGGCCGTTCAGCGCCTCACGCAGGCGATCCGAGGTGATCGGCAGCTCGCGAAACCGGATGCCGGTGGCGTCGAACACCGCATTGGCGATGGCCGCCGCGCTCGGCACCGAGGCCGATTCACCGGCGCCCAGCGGCGGATCGTACGGGCGCGGCATCATCACCACGTCGACTTCCGGCACCTCGGGGAAAGTCAGGATCGGATAGGCGCCCCATTCCTTGCTGGACACCGTCGACTCTTCGAAGGTCACCCGCTCCTTCAGCACCCGGCTGGTGGACTGGAGCACGTTGCCGTGGATCTGGTGGCGCACGCCGTCGGGATTCACCATCATGCCGGCGTCATGCCCCACCACGATGCGCGTTACCGCCACTTCGCCGCTGGCTTTGTCGA
Source organism: Serratia ficaria (assembly GCF_900187015.1). Taxonomy (NCBI): domain Bacteria; kingdom Pseudomonadati; phylum Pseudomonadota; class Gammaproteobacteria; order Enterobacterales; family Yersiniaceae; genus Serratia; species Serratia ficaria. The sequence continues at coordinate 2,508,952 of NZ_LT906479.1, read as the reverse complement.
TCGCCACGTCGGCCACCCAGGCCGCCCAGGCGGCGCCGAAACCGGGGAACTTGCTGTGGATATAGCGCGCATAGGCAAAGCCGCGCCCGCGCAGCACCCCGTCTTCCGCCGGGGTCTGCATCGGTTCGGTGTGCGGCGTCCAGCCGGCGCGTTCGGCGGTGCTGCGCATCAGTTCGCTGGCGCGCTCGTCGCTGATATAGCGCAGCCGATACTCCAGCGGATCGACGCCGGCGGCATGCGCCAGTTCGTCGATGTAAGATTCGTGCGCGAAGGTGTTCGGCAGCGCGGAAACCCCGCGCATCCAGGAGGCACGCACGATCGGCGCCATGTCTTCGATGCTGACGCGCAGCGCCGGATAGTCGTACGGCGGCACCGAGGTGCGGTCGCCCATCTCATAGGCCACCGGCAGCGGCTCTACCCGGCCGGTCAGCAGCAGCGCCAGCGTCGGCGCGCCGTTGGAGGGGTAATAGGTGCGGAAATCGTAACCCACCGGATGGCCGGCGGCGTCCAGCCCGCCGTCCACCTCCATCAGCTGCGCGGTGCCCTTCGGCTCCCACAGGTGCTCCTGCTCGCGCGTGAGCTGCACCCGCACCGGCCGCCCCACCGCGCGCGACAGCAGCGCCGCGTCGGCGCAGACGTCATCGGCGCAGTTGCGGCCATAGCAGCCGGCGGCCTCCATGCGAATAATTTCTATCTGTTGCTCGGGGTACTCCAGCAGCCAGGCCAGATCGGCGCGCAGCAGATGCGGGTTCTGGCTGCCGGACCACACCTGCAGCCGCTCCGGTCGATAGTCCGCCAGTGCGCAGGAAGGCCCGATCGAGGCATGCAGCTGATACGGCCACAGGTAGCTGCGGGTCAAGCGCCGGTCGGCCGCCGCCAGCGCCGCATCGACGTCGCCGGTGTCGTGCACCACCCGGGTCGAGCGCGGATTGTCGCGCAGCGCCTGCGCCACGTCGGCCAGCTGCGGCAGATTGCGCCGCCAGTCCTTCCAGCTGACCTGCAACGCCTGCGCCGCCTTGATCGCCTGCTCTTCGCGCTCGGCGACGATGCCGATGAAATCGCCGATCGTCACCAGCTTGACGATGCCGGGAATATGGGCGATCGAAGCTTCATCCACCGCCAGCAGGCTGGTGCCGACGAATTCGCCGCTGTCGTAACCGGCGTACGGCGGGCGCACCACCCGGCCATGCAGCATGTTCGGCAGGCGCATGTCGTGCACGTAGGTGGATTCGCCGGTGGCCTTGGCCGGAATATCGACCCGCGCGGCGCTGGTGCCCACCAACCGGTATTCGGCCTGAGGTTTGAGCGGCGCATCGCCGGAAATCGCCAGCTCGACGTGCCCGCCCGCCACCAGCTCGGCGTAGCCGAGCGCCTGCCCCTGCGGGTTGCGGATCCGTCCCTCTTCCAGCGTCAGCTGCTCTGCCGGCAGGCCAAAGCGCTGCGCCGCCCGCTGCAACAGCCAGCGGCGCGCTTCGGCGGCGGCGTTGCGCAGCGGCACGGCGGAAATCTGCAGCGTGGCGCTGGCGATGGTGGCGCCCTGATTCGGCGCGCGCTCGGTATCGCCCAGCACCATGCGCACCTGATCCATGCGCAGATACAGCTCTTCGGCGACTATCTGCCCCAGCGCGGTGCGTACGCCGGTCCCGAGATCGACATGGCCGTTGAAGGCGTAGATTTCGCCGCTGTCGCACAGGGCGATGAACAGCCCCTGCTCTTTGGGTTTCAGCGTCGGCGTTTGGCCTTTCGGCACCAGGCCCGGCGGCGGTTGAATGCTGTCGATAATCAGCAGCACGCCGTCGCGCTGCAGCAGCTCGGCCTGGGTCGGCAATGGGGAATGGGCGTCAGTCATCGGGCTGGGTTTCCTCATCGCGGCAGAGAATGATGGCGCGCTGAACCGCACGCAGAATTTCGATATGGGTGCCGCAGCGGCACAGATTGCCGGACAGCGCCTGGCGGATCTCCGCGTCGCTCGGCGACGGGTTGCGATCCAGCAGGGCCTTGGTGGTCATGATCATGCCGTTCAGGCAGTAGCCGCACTGGGCCGCCTGTTCTTCGATAAAGGCGCGCTGCACCGGGTGCGGGTGTTCCCGGTCGCCCAGCCCTTCCAGCGTGACGACCGCGCGGCCGGCAATGCCCAGCGCCGGGATCACGCAGGCGCGCGCCGCCACGCCGTCAATCAGCACCGTACAGGCGCCACACTCGCCCAGGCCGCAGCCGTACTTGGGGCCGTTGAGCGCCAGATCGTTGCGCAGCACCAGCAACAGCGGCGTGTCCGCCATTACCCGGGTATGGATGTTTTCGCCGTTCACCGACAGCATCAGCGGATGCTCCGTCAGCGTTTTTATCGCGCCCTCCCTGGACGATTGCACTTCAGATATCGCCATGTCGCGTCTCCGCCTGCGCTCTGGTTGTCTTTTGTGGGCCGAGAACCGCGCCGCCGACCGCCAGACAACCGAAGTTGCGATGGCGAGTCAGCCGGGCTGCGGATCCTCCAGCATTTTATTGAGCAGGAATATCAGCGCTATACGTTCGGCCGGATTCAGGGTGCCAAAGGTCAGTTCTGTGATCTTCGCCGCATGCGGCAGCGTTTCAGCCAGCAATGCCGCGCCGGCGTCGGTCAGCCCGACCACCACCTTGCGCCGGTCGATCGGATCCGGCATGACGGTGATCAGCTCGCGCGCCTTCAACCGCTCGACGATGCCGCGAATGGTGGCCTGATCGACCGCCGTCACCTGCACCAGCTCGGTCAGCGAACTCGGCCCCATGTCGCGCACCGCGCACAGGGTGATGAACTGCACCGCGGTCAGCTGCGAATCGCCGACGTTGTGCTGAAAAATAGCCACGTGGCGCTGATAAACCTTGCGCAGCAGGTGCCCGACCTGTTCGGTAAAGTGATAGTTTTCAGGCTTGCCGCTCTCTGCAGCCGGGTATTCGGGGGGCGTCATTGCGTTACTCTCACCGTCTATGGAATTCACCGAGAATAGTACAAACCCCCGCGGTTAACAGCAACGGTTAACCCTGGCGCACCCGCGACGCCGCCGGCGCCACCACCTCGCCGTCCGCCACCACCGTCTGGCCGTCGAGCGCGATATCGCAGCGGCGCAGCGCAATGTCCATATGGCAAGGCGTTTTGCGCGTGCCGCCGACTTCGGTATTCGGCCCGGTGGAGAACAGGAAATTGCCGTAAAACGCGCGCGCATCCATACACATGCCGTCGTTTTTATCGTGCAGGCCCATCGCCGTCCACTGGGCGCGCGGCTGCAGCCCCCAGCCGATGTGCGAGATGCCGTACACCTCCGGATCGTTGAAATACTTCATGTATTCCCGCAGATACTCCGCCTCGAAGCCGCCGTGAATGCGGGTCACGAAGCCTTTTTCGATCTCCAGGGTGATGCGTTCGCGCGCATAGCTCTTGAACGGCAACAGAATGTCGCCCACCTCCAGCACCAGCACCCCTTCCGCCTGCTCTTCGTTAGGCCAGGTGAACAGGAAACCGCTCGGCCAGTGGTCCCAGCGCCCCGGTTCATCGGCATAGCCGTATTCGGTCACCGTCGGGTACTGCCCCAAAGGCGCGCGAAAATCGCTGCCGGCGGCGGATTTCACCTGCATCAGCTGCGCCTGCTCCAGCACCGCCGCGGCGGCCAGCACCCGCGCCTTGTCCTCAGCATCAGGCAACATCCGTGCCAATACCTCCGGCGGTTCGACTGCCAGCAAAATGCGCGTGCCGGTTTTCAGGATCTGTTCCTGCTCCGGCGAATGCAGCAGCATCATGGTGTCGACGATCAGATCGGCGGCCTCCAGCGCGCGCTGCGCCGCAGGGTTGCCGGTCAACGCGGTGTCGCCGCAGTAGGCGGTCATGTCGTTGCCCATCGCCCGCGGGTGGTTGAACGACGGCAGCTCCACCGCATACACCTTGGCGCCGAGCCGCAGCGCGGCATCGGTGGCGGCGCGCACCGTGCGCGCATCGGAATAGTGGCTTTTCAGGATCGCCACGCTCTGCGAAGCATCGACCTTCGACAGCGTTAGCACCTGTTCGAACAGTTGAACCAGCTGACTATCATTGACCGCCATGATGTATCTCCTGTTGCGTCAAGGGTGACCGACGGCCCACGGGCGGTCGGCGATATTTTGCACGAATTAAAGCGAACACACTCTTTTATCATATAAGACCAAAATTCAACGGGAAGCAAGACGTCGCTCGCATCCATAAGAAAGTCCTATTTCACGCCCCATCAATCCTGTGATTACCCTGAGATTAACAGAAGTTAACCGCCAATTAGCGTGAGCAAGATCTAATTTAACACTTGTGCAACTTTGCGTTATTTAGCGTATACACTATAAATCAGTCGTCCGACACCGCGTTGGGCGCAAGAGTGAAAAAGCCAACAGACAGGGGAAACATGATGAGCAAACAACAACGCATCGCCGTGGTCGGCGCAGGTTTGGGCGGGGCCGCCGCCGCCGGGCTGCTGCAAAAAGCCGGCTTTACCGTCGATCTGTATGAGCAGAGCCCGGCGTTTTCTCGGCTGGGCGCCGGCATCCACATGGGGCCGAACGTGCTGAAGATTTTCCGGCGCCTCGGCATCGAACAGCCGCTGGAGCAGATGGCTTCGCACCCTGATTTCTGGTTCAGCCGCGACGCGGAAAGCGGCGATTACCTGTCGCGCATCGAGCTGGGCGCCTTCGCCCGCAAGGAATACGGCGCCGCCTATGTGACGGTGCACCGCGGCGATCTGCAGGCGCTGCAGCTGTCGGCGCTGCAGCCCGGCACGCTGCACTTCGGCAAGTGCCTGAGCCAGATTGAAGACCGCGGCGACGGCGTGATGCTGAACTTCGCCGACGGCAGTTCGGCCCAGGCCGATATCGTGATCGGCGCCGACGGCATCAACTCGCGCATTCGCGAGCACCTGCTGGGTGCGGAAGCCCCCACCTACAGCGGCTGGGTCGCCCACCGCGCGCTGATCCGCGGCGAGACGCTGGCGAAGTACAACCTGAGTTTCGAAGACTGCGTGAAGTGGTGGTCGGCGGACCGCCACCTGATGGTTTACTACACCACTCAAAAACGTGACGAATATTATTACGTCAGCGGCGTGCCGCACCCGGCCTGGGATTTCCAGGGCAGCTTTATCGACAGCAGCCGCGAGGAGATGTTCGACACCTTCGCCGGCTACCACCCGATCGTACAGGCGCTGATCGAGTCCAGCGAACAGGTCACCAAATGGCCGCTGCTCAACCGCAAGCCGCTGCCGCTGTGGAGCGAAGGCCGGCTGGTGCTGCTGGGCGACGCTTGCCACCCGATGAAACCCCATATGGCGCAGGGCGCGGCGATGGCGATCGAAGACGCCGCCATGCTGACCCGCTGCCTGCAGGAAACCGGGCTGAGCGACTACCGCACCGCCTTCCAGCTGTATGAGGCCAACCGCAAGGAGCGCGCATCAAGGGTGCAGGCGGTATCCAACGCCAACACCTTCCTGCGCACCCAGGAAGATCCGGCCTGGGTCTACGGCTACGACCTGTATGCGCAATCGCTGAAATCGGAGAACGCCGCATGAGCACTTTCCTGTATGGCGCCAATGTGCAAGCCAACGGCATCCGCCAGCACTACCTGCGCTACGGCGGCCGCGGGCCGACGCTGATCCTGATCCCCGGCATCACCAGCCCGGCGATCACCTGGGGCTTCGTCGCCGAACGGCTGGGCGAAAAATACGACACCTACGTGCTCGACGTGCGCGGCCGCGGCCTCTCCTCCAGCGGCCCGGAGCTGGCCTACGATGCCGAAACCTGCGCGCAGGACGTCAACGCCTTCGCCGCCGCGCTGGGGCTGCAGAGCTACGCCCTGCTCGGCCATTCGATGGGCGCGCGCTTCGCCCTGCGCGCCGCGGCGCTGCAGCCGGCCGGCGTACGGCGGCTGGTGCTGGTCGATCCGCCGGTGTCCGGCCCCGGGCGGCGCGACTACCCGGGCAAGTGGCCGTGGTACGCCGATTCGATCCGCCAGTCGCGCCAGGGGATGGACGCCGAACAGATGCGCGCCTACTGCCCGACCTGGAGCGAAGAGCAGCGCCGGCTGCGCGCCGAGTGGCTGCATACCTGTTACGAGCCCGCCATCCGACGCGCCTATGACGATTTCCACCAGGTCGACAGCCACGGCGACTACCCGCGGCTGACCATGCCGACGCTGCTGATGATCGCCGGCAAAGGCGGGGTGATCCTGCCGGAAGATCGCGAGGAAATCCGCGCGCTGCAGCCGGAAATCGCCATCGTCGAGGTCGAGAACGCCGGGCATATGATCCCGTGGGACGACGTTGACGGTTTCTTCCGCGCCCTGGGCGACTTTCTGGATTAATTGAGGAATGCCAATCATGAGCAACAACTACCGTATCGGCCAGATAGTGCCCAGCTCCAACACCACCATGGAAACCGAGATCCCGGCGATGCTGACCGCGCGCCAGCTGATCCGCCCGGAACGTTTCACCTTCCACTCCAGCCGCATGCGCATGAAGCACGTCAACAAAGAGGAACTGGCGGCGATGGACGCCGAATCCGATCGCTGCGCGCTGGAGCTTTCCGACGCCCGGGTCGACGTGCTCGGTTACGCCTGCCTGGTGGCCATCATGTCGATGGGCCTGGGCTACCATCGCGAATCGCAGGCCAGGCTGGCGCAGGTGACGCAAAACAACAACGCCGCCGCGCCGGTTGTCAGCAGCGCCGGCGCGTTGGTCAACGGCCTGAAGGTGCTGGGCGCCAAACGCATCGCGCTGGTGGCGCCCTATATGAAGCCGCTCACCCAGATGGTGGTGGACTACATCCAGCACGAAGGCATCGAGGTCAAGGTGTGGCGCGCGCTGGAGATCGCCGACAACCTCGAGGTCGGCCGCCACGATCCGGCCAGGCTGCCGGGCATCGTCGCGGAGATGGACCTGAGCGACGTCGACGCCATCGTGCTTTCGGCCTGCGTGCAGATGCCTTCGCTGCCGGCGGTGCCGGCGGTTGAGGCGCAAACCGGCAAACCGGTGCTCACCGCCGCCATCGCCACCACCTACGCAATGCTGACCGCGCTGGAGCTGGAGCCGATCGTGCCAGGCGCGGGCGCCCTGCTTTCCGGCGCTTACTGAGGAGGCACCATGAGCGAATCGCTTGCCGATAACTACAGCGGCGTCTGGGGCCGGCGCATCGGTTTCGGCCAACGCCCGGCGCTGCTGGCGATCGACTTCATGCAGGGCTACACCACGCCGGGCGCGCCGCTGTTCGCGCCCGGCGTGGTCAGCGCGGTCGACGAAAGCGTGGCGCTGCTGGCCTGCGCGCGCCAGGCGGGAATTCCGGTGATCCACACCAATATCCGCTATCATGCAGGCCATTTTGCCGATGGCGGCATGTGGGTCAAAAAAGCGCCGGTAATGAAAGACATGGTCGAAGGCAATCCGTTGGCGGCGTTCTGTCCGCCGGTGGCGCCGCTGGCCGATGAAGTGGTGCTGAGCAAGCGGTACGCCAGCGCCTTTTTCGGCACCGCGCTGGCGCCGCTGCTGGTGGCGCAAGGGATCGACACCTTGCTGTTGATCGGCTGCTCCACCAGCGGCTGCATCCGCGCCAGCGCGGTGGATGCGGTACAGCACGGCTTTCGCACCATCGTGGTGCGCGAGTGCGTCGGCGATCGCCACCCCGGCCCGCATGAGGCCAACCTGTTCGACATCGACAGCAAGTACGGCGACGTGGTGAGCAAACGGGAGGCGATCGATTACCTGAAACGGCGCTGAACCGGGCTTCACCTGCAACAACAATAACGAAGGCGCGAAAAGCGCCTCACGCGACCGCCCGAAACAGGCCGGCGCAACGCAAACACAACAGGCACCTCCTCCGGAGGCCACAACGCACCACCTGGAGACATCATCATGGCCATTGTTGACACCCCGTCAGCGGGGAAAGCGGGCGCAGAATCGCTGCTGCTGTACCGCAAAATCACCTGGAAGCTGATCCCGTTCCTCTGCCTGTGTTATCTGGCGGCCTACCTTGACCGCATCAACGTCGGGCTGGCCAAGCTGCAGATGACCGACGCGCTGCAGCTGAGCGAAGCGGCCTTCGGCCTGGGCGCCGGGCTGTTTTTCGTCGGTTATATCCTGTTCGAGGTGCCGAGCAACCTGATCCTGCAGCGCGTCGGCGCCAAGGTGTGGATCGCCCGCATCATGATCACCTGGGGGCTGCTGTCCGCCGCCACCATGTTCGTCACCACCCCCAACCAGTTTTACGCCATCCGTTTCCTGCTCGGCGTGGCGGAGGCCGGCTTCCTGCCGGGGGTGCTGTATTACCTGACGCTGTGGTTCCCCACCTACCGCCGCGGCCGCATCATCGCGCTGTTCATGATTGGCCTGCCGCTGTCTAGCGTGCTGGGCGGGCCGATTTCCGGCTGGATCATGGGCCACTTCGACATGCGCCACGGGCTGCACGGCTGGCAGTGGCTGTTTCTGCTGGAGGGCATTCCCAGCGTGTTGCTGGGCGTGCTGACCTTCTGGGTGCTGCCGAACACCTACCAGCAGGCCAAATGGCTGACGCAGGAAGAAAAAGGCCGCATCGCCGAGGATCTGGCGCGCGACGACGCCGAAGCCAGCCACAGCAAGCACAGCTTCCGCGACGGTTTCTTTAACCTGAAGGTGTGGATGCTGGGCGGCATCGACTTCGCCATTTTGCTCAGCGCCTACGCCATGGGCTTTTGGATGCCGACCTTTATCAAAACCGCCGGCGTGACCGACATCACCACCATCGGCTACCTCACCGCCATACCGAGCGTGGCCGCCCTGTTGGGCATGCTGTTGATCGGCAGCAGTTCGGATCGGCTGCGCGAACGGCGCTGGCACATTATCGTGCCCTTTATCGTCGGCGCGATGGCGATGGCCGGCAGCACCTTCTTCACCCATAATCTGGTGGCCACGGTGCTGCTGTTTTCCGTCGCCCAGGCGGCGATCATCGGCGCGGTGCCGGTATTTTTCAGCCTGCCGGCCACCTTCCTGCGCGGCACCGCGGCGGCCACCGGCTTCGCGCTGGCCTGTTCGCTGGCCAACATCGCCGGGCTGGTGAGCAATTCGCTGATGGGGCTGGCGCTGGATCTGACCGGCAAAAGCGGCGGCGCGCTGTGGGCCTTCGCCGGCTGCCTGCTGCTCAGCTCGCTGCTGGTGGTCGCCCTGCCGGCCAAGGTGGTGAATCGCTGATCCCGGCCACTGACGGGCGAAGCCATCGCGGAAGTGGTGAATAGCCTGCATTGCGGCATTGCCGACGGGAGCCGGTGGAATTGCTGGTGTTTTGTCGGCATCCCGCTCAGCGTTGTCTGCGAGGCAAAAAAAAACCGGAGCCGCGGCGGCTCCGGTTTTGCGGCTATCGCAGGCGATTACTCGTCTTTCAGCCCGCGGTTGATCAGCATGGGTTCGATGCTCGGCTCTTTGCCGCGCCAGTCGACGTACAGCTTCTCCAGATCCTGGCTGTTGCCGCGCGACAGCACCATGTCGCGGAAGCGCTGGCCGTTTTCCGCCGTCAGGCCGCCGTGCTCGCTGAACCACTGGAAGGCGTCGTCCGCCAGCATTTCGGTCCACAGATAGGCGTAGTAACCGGCGGCGTAGCCGTTGCCCCAGATATGCTGGAAGTAGCTGGAACGGTAACGCGGCGGCACATAGCTGAGGTCGACCTTGTCTTTCTGCAGCGACTCGGCTTCGAACTTGTCGACGTCCTGCTGCGGCTGGTCGGCGGTCAGCATATGCCAGTGCATGTCCAGCAAGGCGGCGGACAGCAGTTCGGTCATGTCATAGCCCTTGTTGAACTTGTCGGCCTTCTTGATTTTGTCGACCAGTGCCTGCGGCATCGCTTCGCCGGTTTGGTAATGCCTGGCGAAGTGCGCGAACACTTTCGGATCGCTGGCCCAGTGCTCGTTGAACTGCGACGGGAACTCGACGAAGTCGCGCGCGGTGTTGGTGCCGGACAGGCTCGGGTATTCCTGATCGGCGAACATGCCGTGCAGCGCATGGCCGAACTCGTGGAACAGGGTGATCACGTCGTCATAAGACAGCAGCGCGGGCTGGCCCGGCGCCGGCTTGGTGAAATTGGCGACGTTGTAAATCACCGGCCGGGTGCCGTTGAGCTTCGACTGTTCGACGAAGTTGCTCATCCAGGCGCCGCCGCCCTTGTTGTCGCGCTTAAAGTAGTCGGTATAGAACAGCGCCAACGATTTGCCGTCTTTATCGAACACCTCATAAACCTTGACGTCCGGCTGATAAACCGGGATGTCCTTGCGCTGCTTGAAGCTGATGCCGTACAGCAGGTTGGCGGCGTAGAACACGCCGTTGTTCAGCACGTTATCCAGCTCGAAGTAAGGCTTGATCTGCGACTCATCCAGATCGTACCTGGCCTTGCGCACCTGCTCGGCGTAGAACTGCCAATCCCAGGCCTCGACCTTGAAGCCGCCTTTCTGCCGGTCGATCACCGCCTGAATGTCTTTGGCCTCGCGCCCGGCGCGCGCGGTGGCCGCCGGCACGATGTTGCGCATAAAGCTCAGCGCCGCATCCGGCGTTTTGGCCATCTGGTTTTGCAGTTTCCAGGCGGCGTAGTTCGGGAAACCCAGCAGCCTGGCCTGCTCGGCGCGCACCTTGGCCAGGCGAGAGATCGTCTGGCGAGTATCGTTGCCGTCGCCCTTTTCCGCCCGCGTCCAGGAGGCGTCGAACAGCGCCTTGCGCGTCTCGCGATCTTTCAGGCTCTGCAGGTCCGGCTGCTGGGTGGTGTTCTGCAATACCAGCAGCCACTGCTTGTCCAGCTTGCGTTCGCCGGCGGCCTGCGCCGCCGCGGCCAGTTCGCCCTCGGACAGCCCGGCGAGCTTAGCCTGGTCGGTGACCGCCAGCGCGCCGTTTTTGCTCGCCGCCAGCAGTTTGTTGGTGAATTGGGTGCTCAGCGTCGCCGCTTCCTGATTCAGCGCCTTCAGCTTGACCTTATCGGCATCGGACAGATTGGCGCCGGCCAGTTCGAAGTTCTTGTAAGTCACCTCCACCAGGCGGCGCGACTCCGCATCCAGCTTCAGCGCGTCGCGCTGCTGATAGATGGCCTTGATGCGCGCGAACAGTTTGCCGTTCAGCATGATATCGTCGTTCAGCGCCGCCAGCTTCGGCGAGCTTTCCTCATCCAGCTTTTGCAGCGCGTCGCTGGTGTTGGCCGAGGTCATGGCGCCGAACACGTTCATCACCCGCGTCAGCAGCGCGCCGGACTGCTCCAGCGCGATAAAGGTATTCTTGAAGTTGGGCCTGGCCGGGTTATTGGCGATTTTTTCCACCTCTTCCCGCTTTTGCCTGATGCCCGCGTCGATGGCCGGCGCATAGTCGCTTTCTTTGATCAGGTTGAACGGCGGCGCCTGGAACGGCAGGCGGCTCTGATAGAAGAACGGATTGGCGTTCTTTTTATTCTCGTGCTGATTGGCTTCACCGGTCACGTTAGCCTCCTTCGCCTGGCCGCTGGGCAGTGCGCTGTGGTCGGCGTGCGGGTGGGTTTCTGCCGCCTGAGCCTGCGTGCCCAGCGCCATGCCGATCGCCAGCACCAATGTCGATAAACGCATCAAATCGAAACTCCTCCATGTTCACAGAATAAGTTCGCGGGGAGCGGACGCCCCCGCCGAGTCACATCCTAGCTTAGGCGCAGTTATCAGTTTGAGCAAAAACAAGTGATTAGAAGTCAAACATCCGAGCCAGACCTTGATTTATGCCCATAGCAGGCCACAATCTCTCCGGCCACCGCCACCGCGATTTCCGCCGGCAGCTTGCCTTTTACGTCCGGCAGGCCGAGCGGGCAGCGCATGGCGGCGATCGCCGTTTCGCCGAGACCGCGCTGGGCAAGCTTATATTCGAAGCGTTTGCGCTTGGTCAACGAGCCGATCAGGCCGAAATAGCCGGCGTCGCCGCGCCGCAGGATGCGTTCCGCCAGCGCCAGATCCAGCGCGTGGTCGTGGGTCATCACGATGAAATAACCGCCCGCCGGCATGGCGTCGACCTCCTCGAGCGGATCTTCGCTGACGATGCGGCTGACCCCGGCGGGAATTTGCGCCGGGAATTGCTCCGCGCGGGCGTCTATCCAGCGCACCCGGCACGGCAGCGTGGCGAGAATGTTCACCAGCGCGCGCCCGACATGGCCGGCGCCGAACAGCGCAATCTGCGGGCGCGGCGGGATCAGCGGTTCGAACAGCACGCGGGTGGCGCCGCCGCAGCACTGGCCGAGCCGGGCCGCCAGCGGGAAACGCTCCAGCCGCAGGCGGCTGACGCCCTGCCGCAGCATGTCGCGCGCGATCGCCAGCGCCTGAAACTCCAGGTGGCCGCCGCCGATGGTATCGACCGCCCCTTCGGCGGTCACCAGCATTTTGGTGCCGCGGTTGCGCGGCGTGGAGCCAAGCTCATCCACCAGCGTGACCAGCACGCAGGGTTCGCCGCGTTGCCGCAGCGCGGCCAGCGCCTCAATCCATTCATCCATCTCCGTTCTCCCGCACCGCGGTCAGCATCTGCTGTACGCCCCACAGCACCCGTTCCGGCGTGGCCGGCGCGTCGATGGCGGGCTGCCGGCGATAGTCCGCCAGGCTGGCCACCGCGTCCTTGATGGCGCACCACACCGAGATGCCCAGCATAAACGGCGGTTCGCCCACCGCCTTGGAATGAAATACCGTGTCTTCCGGGTTTTGGCGGTTTTCCAGCAGCCGAACGCGCAAATCGGCCGGCACGTCGCCAATCGCCGGGATTTTGTAGCTGGCCGGGCCGTTGGTCAGCAGCTTGCCCTGCTCATCCCACACCAGCTCTTCGCTGGTCAGCCACCCCATGCCCTGCACAAAACCGCCCTCCACCTGGCCGATGTCGATCGCCGGGTTCAGCGAATCGCCGACGTCGTGCAGGATGTCGGCGCGCAGCAGCCGGTATTCGCCGGTCAGCGTGTCGATCACCACCTCCGCGCAGGCCGCGCCATAGGCGAAGTAGTAAAACGGATGGCCGCTGGCTTGGTCGCGATCGTAGAAAATTTTCGGCGTGCGGTAGTAACCGGTGCTGGCCAGCGAAACCTGATTGAAATAGGCCTGCTCGACCACCTGCTCAAAGCTGAAGTAGCGCTCGCCGACCCGCACCTGGCCATTGCTGAACGCCACCTGGTCGGCGCTGACGGCATGCTGTTTGACCAGCATGTCCACCAACCGCCGTTTGATGATCTGCGCGGCGTTTTCCGCCGCCTTGCCGTTCAGATCGGTGCCGGACGAGGCGGCGGTCGGCGAGGTATTGGGCACTTTGCCGGTGTCGGTGGCGGTGATCTGAATGCGCGCGATATCCACCTGAAACACCGCGGCGACAATCTGCGCCACCTTGGTGTTCAGCCCCTGGCCCATTTCGGTGCCGCCGTGGTTGAGCTGGATGCTGCCGTCGGTATACACCAGCACCAGCGCGCCGGCCTGGTTCAGGAAGCTGGCGGTAAAGGAAATGCCGAATTTGACCGGCGTCAGCGCCAGCCCTTTCTTCAGGATCGGGTTCTGCGCGTTGAAATCGCGGATCGCGGCGCGGCGCGCCCGATAGTCGGCGCTCTGCTCCAGCTCGGCGGTGATCTCCTGCAGCAGGTTTTGCTCCACCGGCTGATGGTAATGGGTGACGTTGCGCCGGTCTTTGCCGTAGTAATTGATTTTACGCACCGCCAGCGGATCGCGCGCCAGATAGCGGGCGATGCAATCCATGATTTCTTCGATGGCCATCATGCCCTGCGGCCCGCCGAAGCCGCGGTAGGCGGTGTTGGAGGCGATGTGGGTCTTGCAGCGGTGGCCGACGATCAGCACGTCCTGCAGAAAATAGGCGTTGTCGGCATGGAACATCGCGCGGTCGACGATCGAGCCCGAGAGATCGAGCGAGTAACCGCAGTTGCCCGCCAGATCGATTTTCACCCCGTTCAGCAGGCCCTCGTCGTTGAAACCGACGTCGTAGCGAATATAAAACGGGTGACGTTTGCCGGTGATCAGCATGTCGTCGCGGCGGTTGAGGCGCATTTTGACCGGCCGGCCGGTAAGATGCGCGACGACGGCACACAGGCAGGCCGCGCCGCCCGCCTGGGTCTCCTTGCCGCCAAAGCCGCCGCCCATGCGGCGCATGTCGACGGTCACCCGGTGCATCGGCAGATTGAGCACCGAGGCTACCAGCTTCTGGATTTCGGTCGGGTTTTGGGTCGATGAATAGACCAGCATGCCGCCGTCCTCGGTCGGCAGCACCGAGGCGATTTGGGTTTCCAGATAAAAGTGTTCCTGGCCCCCGACGTGCAGCTCGCCCTGCAGGCGGTGCTGCGCCTGCGCCAGCGCGGCATCGGCGTCGCCGCGCTGATGGCGGTGCGCTTCCTGTACCAGATAGCCTTCGCGCAATGACCGGGTGACGTCCAGCTGCGCCGGCAGATCCTGATACTCCACCCGGATCGCCTGTGCGGCGCGCCAGGCGATTTCCGGATCCTCGGCCGCCACCACCGCAATCACCTGGCCGAGGTACTCCACCTCATCTTTCGCCAGCAGCGGGTCGCCCTGGGTCAGCGGCGCGATATCCAGCTCGCCCGGTACGTCTCGCCAGGTAATGACCCGCACCACGCCGGGGAAAGCCGCACAGGCGGAAACGTCCAGTTTTTCGATCCGCGCATGCGCCCGCTCGCTCAGCTTCGCCGCCAGGTGCAGCTGATTGGGGAACTCCAGCCGATCGTCAATGTAGTGCGCCTCGCCGCTGACGTGTTTGTCGGCGCTTTCATGCTTGCGGCTGCGGCCTGCGCCGCTGCTCAAGCCCTGGTGGAAAAGCGCGGCCAGCTGTTGCTGGCTGTACTCGATGCGTTTAGCGTGGCTCATGGGCGGTCACCTCGATTGCCGTTTGCGGCGCCGTCAGCGCGATAAAATAACGGCGCAGCAGGTTTTGCGCCACCAACAGCCGGTAAGCGCTGCTGGCGCGGAAATCGCTCAGCGGGGTGAAGTCCTGCGCCAAGGCCTGCGCCGCCAGCTCCACCGTGGCCCTGCGCCAGGGTTGGCCCACCAGCCGTTGTTCGCAGCGCAGCGCGCGCTGCGGCGTGGCCGCCATGCCGCCGAACGCCACCCGCGCCTCGCGCACCACCCCCTGTTCGATGGTCAGATTGAATGCGCCGCACACCGCGGAGATGTCATCCTCCCGTCGTTTGGACACTTTCCAGGCGCGGAAGTCCGCCGGCGCGTCGGCCGGCAGCGAGATGCTTTCGATAAATTCGCCGGGCTGCAGCGCGGTTTGCCGATAGCCGAGGAAGAACTGGCGCAGCGGCAGCGCGCGCCGCCGTTCGCCGCAGCGCAGCATCAGCTGCGCATCCAGCGCCAGCAGCAGCGGCGCGCCGTCGCCGATCGGCGAAGCGTTGGCGATATTGCCGCCCAGCGTGCCCTGATTGCGGATCTGCTGCGAGGCGAAGCGCGCCAGCAGCTCGCCAAAGGCCGGATGGTAACCCTCCAGCAGCGGGTACAGGTCGCTCAGCGTCGCCCCGGCGCCGATCGTCAGCCTGCCGTCCGCGCGCTGCGTCCGCTTCAGCTCGGCCACCTGGCCCAGCGCGATCAACAGCGGCAGATCCTGATGGCGCTGGGTGATTTCCAGCGCCAAATCGGTGCCGCCCGCCAGCAGTTTGGCCTGGGGGTGTTGCCGATACAGCGCCGCCAGCTCGTCGAGGGTCTGCGGCATCAGGCAGCGCTTGCCGGCCGCCTCCTGCGATTTGGCGGGCTCGATAGCCTGCAGCTGCCGCAGCGTCCGTTGCCGTTCCAGGTCGAAGCCGTCGGGGGTTTGCCGTTCACAGGCCTGCTGCGCCGCCGCCAAAATGGGGCGATAGCCGGTGCAGCGGCACAGGTTGCCGGCCAGCGCCTGCTGCGCCGCTTCGCGCCGATAATCGGCGCTATTTTTTTGCAGGCAGAACATCGACATTACGAAGCCCGGCGTACAAAACCCGCACTGCGAGCCGTGGCAGTCCACCATCGCCTGCTGCACGCCGTGCAGCCGGCCGTTTTGTTTCAAATCTTCCACGGTAATCAGCTGCCTGCCGTGCAGCGCGCTGACCAGCGTCAGGCAGGCGTTGACGCTGCGGTAGCGCAACTCGCCGTCATGCGGCTCCGCCAACACCACGGTGCAGGCGCCGCAGTCGCCCGAAGCGCAGCCTTCTTTGGTGCCGCAACGCCCCAGATCGCGGCGCAGGTAGTTGAGCAGCGTGGTGTTCGGGTCGAGCGCCGCCTCGCTTTTCAACCTGTTATTGAGCAGAAACCGGATCATGCCGCCTCCTCGCGCGCAGGCGCCTGATACACCACCTTGCCGTCGACGTAGGTGCGGTAAATGTTGCGGTCGTCCCCCAGCGTCATCAGCACGAACAGCTGGTCCGCCAGCGCGGGGCTGTTTTCATGCCGCAGCTTCTGCAACGCCGATACCGCCGGATCCAGCACCACGAAATCCGCCTCTTTACCGGGGGTGAAATTGCCGATCTTGTCGTCCAGCGCCAGCGCCCGCGCACCGCCCAGGGTAGCGTGGTAAAACGCCTCGCAGGCGGAGAGCTTGTAACGCTGCAGCTGCCCCACTTTATAGGCCTCGCCCAGCGTCTGCAGCATGTTGAAGGTGGTGCCGGCGCCCACGTCGGTACCGATACCCAGCTTCACCCGCTTCTGCCAGGCCTTTTGCAGGTTGAACAGCCCGCTGCCGAGGAACAGGTTGGAGGTGGGGCAAAAGGCGATGGACGAGCGGGTTCGGCACAGGCAGTCCCACTCCTGTTCCTCCAGATGCAGGCAGTGGGCGAACACGCTTTTGCCGCCGGTCAGCCCGTAGCGGTGGTAAACGTCCAGGTAGCTGCGGCTTTCCGGAAACAGTGCTTTCACCCAGGCGATTTCATCGGGGTTCTCGCTCAGGTGGGTGTGCAGATACGCGTCCGGAAACTCTTCGCGCAGCCGCTGCACCTGCGCCAGCAAGGCCGGCGTGCTGGTCGGCGCGAAGCGCGGCGTAATGGCGTAGCTCAGGCGTTGCCTGCCGTGCCAGCGTTCGATCAGCGCCCGCGTTTGGCGGTAGCTCTGTTCCGGGGTCTCCAGCAGCGCCGGCGGCGCATGGCGATCCATCATCACCTTGCCGGCGATCAGGCGCATGTTCAGCGCCGCCGCCTGGCTGAACAGCGCATCCACCGACTGCGGATGCACGGTGCCGAACACCAGCGCGGTGGTGGTGCCGTTGCTCAACAGCTGCCGCAGAAAGAAGGCGCTCATTTCACCGGCGTGTTTTTCGCAGGCAAAGCGGCTTTCCGTCGGGAAGGTGTAGTTTTTCAGCCACCCCAGCAGTTGGTCGCCATAAGCGCCTATCATTTCGGTTTGCGGATAATGAATGTGGCTGTCGACAAACCCCGGCACGATCAGCTTGTCGCGATAATCGGTCACCGCAAAACCCGGCGGCAACAGCGCCTCGCCCTGCCGCCAGCTGCCGTGCCAGACGATCGTCCCCTCGTTCAGCAACAGCAGGCCGTCGGGAATATGCCGCAGCTGCGCGTCCAGCCGCTGCGGTTCATCCACGCAGGCGGCGATATCGAAAAAATTGCCACGGATAGCCGTGGTGAATTGCATGCTCATTTGCCGTTCCTTTTCTGGCGACCAGCGCACAGCATCCGGCTGAGTGAGCTCAGCCCGACGAAATATGGCGGTCTTTTAACGATCGCAGGTGTTGATTCAAGAATAGCAAGCGGCGTGCCAGTTGGTTTTTTATTGTAATTTTTTTATTTAAAACAATGAGATATTAATTATTCGAAAAATATTGTCCGGCGAAAGAAATAAGCGAAATATAAGCAAACGGTTGCCTTGAAATAGCAACCGTTTGCTTATATTGGCTTAATCCGCGGGTTGCACCAATAATGGGCAGGAATAGCCCAACCGGAACAGAAAGCGGTTATTTCAATAACACTTCATAGCGCGGGTTGAATTCATCGAACAGCGGCAACGCCGCCGCCCCCAGCGCCGCCGTATCGGCGCCGGTGGTGCCCAGCCGCACCCGCAGGCCGTCGAGGTATTTGCTGCGCACCGAACGGTGCAGCGGCGTCAGCCGTTTAATCAGCTGCCCGACCAGGCTTTCCGGCATCAGGCCGCCGATAATCACCGCTTCGGCGTCGAACATGCATTCGATGATGTTGATCGCCTGCCGCAGCGGCGGCGCCGCCAGATCCAGCCAGGTATCGAGCTTTTCCTGCGGCAGCGCCAGCAGATCCTGCGGCATGGCGCGCATCGGATCCAGCCCGCAGCTCTCGTAGGCCGCCTGCAGCGAAACGTAACGCTCCAGGCAGCCCCGGTTGCCGCAGTAGCAGTCTTTGCCGCCCGGTTGCACAATCATGTGGCCGACCTCACCAGCATTGTGCGCATGGCCGGTGTAAATTCGCCCGTCGGTGAAGATCCCCGCCCCCAACCCGGTGCCGAGATACAAATAAATAAAGGAATTGAGCCGCTTGGCCACCCCGTGCAAACGCTCGCCGATGGCGGCGACGGTAGCGTCGTTTTCCAGCGTTACCGGCAGCCCGCTCTGCGCCGCCAGATCGGCCACCACGTCGGTATTCTCCCAGCCGTTGAGCGTGGTCGGCCCCACCGAGGAAATCCCCTCCACGCCAAACGGCCCCGGCATCACCACGCCGATGCCGAGCATTTTGCCCCACGCCAGATCCGGCTGCTGGCGCATTTCTTGCAGTACATCACAAATCAGTTTCAAGGTGGCGGCAGGCTGGGGCTTTTGCACCATAATCAGCCGGTGGAAGCGAACGCTGCCTGATAAATCGACGACGATGATCAACAGCGTCTGGTGATCCAGATGGATGCCGATGGAGTACGCGCTGTTCGGGTTCAGGGTCAGCGGCGTCGCCGGTTGGCCCCTTCCGCCGGCGCGGCGCGGCAGGTGCGAGGAGAGAATGCCGGCCCGTTCCAGCTCCGTCGCGATATTCGAAACGGTTTGCGGCGTCAGTGACGTCAGCCGGGCAATTTCGGCGCGGGTCAGCTCGCCGTGCAAACGAATAGCCTCTATCACTACGCGCCGGTTATGTGCGCGAGCATGTTCAAGGTTAGTGCCGGATGTCGTCATAACTGCCTATGCAGAAAGGGAAATCGTCTTAGCAGTATGGTGCCCTCCATTAAAGCAATCAAATTGATTTAAGTAACCGGCGCCTGGTTTGCCCAAGGGTTCCGGTTCAACGCTTGTTAACACCGGAGAACGCACGAATGAAAAGCCAACCCCTTGCCGCCACGGCGGTCTGTACCCTGTCCGCCCTGGCGTTCGGCGCTTCCTGCGCCAACGCCGCCCCGACGCGCATCAACGCGCTGTTCATGACCCAGGCGGCCTACAGCGAAAACGACATCCGCGCCATGACCGCGGACTTCAGCAAACAGCACCCGGATATCGCCGTTAATCTGGAGTTCGTGCCCTACGAAGCGCTGCACGATAAAATCGTCGCGGCGCGCGGCGCCGGCAGCAACGGCTACGACGTGGTGCTGTTCGACGCCATCTGGCCGGCCGAATTCACCAAATTCGGCCTGCTGCAGGACGTCACCTCGCGCATCAGCGCCGCCGACAGCGGCAAGATCTTCGACGGCGCCATGACCACCGTCACCTATAAGGACAAGCGCTGGGGCATGCCGTGGATCCTCGACACCAAATACCTGTATTACAACAAAGCGATGTTGGCCAAGGCCGGCATCAGCGCCCCGCCGAAAACCTGGCAGGAGCTGGCGCGGCAGGCGGAAATCCTCAAGCAGAAAAATCTGGTCAAGTACCCGCTGGTATGGAGCTGGTCGCAGGCCGAAGCGCTGATCTGCGACTACACCACGCTGGTGTCGGCCTTCAAGGGGCAGTTCGTTCAGCAGGGGAAAATCAGCTTCTCCTCCCCCGGCTCGCTGCAGGCGGTCAACTACATGAAAGACTCGCTGGACAAGGGACTGACCAACCCGAACTCGCGCGAATATCTGGAAGAGGACGTGCGCAAGGCCTTCTCCAACGGCGACGCCGCCTTCGCCCTCAACTGGACCTATATGTACAACATGGCCAACGATCCGAAACAGAGCAAAGTGGCCGGCGACATCGGCATCGTTCCGGCGCCGGGATCGGTCGACGGCCAGGTCGCGGCGGTGAACGGATCGATGGGCCTCGGCATCGCCAAGGCCAGCGCCCATCCCGATCAGGCCTGGCAGTACATCAGCTACATGACCTCGCAGCCGGTGCAGGACAAATACGCCAGGCTGAGCCTGCCGATCTGGAAGTCTTCCTATGATGATCCGGCGGTGCAAAAAGGCCAGGAGCCGCTGATCGCCGCCGCCAAACAGGCGTTAAACGTGATGTTGTCACGCCCGGAAACCGCCGATTATTCAAGGATGTCCAACGGACTGCAGCAGAATCTGCAGCAGATCCTGCAGGGCAAGGTCACGCCGCAGGAAGGGCTGGACGCGGCGAGCGAAAGCGCCGCGCGGCTGCGTTGAGGAATGAGCATGCTCACACTGCCTCAACGTGAGCGGCGTCAGGCATGGGTGCTGCTGGCGCCCATGCTGCTGACGATGCTGCTGCTGACCGCCTGGCCGCTGTGCCGCACCCTGTGGCTGAGCTTTACCGACGCCGCGCTGGTCGGCGACGGCGTGGCGCCCGCCTGGGTCGGCGCGGACAACTTTCTGTATGCCCTGACCGACCCGGACTTTCGCGCCGCGCTGTGGCGCACGCTGTATTTCACCCTGGTGTCGGTGGCGTTCGAAGGCGTCATCGGCGTGCTGGTGGCGCTGCTGCTCAACCAACAGTTTCACGGCCGCAACCTGCTGCGGGCGCTGGTGATTTTGCCCTGGGCGCTGCCGACCATCGTCAACGCCACGATGTGGCGGCTGAACTTCAATCCGGACTACGGCAGCATCAACGCCCTGCTGACCCAGCTGGGGCTGATCGGCCAGTATCGCAGCTGGCTCGGCGATCCGGCCTCGGCGCTGAACGCGGTCATGCTGGCGGACATCTGGAAGAACTACCCGCTGATCACCCTGCTGACGCTGGCGGCGCTGCAGTCGATCCCGGACGATCTGCATGAAGCGGCGCGGCTGGACGGCGCCTCGGCCTGGCGGCGATTCCGCGCCATCACCCTGCCCGCCATCCTGGCGCCGCTGGCGGTGGCGCTGGTGTTGCGCACCATCGACGCCTTCAAGGTGTTCGACATCGTTTACGTGATGACGCGCGGCGGCCCGATGGACAGCACCAAAACCCTCGGCTTCTTCGTCTATCAGGAGTCGTTCAGCTACCTGCGCGCCGGCAGCGGCGCCGCCTACGCGGTGCTGATGACCTTGCTGTGCGGCCTGCTGATCGCCCTGTACCTGCTGATGCTGTTCCGCCAGCGCGGAAGGAGCCTGAACGATGAAGCGTAATATTCGGCGGCTGTTGCGTTACGGCGCCGCGCTGCTGCTGGCGGCGTCGATTCTGGCGCCGATGCTGTGGCTGTTTCTGATGAGCGTCAGTTCATCCGCCGATTTGGCCCGGGTGCCGCTGGAATGGCTGCCGCGCCGCTGGGATTTCTCGCGCTATCTCAGCCTGCTGTCGCTGCAGCCCGGCCAACCCGGCGCGCTGTTTCTGCATGCGCTGTTCAACAGCCTGCTGGTGGCCTGCGGCGCCACGCTGATCTCGCTGCTGCTGGCGATCCCGGCGGCGTTCGGCTTTTCGCGTTACCCGGGGCGCGACGCTTGGCTGTTCGCCAGCCTGGCGATTTACATGGTGCCGCAGGTGGCCTTCGTGCTGCCGCTGTACTTTATCCTGCAGCAGCTGGCGCTGCTCAATACCCATCTCGGGTTGGTGCTGGTCTACTGTTCGCTGATCCTGCCGTTTCTCACCTGGATGCTGAAGAACCAGTTCGACGCCCTGCCGATCGATATCGAACAGGCGGCGCGGCTGGATGGCTTGCGCCAGTGGCAGGTGCTGCTGCGCATTACCCTGCCGCTGGCCAAGCCGGCGCTGGGCGCTTCGGCGCTGTTCGGCTGGCTGCTGGCCTGGGACGAATTTTTCTACGCGCTGCTGTTTACCAGCAATATTCAGGCGCAGACGCTGCCGGTGACCATCGCCGGTTTTACCGCCGGGCGCGCCACCGACGACGGGCTGATCGCCGCGGTCGGCATTTTGGCCGCCGTTCCGCCGCTGTTTATCGCCCTGTGGCTGCAAAAGACGCTGGTCAGCGGGTTGACCAGCGGCGGCAGCAAAGGCTGATTTCAAAGGGAGAATTTTCGCATGATGAATACCAATACCAGACCCACGCTGTACGTGGTCGGCAATATCAACGTCGACGTGATCATGAGCACCCTGCAGCAGTGGCCGCAGAAAGGCACCGAAGCGATGCTCGACCGCAGCGAGCTGCGCCCGGGCGGTTCGGCCGGCAACTGCGCGCTGGCGCTGGCGGCGCTGGAAACGCCCTTTCGGCTGGTGGCCAATCAGGGCAACGATTACTTCAGCCCCTGGCTGGCGCAGCTTTTTCCGGACAGCTCGCCGTACTGGCCGACCTACAGCTGCGAAACCTCGCTGACCTTCGGCGTGACCCACCCGGACAACGAACGCACCTTCTTCAGCAATCAGGGGCATATCACCCGCCTGAGCCAGGACGACGTGCTGCACCAAATCCCGCTGTTCGCCGGCGGCGGCGACACCGTGCTGCTGTGCGGCACCTTCCTGTGCACCGCCTTGCTGGCGGACTACCCGGCGCTGCTGCACACCCTGCGCCAGCGCGGCTATCGCATTGCGGTCGACACCGGCTGGCCGCCGCAGGGTTGGAGCGAACCGCTGCGCGCGCAGATCGCCGACTGGCTGCCGTTTTGCGATATTTTGCTGCTCAATGAGGTGGAAACCTGCGGCATGGCGGGCAGCGAAGACCTGTACACCGCCGCCCGCACGCTCAACCGCCGACAGCCGGCCGACGCCGCCTGCGTGGTGAAATGCGGCGCGGACGGCGCCCGCCTGTGGTGCGGTGAGCGGCAGCTGCAGGCCGCGGCGCACCCGATCGCCGTGGTGGACACCATCGGCGCCGGCGACAGCTTCAACGCCGGCTTCCTGACCGCCTGCCTGCACGGCCACTCCGCCGCCGTGGCGCTGCGCTGGGGCATCCGCGCCGCCAGCCACGCCATCAGCAGCTCGCCGCGCCAGTATCTGGACTGGCAGACCCTGAAAACCTGCGCCGGGGAGATGATCTGATGGCAAGCGTAGAACTGGTGCAAGTGGCCAAACGCTATGGCCGGCAGCGGGTGCTGAACCCGATCGACCTGACCATTCCGGACGGCAGCTTTACCGTGTTGGTCGGCCCCTCCGGCTGCGGTAAATCGACCCTGCTGCGGCTGCTGGCCGGGCTGGACAGCCTGTCCGGCGGCGCTATCCTGCTGGATAATCAGAAGATCAACGACCTGGATCCGGCCGATCGCGATATCGCCATGGTGTTCCAGAGCTATGCGCTGTACCCGCACCTGACGGTGGCGGAAAACCTGGCGTTTCACATGCGGGTGATGAAGGTCGCCAGGGCCGAACAGCAGAGCAAGGTGCTGCAGGCGGCGCGCATTCTGGCGATCGAGCCGCTGCTGCAGCGCTACCCGCGCGAGTTGTCCGGCGGCCAGCGCCAGCGGGTGGCGATGGGCCGCGCCATGGTGCGCAACCCGAAGGTGTTTCTGTTCGACGAACCGCTGTCCAACCTCGACGCCCAGCTGCGCATGGAGCTGCGCGCCGAAATCAAGGCGCTGCACCAGCAGTTCCATACCACCACGGTGTACGTCACGCACGATCAAATCGAAGCGATGACGCTGGCTGACCAGATCGTGGTGATGAAGGACGGCGACATCGTGCAGCAAGGCAAACCGCTGGCGATCTACGATGCCCCCGCCGACACCTTCGTGGCGCGCTTTATCGGTTCGCCGCCGATGAACCTGCTGGAGGGCGTGGTCGCCGCGCGCGATGGCCGGCACGGCGTGAGCTGCGGCGAGCTGTGGCTGCCGCTGCCGGACAAATGGCGACGGGCGGCGCCGGGCAGCCGGGTGATCCTCGGGCTGCGCCCGCATGACTTTCGTCTGGCGGACGGCGGCGAAGCGCCGGCGGCCGAGCTGCGCCTGATGGAGGTGACGGGCGACGTCAGCCTGCTGCACCTCGACTGGGGCGGTTTCCGGCTGCACGTGCAGCTGGCCGGGCGAATCGAGGCGGCGGCCGGCCAGCCGCTGTGGCTGGCGCCCCGGATTGACGCCGTCCACCTGTTCGACGCCGCCAGCGGCAAGCGGCTGAGCGAAAGCTGAAGGTCTGCGCGCCAGGGACGGCACTCGACTTGAAACGATAACCATTCTCAATTATTATCCGCGCATCTTTCCTGACCAGCAACGCGAAAATCATGTCTGCCACCGCCTCAGCCCCCCATGACGCCCTGTCGCGTCTTTACGCCACCCATCACGCCTGGCTGCAGGGATGGTTGCGCCGCCGGCTGGGGTGTGCCTTCGACGCCGACGATCTGGCGCAGGACACCTTCCTGCGCATTCTGAAGAGCGATGCGGCCGCCGCGATCCGCGAGCCAAAAGATTTTCTGGTCACCGTCGCCAAGCGGGTGATGGTCGATTTCTTCCGCCGCAAGACGCTGGAACGCGCCTACCTGGAGATGCTGGCGCTGATCCCGGCAGCCTATGCCCCGTCGCCGGAGCAGCGGCAATGCCTGCTGGAAAGCCTGCAGCAGATCGACAGCATGCTCGACGGCCTGGGGCCAAAGGTGAAACAGGCTTTTTTGCTGTCGCAGCTGGAAGGCCTGGGCTACGCCGAGATCGCCCTGCGGCTCGGCGTTTCCGTCAGCTCGGTCAAAAAATACATGGCCAGGGCCACTGAACACTGCCTGCTGTTCAGCCTCGAAAACGCCGCACCTTGATGAGCCCCCCGATCACCCCCGAACAGCGCCAGGCGCTGAAAACGGCCGCCCAGTGGTTCGCCCTGCTGTGCGACGAAAACGTCACCGCGCGCCAGCGGCGGCAGTGGCAGGCCTGGCACCAGCAGCACGAGGTTCACCGCTGGGCCTGGCAGCGCGTCGAGGCGTTGCAAAGCCAGCTGCGGGGCGTACCGGGCAAATTCGGCTATCGCACGCTCGATCAGGCCGGCAAACAGGCGGCTCTGGATCGCCGCACCCTGCTGAAAAGCCTGCTGCTGTTGCTCGGCGTGGGCGGCGGCTGGCTGGGTTACCAGTCGCCGCTGGGCCGCGAGCTGCGGGCCGACTACCGCACCGCCACCGGCGAGATCAAACCGGTGGTGCTCAGCGACGGCACGCGGATGGTGCTGAACACCGCCAGCGCGGTCGACGTGCATTACGATGCGCAGCAACGGCTGATCCGTCTGCACGCCGGCGAAATCAGCCTGATTACCGGCCGCGACGCCCGGCCGCTGTGGGTAGCAAGCCCGCAGGGCGCAATGCGCGCGCTCGGCACCCATTTTCTGGTGCGCGAAAGCGGCGGCGAAACGCGGCTGACGGTGCTGGAGCATGCGGTCGAAGCCCAGCTGGCGCAGCGGCCGCAGGAGAAACGCCTGATTGACGCCGGTGAACAGGTTAGCTTCAGCGCCGGGGCCTTCGCTGCGAAACAGCCCGCGGCGGCAAGCGACGATTGGACCCGCGGGGTGCTCAGCGTCAGCCAGTGGCGGCTGGATCGGGTGGTTGCCGAACTGGCACGCTACCGCCGCGGCCGCCTGAGCTGCGATCCGGCGGTCGCCGGCCTGCGCGTCAGCGGCAGCTTCCCGCTCAACGACACCGATCGCGCCCTGGCCCTGCTCGGCCAGACGCTGCCGGTGCGCCTGCAAAGCTTCACCCGCTACTGGCTGCAAATCGTCCCCGCCTGAATTTTTCAAATGAAAATGATAAAAAATCGCATTCTTGATTGTCCCTTGCCGTTTTTCATCCGACTCCAGATAAAACACCGCAGCAATAATTAAAATGATGAGGAGAAGGTATGCACCACTTTTGGGGAAAACGGGTTACACCTTTGGCGATCGCCGTCGGGCTGGCGTTCGCCTCGCCGTCGATGGCCGCCAGCGCCGCCGCGGCTTATCGCATCCCGGCCGGTGAGCTGGATGGCGCGCTGAACGCCTTCGCCGCCCAGGCCGGCATTGCGCTGTCGGTCGACGGCGCGCTGACCGCCGGCAAACGCTCGCCGGGGCTGAGCGGCAACTACGGCGTCGACGACGGCCTGAATGCGCTGTTGGCCGGCAGCGGCCTGCAGGCCAGGGCGCTCGGCAATCGGGGTTACACGCTGGTCACGCTGCCCGCGCCGCAGAAAAAAGAAGAAGAGGTTACCGTGGTCGGCGACTGGCTGGCGGAGGGCCGCCAGATTGACGTGTTCGAACACCCCGGCGCCCGCGACGTAGTGCGCCGCGAAACCTTCGCCAAAACCGGCGCCACCACCCTGCGCGAAACCCTGAACCGCGTGCCGGGCGTGGTGGCGCCGGAAAATAACGGCACCGGCAGCCACGACATGGCGCTGAACTTCGGCATTCGCGGCCTCAACCCGCGGCTGGCCAGCCGCTCGACGGTGCTGATGGACGGCATCCCGGTGCCCTTCGCGCCCTACGGCCAGCCGCAGCTGTCGCTGGCGCCGGTCTCGCTCGGCAATATGGACGCGATCGACGTGGTGCGCGGCGGCGGCGCGGTGCGCTATGGGCCGCAAAGCGTCGGCGGCGTGGTTAACTTCGTCACCCGCGCCATTCCGCAAACCTTCGGCATCGAGGCCGGCATGCAGGGCCAGCTCAGCCCGACCTCCCGCCAGGATCACCCGAAAGGCACCGGCAACCTGATGATCGGCGGCACCGCCGACAACGGCCTCGGCGCCGCGCTGCTCTACTCCGGCACCCGCGGCAGCGACTGGCGCGAGCACAGCGCCACCAAGATCGACGACGTGATGCTGAAAAGCCGCTACGCGCCCAACCAGGTGCACAGCTTCAACAGCCTGCTGCAATACTACCAGGGCGAAGCGGAGATGCCGGGCGGCCTGAGCCGGGCAGACTACGACGCCAACCCGTTCCAGTCGACCCGCCCGTACGACAAGTTCTGGGGCCGCCGCCAGCTGGCGAACTTCGGCTATCAGTATCAGCCTGACCAGCAGCATAAATTCGACGTGCAGAGCTTCTATACCTATACCCTGCGCAGCGGCTATCTGGATCAGGGCAAGAACCTGACGCTGTCGCCGCGCGAATACTGGGTGCGCGGCGTGGAACCGCGCTACAGCCAAAGCTTCCGCTGGGGATCCTCCGCGCATGAGGTCGGCGTAGGCTACCGCTACGTCAGCGAATCCACCCACGAGCTGCGTTACTACAGCAAGGCCAGCGGCGGCAAACTGCCCACCGGCAGCAGCCCGTACGACCGCGATACCCAGTCCGGCACCGAGGCGCACGCGTTCTATATCGATGACCGCATCGATATCGGCGACTGGACCATTACGCCGGGCATGCGCTACGAGCACATCCGGTCGTATCAGAACAACTACATCAAAAACAATCGGCTGGACGTCAGCTATAACGCCCCCCTGCCGGCGCTTAACGTGATGTATCACCTGAACGAATACTGGAACCTGTACGCCAACACCGAAGGCTCGTTCGGCACGGTGCAATACAGCCAGATCGGCAAGGCGGTGGACAGCGGCAACATCGAACCGGAAAAAGCGCGCACCTGGGAACTGGGCACCCGCTACGCCGGCGACGCGCTGACCGGCGAGATCGGGCTGTTCCTGATCAACTTCAACAACCAGTACGACGCCAACCAGGTCACCGACAGCGTCACCGCGCGCGGCAAGACCCGCCACGCCGGGCTGGAGGGCAGCCTGCGCTATGACCTGTCGCCGCTGACGCCGCGGCTGGCAGACATGACGATTTACGCCAGCTACGCCTACGTGAACGCCACCATCCGCGAGGACGGCGCCTACAAGGGCAACCAGGTGCCGTTCTCGCCGAAGCACAAAGGCACCCTGGGGCTGGACTATACCCCGGGCAACTGGGCGTTTAACCTCAACGGCGAGTTCCAGTCCAGCCAGTTCGCCGACAACGCCAACACCGTGGCGGAAAGCGCCGACGGCAGCACCGGCCGCATTCCGGGCTATATGCTGTGGGGCCTGCGCGCCGCCTATGACTTCGGCCCGGAAATGGCCGGCCTCAATCTGGGCGTTGGCGTGAAAAACCTGTTTGACCAGCGCTACTTCACCCGCGCCTACGACGACAACAACAAAGGCCTGTACGTCGGCCAGCCGCGCACTGTCTATCTGCAGGGCTCGGTGAAGTTCTAACCCCGCCGGCGGGCGCAGGCCCTGCGCCCGCCAATTATCACTTGATTAACATCTTTTTAACCCGTCGCCGATGCGCTATGCTCGAAAACTCCTCCGGCGTCAGCTTTTTTGAAACGGGATTTCTTTTATGCCTGCAATTTGCCTGCGTTCCGCCACGAGCGTGCCGTTATGAGCGTGTTTTCCCGCGCCAGCGCGCTGCCGCTGCTGGTGGCCGGCGCCATGTTTATGGAAAACCTCGACGGCACGGTGATCGTCACCGCCATGCCGCAGATGGCGGCTTCGTTCGGCGTGCAGCCGGTAGACATGAATATCGGCATCACCGCCTATATTTTGGCGCTGACGGTGTTCATTCCGGCCAGCGGCTGGATCGCCAACCGCTTCGGCGCCCGCACGGTGTTTTCCGTCGCGGTGGCCATCTTCACCCTCGCCTCGGTCCTGTGCGCCCTCAGCCCCAGCCTGCCGCTGTTCACCGCCGCGCGCATCCTGCAGGGGATCGCCGGGGCGCTGATGGTGCCGGTCGGGCGACTGATCGTGCTGCGCAACGCCGCCAAGCAGGATCTGATCAAGGCCATCGCCACCATCACCTGGCCGGCGCTGGTGGCGCCGATCCTCGGCCCGCCGGTCGGCGGCTTCATTACCACCTACGCCTCCTGGCATTGGATCTTCATCCTCAACGTGCCGCTCGGGGTGGTCGCGCTGATCCTGGCAGGAAGGCTGATCCCGCGCGAAACCGCGCAGCAGAGCGCGCCGTTCGATATCCCCGGCTTTGTGTTGACCGGCGTCGCCTGTTTCGGCCTGATGTTCGGGCTGGATCTGATCAGCCATCCGCAGCTTTCCTGGCTGGTGCCGGTGCTGTGCGTCGGCGGCAGCCTGGCGCTGGGCCTGTTGGCGGTGCGTCACGCCAAACGCAGCCCGCACCCGCTGGTCGAGCTGTGGGCGATGCGCATAAAAAGTTACGCCGTCACCATATGGGGCGGCACGCTGTTCCGCATCGCCATCGGCGCGGTGCCCTTCCTGCTGCCGCTGATGTTCCAGCTGGCGTTCGGCCTCAACGCCTTCGATGCCGGGCTGCTGGTACTGGCGGTGTTTGCCGGCAATCTGGCGATGAAACCCTTTACCTCCGCGGTGCTGTTCCGCTTCCCGTTCCGCACCATCCTGGTGGGCAACGGGCTGCTGAATGCCGCCACCATTTTCGCCTGCGCCTTGCTGACGCCGCAGACCCCGACCTGGCTGATTCTGGCGCTGTTGTTCGTCAGCGGCCTGACGCGTTCGATGCAGTTTACCGCCCTCAATACCCTGGCATTTTCCGAAGTGCCGCAGCCGCGGATGAACGGCGCCAACACGCTGTTCAATATGGCGCAGCAGCTGGGCGGCGGCCTGAGCATCGCCATCGGCGCGCTGGCGCTGCGGCTGGCGGAGATGCTGTTTCCCGGCCGCAGCGCCGCCGTGCCGCTGGCCGATTTCCAGCTGGCGTTCGTGGCGATCGGCGTCGTCGCCCTGCTGGCGGTGGTGGACAGCTTTACGCTCAACCGCGACGCCGGCAGTGAAATCCGCCGGAAAAAAACCGCTACGCCGGCGCAGCGCGGCAATGCGTCGCCGCCCCTGCAGCAAAAATAAGTCGCATCTGCCGCCAATCCACGTAGTATCGACGATCCGCCTCATTTTTCCGGGGGCGGATTTTTGCCGTTTCAGGCCTGAAAAGCGAGGTAATAATAATGAATCACAGTGACCTTTCTCAGTGCCGCGTTGACACCGACCGTTTGTTGATTGCCCCTTTCACCGCAGCAGACGCCGACGATGTTTACCAGGCGATTACCCCTACGTTGACGCGCTTTATGAATTTTGAGCCGGAAGAGTCGCCGGAAGCGTTCGCCAACGTCTGGCAAGGTTGGCTGCCGCTGATCCGCGAAGGCGAGGAAGCGATGTTTATCGCCCGCCTGCGCGACGGCAAAGGGTTCGTCGGCATGGGCGGCGTGCACAATCTGCACAGCGCTACGCCGGAGCTGGGCATCTGGGTGAAAGAAAGCCTGCATGGCCAGGGCTATGGCCGGGAAATCGTGCAGGCGATGGCCCTGTGGGCCAGCGAACGCTACCGGCCGCAGCATTTCCTCTATCCGGTGGCCGAGCAGAATGCCCCCAGCCGGCGCATCGCGGAGTCTTTGGGCGGCGTCGTCGCCGGCCGCCGCGAAAACATCAAGTACGACTGCGTGGTGTACCACCTGCCCCCACAGCTGTAACCCCCCGCTAACGGGCCGCTTCGCCGGCCCGGTTTTCGCCTTTTTCTCTTTCCGCCGCGATAACCGCTGCCACTGCGTGTGGGTTTATGCTAATGATATGCGGATGTAGGGTAAAAACAGTTGAGGAACAGCAACATGATCATTTTTGTCACCGGCGCCACCTCCGGTTTCGGCGAAGCTATCGCGCGCCGTTTCATTCATGAAGGCCACCAGGTCATTGCCGCCGGCCGCCGTATCGAACGTTTGGAGGCGTTGCAGGATGAGCTGGGCGAAGCGCTGCATATCGTGCGGCTGGACGTGCGCAACCGCGCCGCCATTCAGCAAGCGATTGAGGCGCTGCCGGCCGCGCTGCGCCAGATCGACGTGCTGGTCAACAACGCCGGGTTGGCGCTGGGGCTGGAACCGGCGCACAAGGCCAACGCCGACGACTGGGAAACCATGATAGACACCAACACCAAAGGGCTGGTGAACATGACCCGCGCCCTGCTGCCCGCCATGGTGGAACGCAATCTCGGCCACGTGATCAACATCGGCTCCACCGCCGCCAACTGGCCGTACGCCGGCGGCAACGTTTACGGCGCCACCAAGGCGTTCGTCAAGCAGTTCAGCCTCGGCCTGCGCGCCGACCTGCACGGCACGCGCATCCGCGTGACCGACATCGAGCCGGGCCTGGTGGGCGGCACCGAGTTCTCCAACGTGCGCTTCAAGGGCGACGGCGGCAAGGTCGGCAAGACCTACGAAGGCGCGGACGCGCTGACGCCGGAGGATATCGCCGAGTCGGTATTCTGGGTGGCGACCCTGCCGGCGCGCGTCAACATCAACACGCTGGAAATGATGCCGGTCAGCCAGTCGTTCGCCGGCTTGAGCATTCACCGCGAGTCCTGATCCCGTGCGGCGGGGGCGACCCCGCCGCCTTGGCTCAGGCGGCGCGCCAGCCGGCAACGATAATCAGCATCCCCGCCAGCGCCACCCCGGCGCCGAGCCAGTCCAGCGCCGACAGCTTCACCCCGTCCACCACCCGCAGCCACAGCAACGCCGTCGCCACGTACACGCCGCCATAGGCCGCATAGACGCGCCCGCTGGCCGCCGGATGCAGGGTCAACAGCCAGACGAACAGCATCAGGCTGGCCGCCGCCGGCAGCAGCAGCCAGGCGCCGGCGCCCTTCTTCAACCACAGGTAGGGCAAGAAACAGCCGACTATTTCGGCCAGAGCGGTAGCGAAAAACAGCAGCGTGGTTTTTAACATCGGGAACGGTTTTCTCTCGGTAAATTAAACGAAACGGCGCTTAACTGGTGCAGCCCAAAGGCACGGTGGTATATTGTCCAGTACGCCTGCGGGCGAGGTAACGCCGGTGTCGCCATCATCAGGCCACACTAACTTATAAGGATGAAACGATGAAAACACTTTCGACCCAACGACTGCTGCGCGGCATGCTGCCGATCGCCCTGCTGGCGCTGATCGGCGCCTGGCAGGCCCCGGCGCTGGCCGCCACCTGCACCCAGGGCAGCACCTGCGTCACCGTCGACGGCAAAAACGGCGCGATGAGCACGGAAGAAGCGCGGCAGAGCAAAGAGCAGTGGAATGATACCAAATCCCTGCGCCACAAGGTTAACACCCGCGTGGAGAAAGAGTTCGACAAGGTCGACCGCGCGGCCGACGACGAAGATCGCTGCAACGACAGTTCCAACGTCAATGCCTATTGGGAGCCGGGTACCCGCAAATGTCTGGATCGCCAAACCGGGCGTCGGATTAATCCTTAATCCGCCGGCGGCCGGCCGCGAGCGTTAAACTCGGCGGCCGTTGCTGCTATGCTGATAGAGGAAGTTCATTGTCAAATAAGGACGACATGATGAAAAAAACGCTTGTATTAGCTGCACTGCTGCTGGCCGGTGCGCCGCTGGCGGCCCTGGCGTCTTGCGAAAGCGTGAAGGCGGAAATTTCGCAAAAAATCGTCAATAACGGCGTACCCGAATCCGGCTTCAAGCTGGACATCGTGCCTAACGATCAGGCCGATCAGGCCGGCGGCCAGGTGGTTGGCCATTGCGAAAACGACACTCAGAAGATCGTCTACACCCGTTTGAACAACGGGGATGACAGCGGTGACGCGGCGCAGACCGGCACCAGCCAGGACACCCCAAACCCGCAGTAACAGCGACCTCAGGGCGCACCAGCGTTGCGCCCTCTCTCCCTCAGGCCTGTTGTTCCGCCTCTTCGCCTTCGCCCTGCGGCCTGCAGCGCGCCGGGATCAGCATCGCCGCCGCCAGCGCCAACAGCGAAACCAACGCCGACGCCAGAAATACCCAGTGCAGCGAAGCCGCCACCTGCTGCGTCAGGTGGGCCAGCATGTCCGGCGCCATGGCGCGACGCGTCGCCGGCTCCATCAGCTGCTGCACCGGATCGGCGATTTGCGGCAGCCGCAGCTGCAGATTGACGTTCAGCGTGGCGCCTAAAATGGCGGTGCCGATGGCCGACCCCATCATGCGGGTAAACACCGTGCAGGCGGTGGCGATGCCGCGGATGCTGTAATGCGCCGCGTTTTGCACCGAAACCAAAAAGGTGGTGTTGCATAACCCCATGCCGGCGCCGACCATAAAGGCCGCCACCCGCCCCCACAGCAGCCCGCCGTGCGGCTGCAGCATCAGCAGGATCAGCCCGCCGGCCAACAGCAGCAGCGCGCCCAGCAAGGCGGTGGTGCGATAAGAGGTCAACAGCATCAGGCGGCCGCTCAGCGTGCTGGCCAGCGGCCAGCCTATCGACATCAGCGCCAGCGTGGTGCCCGCTTCCAGCGGCGTGCCGCCCATCACGCCCTGAATAAAGGTCGGCAGAAAGGCGCTGATGCCCATCATCGCCGCGCCGATGACCAGACCGCCGATGTTGCCGGCGACGATCACCCGGCTTTGCCACAGCGCCAGCGGGAACAGCGGCTCCGGGGTGCGGCGTTCCTGACGGATCAGCAACGCCAGGGCGGCGGCCGACAGCGCCAGCAGCGGCACCACCCACCAGCCGAAGGTTTCCACCTGCAGCAGCGCCAGCAGCAACGTCGAGACGAACAGGGTCAGCCAGGCGGTGCCCGCCATATCCAGCGCGTGTTTGCGCAGCTGCTGATGCGAGGGCAGAAAACGCCACAGGAAAAACATCGCCAGCAGGCCGATCGGCAGATTGACCCAGAACACCAGCGCCCAGGGCAGATGTTGCACGATAAACGCGCCCAGCAGCGGCCCGGCGATCGCCGATACGCCCCATACGCTGGACAGGTAGCCCATCACCTTCGGCCGCTCGGTGGCGCTGTAGATATCGCCGATAATGGTGGAGGCGATCGGCATGATGGCGCCGGCGCCCAGCCCCTGCAGCAAGCGGAAGCCGATCAGCCAATACATGTCAGGCGCGAAGCCGCACAGCACCGATCCCAGCAGAAACAGCGATGCGCCGAAGAAAAACACCCGCTTGCGGCCATAGAGATCGGCCAGCCGCCCATAGATGGGAATGGTGATCGCCTGCGACAGCAAATAAACCGCAAACACCCACCCCAGCAGCGAGAAGCCGCCGAGATCGCCGATGATGGTCGGCATGGCGGTGGCGACGATGGTGGCCTCGATAGCGGACATGAACATCGCCAGCATGCAGGCGATGAGGATCAGCGGACGGTGGGCGATGGCTGCAGATGAAGCGTGAGTTGTCATGGCGTTGCGATTCGATTCCGGCTTTTGTTTTCACCAGTTTATACCAGCGCGGCGCAAGCGCGCCGTTACCGACGTCCACTTCTCTGTTTTTATTGACGAAAAACGCACCATTTGAACCGATAGTTACGGCGTAACGCACAGGAGGCGAAATTTTTTCAATTCGCCCTCGCCCCAGCGCTGATGCGGCCTGAGACGAAAATAAACGCCCGCTCAATCACCTGATTTTGCTCATGAAACTTGTCATGCAAAACCGCAGGATGCTATACCTTTTCCTAGCCGCGGCCATTGCGCTTCGTGCTTTCCGAAATTTAATTGTCAGCATCTTATGCTGATAAATTCACGTATTGAGCCACCGTTCAGCATGCCATGCCGAACGCCCCTTCGCTCGATATCGCAACCTCATGCGAAACGCCCGTTTTGTACCGCCACGCCGTCCGCGGCAGTGGGTAACAATCAGAGTGGAACCGCGCCGCGCCGTCGGCCTTCCGCATAACGGAGGACGCAACATCATGCAAAAGTCAGCGCAATACCAGCGCCTGGCCCTCGGCGGCCTGCTGTTTATCGCCGTCATCGCCCTGCTGGTGTACGGCATTGGCTGGGACACCATCAAGGGGCGCCAGGAAGATTTGGCGTATCTCGGCAAGCAGCATATGTTTTTGGTCGGCTGTTCGATGCTGCTGTCGCTGCTGGTCGGCATCCCCAGCGGCATTCTGCTGAGCCGCCCGTTCGCCCGCCGCTGGGCCGAATACGTGATGCAGGTTTTCAACGTCGGCAACACCCTGCCGCCGCTGGCGGTGCTGGCGTTGGCGATGGTGATCATCGGCATCGGCGACAAGCCGGCGATCGTGGCGCTGTTCCTGGCCTCGCTGCTGCCGATCGTGCGCAACACCTACTCCGGGCTGTGCTCGGTGCCGCCGGCGCTGATCGAGGCGGCCAACGGCATCGGCATGACCGCCGGCCAACGCCTGCGTCAGGTAGAGCTGCCCAACGCGCTGCCGGTGATTTTATCCGGGGTGCGCATCGCGATGGCGATCAACGTCGGCACCGCGCCGCTGGCCTTCCTGATCGGCGCCAGCAGCTACGGCGAGCTGATCTTCCCGGGCATCTACCTGAACGATTTCCCCACCCTGATCCTCGGGGCCGCCGCCACCGCGCTGATCGCGCTGCTGCTCGATCTGGCGCTCGCCGGCCTGGGCCGCTGGCTCAGCCCGCACACCGCATCCTGACAGGAGAAAACGCTATGGCGACATGGTTGCTACGAACCCGGAACGCGCTGCTGCTCTCCCTGCTGCTCGTCAGCGCCGGCGGCTGGGCCGCCCCGCTGACCCTGGCCAGCAAGAACTTTACCGAGCAGCGCATTCTGTCGGCCATTACCGTGCAATATCTGCAGGCCAAGGGCTTCCAGGTACAGCCCAAAACCAACCTGGCGACGGTAATCACCCGCAATGCAATGATCAACAAACAGATCGACATGACGTGGGAATACACCGGCACCTCGTTGATCATCTTCAACCACATCAATAAGCGCATGTCGGCACAGGAAACCTACGACACGGTGAAAAAGCTCGACGCCAAACTCGGCCTGGTGTGGCTGCAGCCGGCGGACATGAACAATACCTACGCCTTCGCCATGCAGCGCAAACGCGCCGAGAAAGAGCAGATCCGCACCCTGTCCCAGCTGGTCGCCAAGGTGGAGCAGGTGCGGCGCACCGATCCGAAACATAACTGGATGCTGGGTCTGGACCTGGAGTTCGCCGGCCGTTCCGACGGCCTGAAACCGATGCAGCAGCTGTACAACATGCCGCTGGACCGCCCGCAGATCCGCCAAATGGATCCGGGGCTGGTGTACAACGCCATCCGCGACGGCTTCGTCGACGCCGGGTTGGTGTACACCACCGACGGCCGGGTCAAGGGCTTCGATCTGCAGGTGCTGGAAGACGACAAGGGCTATTTCCCCAGCTACGCCGTCACCCCGGTGGTGCGCGCCGAGGTGCTGAAAAACACCCCGGGGCTTGAGCAGGCGCTGAACACCTTGTCCAAACAGTTCAATAATCAGGTTATTACCGAGCTCAACGCCAAAGTCGATATTGAATATCAGACGCCGCAACAGGTCGCCGACGCGTTCCTGAAGCAGCGCGGCCTAAT
The DNA here is from genome assembly GCF_900187015.1 of Serratia ficaria. Classification (NCBI taxonomy): domain Bacteria; kingdom Pseudomonadati; phylum Pseudomonadota; class Gammaproteobacteria; order Enterobacterales; family Yersiniaceae; genus Serratia; species Serratia ficaria. The sequence continues at coordinate 2,472,613 of NZ_LT906479.1, read as the reverse complement.
CTAGGAGGCACGATGGATACCTTAATCTACGCCTGGCAAAACTGGGCCTACGTCGGCGGTCTGACGCTTGAACACCTGCTGCTGGTCGGCGTCGCCGTCGGCATGGCGATCCTGATCGGCGTGCCGCTCGGCATCCTGATCGTGCGCCACAAGTGGCTGGCCACGCCGGTGCTCAGCCTGGCCACCATCGTACTGACCATTCCGTCCATCGCCCTGTTCGGGTTGATGATCCCGCTGTTCTCGCTGGTCGGCCACGGTATCGGTTACGTACCGGCGATCACCGCGGTGTTCCTGTATTCGCTGCTGCCGATCGTGCGCAATACCCACACCGCGCTCGACAACCTGCCCGGCGGGCTGCGCGAAGCCGGCCGCGGCATCGGCATGACCTTCTGGCAGCGCCTGCGCTGGGTGGAAATTCCGGTGGCGCTGCCGGTGATTTTCGGCGGCATTCGCACCGCGGTGGTGATGAACATCGGGGTGATGGCGATAGCCGCGGTGATCGGCGCCGGCGGCCTCGGCCTGCTGCTGCTCAACGGCATCAGCAGCAGCGATATCCGCCAATTGATTACCGGCGCGGTGATGATCAGCCTGTTGGCTATCGTCCTCGACTGGTTGTTGCACCGCTTGCAAATTGCGCTTACGCCCAAGGGGATTCGATAATGATTAAATTAGAAAATCTGACCAAACAGTTTATGCAGAAGAACGGCAAAACCTTCAACGCCGTCGACAACGTCAGCCTGGAAGTGCCGGAAGGCGAAATGTGCGTGCTGCTCGGCCCTTCCGGCTGCGGCAAAACCACCACGTTGAAAATGATCAACCGACTGATCGCCCCCACCAGCGGCACCATCCTGATCAACGGCGAAGACACCAGCGGGCTGGATACCGTCAGCCTGCGCCGCAAAATCGGCTACGTGATCCAGCAGATTGGCCTGTTCCCCAACATGACCATCGAAGAAAACATCACCGTGGTGCCGCGCATGCTCGGCTGGGACAAAAAACGCTGTCGCGCCCGCGCCGAAGAGCTGATGAGCATGGTGGCGCTGGATCCGAAACGCTTTCTGCACCGCTACCCGAAAGAGATGTCCGGCGGGCAGCAACAGCGCATCGGGGTGATCCGCGCGCTGGCGGCCGATCCGCCGGTGCTGCTGATGGACGAACCCTTTGGCGCCGTGGACCCGATCAACCGCGAGACCATTCAGAACGAGTTCCTCGACATGCAGCGCCAGCTGAAGAAAACCGTAATGCTGGTCAGCCACGACATCGACGAGGCGCTGAAGCTGGGCGACCGCATCGCGGTATTCCGCCAGGGCAAGATCGTGCAGAACGCCAGCGCCGATGAGCTGCTGGCGCGGCCGGCGGACGAGTTTGTCGCCTCTTTCGTCGGCCAGGACCGTACGCTGAAACGCCTGCTGCTGGTGCAGGCCGGCGATGTGACCGACCAACAGGAAACGGTGACGGTGCGCAAGGATACGCCGCTGGCCCAGGCATTCGGGCTGATGGACGATATCGATGCCCGCTCGGTGACGGTGGTCGACGAGGACGGCAAACCGCTGGGCTTCGTCAAGCGCCGCGAGGCGCGCGGCGCTCAGGGGGTGTGCGCCGACAGCCTGCACCGCTTCCGCGTGACCGCCCGAGCCGAGGAAAACCTGCGCGTGGTGCTGTCGAAGCTGTATGAACACAACACCTCGTGGATGCCGATCGTCGATGAAGAAGGCCGCTACAGCGGCGAAATCTCACAGGATTACATCGCCGACTACCTCAGCTCCGGCCGCACCCGCCGGGCGCTGAACCCGCAATAACGCCGCCGGGGGCGTTCCTCGCCCCCGCAATCCCCTGCGCCGCATAAAGATTCGCTGGCCTTCGGCCGGGCCGCCAAGCACAATGTTCGGCCGACCCTTTCATTTTTCACCAAATTTTGCCGACGCATGAAAAGACTGGTCCACCTGCACCACTACCGCGCCCTGCTGCGCAGCCTGCTCATCGCCGTGTTTCTCGGCATCGCCGCCGCATTCGCCGTTTGGCTGTTCCACCGTTCGATGATCGGCCTGGAATGGCTGCTGCTCGGTAATGGCGACGGCAGCCTGGTGGCCGCCGCCGCCGCGCTGCCCGGCTGGCGGCGCGCGCTCACGCCGGCGCTGGGCGGGCTGGCGGCCGGTTTGCTGCTGTTCGTCTATCAGCGCTATCGTCACCAGCGGCCGGCGGCGCCGACCGACTATATGGAAGCGATCGAAACCGGCAACGGCAAGCTGGACGTCAACGCCAGCCTGGTCAAGTGCCTGGCGTCGCTGCTGGTGGTGTCGAGCGGCAGCGCCATCGGCCGCGAAGGCGCGATGATCCTGCTGGCGGCGCTGGTCGGCTCGGTGTTCGCCCAGCGGTTTACCCAGGAGAAAGAGTGGAAGCTGTGGGTGGCCTGCGCCGCCGCCGCCGGGATGGCCAGCGCTTATCACGCCCCGCTGGCGGGCAGCCTGTTTATCGCCGAGATCCTGTTCGGCACCCTGATGCTGGCGTCGCTCGGCCCGGTGGTGATCGCCGCCGTGAGCGCGCTGTTGATGACCAACCTGCTCAACGGCGGCCAGGCGCCGCTGTATCTGGTGGAGCCGCTGGCCGCGCCGCTGCCGGTGCAGTATCTGCTGATGGCGCTGGTGGGCGTTGCGGCCGGCGCCTGCGGCCCGCTGTTTCTGTGGGCGATGTCGGCCAGCGGCCAGGCGTTTCGCTCGCTGCGGCTGAAGCCGCCGCTGCAGCTGGCGCTGGGCGGGTTGATCGTCGGATTGCTCTCTTTGCTGTTCCCTGAGGTCTGGGGCAATGGCTACAGCGTGGTGCAGTCGTTGCTCGTCGCGCCGCCCGGCGTGCTGTTGCTGGGCGCTATCCTGGTGTGCAAGCTGTTGGCGATCCTCGCCAGCAGCGGCTCAGGGGCGCCCGGCGGGGTATTCACCCCGACGCTGTTCGTCGGCGCCGCGCTCGGTTCGGTGATCGGCCAGCTGTGCGGCTTCTGGCCGGAACTGGGCGCTGCCGTGCCGCTGTTGCTGGCGCTGACCGGCATGGCCACCCTGCTGGCCGCCACCACCCATGCGCCGATCATGGCGGCGCTGATGGTGTTCGAAATGACCGGTGAATACGCCCTGCTGCCGGGCATTCTGCTCGCCTGCGTGATCGCCACCACCGTGTCGCGCGGCCTGCGGCCGGTATCGGTATACCACACCGCACCACCGCCCAAACGCGAGGCTTAAAACTCGCCCTGCTGCAGCAACTTCCTGAACTGCGGGCACTGTAGGTGTTCCGGTTCAGGGCAATCGACCATGTGCTGCAAACCGGCGCGCACCTGCCCCAGACGGCGCAGGGTGCGATCCAGTTCTTCAATCCGTGCCGCCAGCAGCCGGCGATCGAGTGCGATGCGCCCCCGCTCGTCAAACAGTGAGGCGATCTCATCCAGCGTAAATCCCGCCAGCCGCCCGAGGGCGATCAGCTTCAGTTGATCCAGCACTCCGGCGGCGTATTGGCGACGTAAACCGTTGCGGCCTATCGACGCGATCAGCCCTTTTTTCTCGTAATGCCGCAGCGCCGAGGGCGCGATGCCGCTCAAACGCGCCACCTCGCCAATATCCAGTTCTTTTTCCATTGACTTGAAGTCGACTTTAAGTTGCACACTGTGCGCACATTACACCATGAGGGACTTTAAGGACACGAAAATGACGACAGAAATTTTACTGATGATTGTGCTGACCGGGGTGGGCGCCACGCTGTGCACCGACCTGTGGGCCATCGTGCAAAAGCGCGTGCTGGGCATCCCGCCCCTTAACTACGCGCTGGTCGGCCGCTGGTTTATCGGCCTGTTCGACGGCCGGTTTTATCACGCTCCGATCATGGCGGCGCCGGTGCGGCGGGGAGAAAAAGCGATGGGATGGCTGCTGCACTACGCGATCGGCGTCGCCTTCGCCTTTATCCCGCTCGGCTTGGCGGGCATCGCGTGGTACGCAGCGCCGACGCCGCTCGTCGCGCTGTTGAGCGGCTGGCTGAGCCTGGCGGCGCCCTTCTTCGTGATGCAGCCGGCGTTGGGCTTTGGCGTGGCGGCGGCGAACACCCCCAATCCGACGCGTAGCCGCATTATCAGCCTGCTGGTGCATACGGTGTACGGCCTGGGGCTGCTTGTCTCCGCCCATTTGTTGGCCCCTTTCCTGGCCTGAGCGCGCTAGCGCAGCAGCGCGGAAATGTCGAGGTAGTGCGCCAGTTCGCGCTGCTCCGCGCGCGGCAGGTACGGAATTTCACCCAACAACGGCGCCGGCAGGCGCTGCTGCAGCGCCGCGATGGTTTCGGCATAGTGCGCCAGACCCGGGTTGATGCGGTTGGCCACCCAGCCCAGCAGCGGCAAGCCGTCGTTGAGGATCGACTGCGCGGTCAGCAGCGCATGGCTGACGCAGCCCAGCTTGATGCCCACCACCAGCACCACCGGCAGCTGTTCCTGCACCACCCATTCGGCGTAAGGGCGCAGATCGTTCATCAGCACCCGCCAGCCGCCGCTGCCCTCCACCACCACCGTGTCCGCCCGGGCCGACAGCGCCTGCAGCCCGCGGCTCATCAGGCCGTAGTTGATGTCGTCGGTGGCGTGCGCGTGGAACACCTCATCCAGGCAGGTAATGGGGTTGATCTCGTCGTAGGTCAGCGGCAAGGTCGAGGAGGCCTGCAGAACCAAAGCGTCTTTATTGCGAATGCCTGCGCTGGTTTCCTGACAGCGCGCCGCAATCGGCTTATAGCCGGCCACCGAGCGGCCGTCCGCCGCCAGCGCCTGCATCAACGCACGGGAAACGACGGTTTTACCGACGTCGGTATCCGTTCCTGTAACAAATAAACGCTTTAACATGAAAGAAATGCCCCGGAATGCTCCGTTAACTAAAGTATCGCCGGCCGTGCGGCGAGGAAGTCGAACGGGAAAATTCTAGGGGATACGGAAAGCGCGGGGCTTGAGATAGCTCAATCTTTTGTCGTTAATTAATAAGAAGTTCTGATGTCAGCCCTGTAACAGCTGCACCAGCAGTGAACCGTTGTACAAGGCTTCCTTCACCAGCGCCGCGCCGGGCATGGTGCCCTGATTGAAGAACTGGGTGGACTCCACCTGCACCTGTTCGCTGTAGGCCGGCAGCGACTGCTGGCGAATGCAGGAGGCGATGGCCGGGTGCAGAATTTCCGCCGCGCGATTCAACGGCGAACCCACCAGAATTTTTTCCGGATTGAACAGATTGACCATGATCGCCAGAATGCGCCCCACGCTATGGCCGACGCCAAGAATGATGTCCCTGGCCAATTGATCGCCCGCCAGCGCGGCGTCGCACAGCGATTCGACGGTCAGCGGCGCGCCGTGCAGGCTGGAGCTCATCGAGGTGCCGAGGCGCTGCTGGGCGATCTCCAGCATATTCTCGATGCTGGCGACGGTTTCCAGGCAGCCGTGGTTGCCGCAGTAGCAGCGCTTGCCATAGGGATCGACCTGAGTATGGCCGATCTCCACCACGCTGTGGCTGCCGGCGTGCAGCACGCGGCCGCCGGTGATCACGCCGGCGCCGACGTTATGGTCGATCACCACCTGGATGACGTTTTGGCTGCCGCGCGACGCGCCGTACAGCGCTTCCGCCATGGTCCAGGCGCTGATGTCGTGCTGCAAATAGACCGGCAGGCCGGTGCGGGTTTCCAGCGCCGGGCCGAGCGGCATCTCCAGCGCGTCGTAGAACGGCATGCGGTGCACCACGCCGGACGCCACGTCGATAATGCCGGGCAAGGTGATGGCGATCGCCGTCAATCGTTCGAGCTTGCTTTGGTGGCGGATAAAGAATTGATCGACTTCGGAGAGAATGCGCTTCAGCAGCGGATCGCGGTGTTCGGCGGCCAGCGGCAGCTGCTCCTCCACCACCAGCTTGCTGCTGATGTCGCGCAGCGCCAGCGTGATGCTGCCGCGGCTGATGCGGGCGGAAAGGTAGTGCCAGGCTTCGGTGTCCAGAACCAGGCCAACCGCCGGCCGGCCGCGGCTGCCGACTTCCTGATACTCGGTTTCCTTGACCAGATGCGCTTCCAGCAGCTCGCGCACGATCTTGGTGATGCTGGCCGGCGCCAGCTGCGCGCGCTTTGACAGTTCAATGCGCGAAATCGGGCCCAGCTGATCGATAAGCCGATAAACCGCCCCCGCATTGGTCTGCTTGATTTGATCGATATGCCCAGGTTGCCCAACCGCAATCACAAACCTGCTCCTACTATTTTTCGCGCTTCTAAATAAAGACTAAAGGCTATGGTGGGGCTTTTGTAATACAGCGTCAACTATTTGATTCGTTATGTGATTTGCAGCACAAATTCGCTGCGTTTCGCCGCCGGATCGCGTTTTATTTGCTCAGCCACGGCTCAGGGCAACATCAGCGCCATCAGCGATTTGGCCGCCGCCGTCAGCGGCCGTTGGCGATGATGCACCAGCCAAACTTCGGTCATCGCATCCGGTTCCGCCAGCGGCAGATACTTCACCCCGTCGATCCGCACCCGGCTGAAAGACGCCGGCAGAATAGAGACGCCCAGCCCGGCAGCCACCAGGCCGATGATGGTCATCGCCTCGCCCACTTCCTGCGTGATGTAGGGGGTGATGCCCGCCTTGTCCAACAGCAGCAGGATCTCGTCATACAGCGCGGTGCCCACCTCGCGCGAGAAAAACACGAAGGGCTCTTCGGCCAGCTGCTGAAAACGCAGCGCGCCGGGCGCCACCCGGGTTAACGGGTGCCCTTCCGGCACCACCGCCACCAGCGGCTCGCACAGCAGCAGTTGGTGCTTGAGCGCGTCCGGCAGGCGGGTGTTGCGCATGACGCCCAGATCCAGTTCGCCATTCAACAGCGGTTCAATCTGCTGCTTGGTGTTGATCTCGCGCATCTTGATATGCACCTGCAGATGCTGCTGGCGAAAAGTCCGCAGGCTGCGCGACACCCAGCTGATAAAGGGCGCGGAAGAGGTGAAGCCGATGGTCAGCTCGCCCAGTTCGCCGCGCTCCAGCCGCGCCGCCTTCTCGGCCGCGCGCGCGACCTGATCGACCACCTGGTAAGCCTCCCTGAGGAACATATCCCCGGCCTGGGTCAGGCTGACGTTGCGGTTATTGCGCGCCAGCAGCCGCGCCCCGACCATTTCCTCCAGCGCCTGGATCTGTTGGCTGAGCGGCGGCTGCGAGATGCGCAACCGCTCGGCGGCGCGACCAAAGTGCAGCTCTTCCGCCACGGCGATAAAGTAACGCAGGTGTCGCAATTCGATATTCATATGCAAAACGTCTTAATTTGAATTATTAATATATTAGACAAAAAAATCCCCGCTCCCTATCATTTTGTCAATTCAAACCCGTCTGTTATCTCTCCCGAAGTTCGGTAAGGAAACGCTGTGACAACCCCCGTGCGTTCTGCGGCCGTGATGCCGTCGACGCTGGCCGCCAATGATGAGGCGGCCGCTGCGCCAAAAGCGAAACGTTCCACCCTCAACAATAAACTTCCCTACATTGAACGCGGCACGCCGCAGTTTATGCGCGTGACGCTGGCGCTGTTCTCCGCCGGGCTGGCGACCTTCGCACTGCTGTACTGCGTGCAGCCGATATTGCCGGTGCTGTCGCAGGACTTTGGCGTTTCGCCGGCGGAAAGCAGCCTGTCGCTCTCGGTGTCCACCGGCCTGTTGGCGCTCGGGCTGATGTTTACCGGCCCGTTGTCCGACGCCATCGGCCGCAAATCGGTGATGGTGGTGGCGCTGCTGCTGGCGGCGGTCTGCACGCTGATCTGCGCGTTTATGACCAGCTGGCACGGCATCTTGCTGATGCGCGCGCTGATCGGCCTTTCGCTGAGCGGCGTGGCGGCGGTCGGCATGACCTACCTGAGCGAAGAGATCCACCCGAGCTTCGTCGCCTTTTCGATGGGGCTGTATATCAGCGGCAACTCGATCGGCGGCATGAGCGGCCGCCTGGTCACCGGGGTGCTGACCGACTTCTTTTCCTGGCGCGTATCGCTGGGGGTGATCGGCCTGTTCGCCCTGGCCGCCGCCTGCATGTTCTGGCGCATCCTGCCGGCCTCGCGGCATTTTCGCGCCAGCTCTCTGCGGCCGCGCACCCTGTTGATCAATTTCAAGCTGCACTGGCACGATAAGGGGCTGCCGCTGCTGTTCGCCGAAGGTTTTCTGCTGATGGGCAGCTTCGTCACCCTGTTCAACTATATCGGCTATCGCCTGCTGGCGGACCCCTACCATCTGAGCCAGGCCATCGTCGGCCTGCTGTCGGTGGTGTATCTCACCGGCTCCTACAGCTCGCCAAAAGCCGGTGCGTTGACCTCGCGCTTCGGCCGCGGCCCGGTGCTGCTGGCTTCCATCATCATTATGCTGATCGGCATCCTGATCACCGCGCTGGCGCCGGTGCCGGTGATATTTATCGGCATGATGCTGTTCACCGCCGGCTTCTTCGCCGCCCACTCGGTGGCCAGCAGTTGGATCGGCCGACGTGCGCGCCGCGCCAAGGGCCAGGCTTCGTCGCTGTATTTGTTCTGCTATTACGTCGGCTCCAGCGTGGCCGGCACGCTCGGCGGCGTGTTCTGGCACAGCTTCGGCTGGAACGGCGTGGTGGCGTTCATCAGCCTGATGCTGCTGCTGGCCCTGTTGGTGGTGCACTACCTGAAACGCCTGCCGGAAGCGGCGCGCGTTTGACGCCATCTCCGCCCCCTCCCGCGCGAGGGGGCCTTCGCCAATGTTCCCCTGCCGAGCCTGGACCGCACCGGGGCCGCCGCCGCCCCGTTTGCCGATGTTGCCCTTCCGTTTGCCATTCCCATAGAGTATGTTGTAACTAAAATGGAGGTGAGAAATGGGTAAGCACGACTTAATTGGCCGAATGAACGCCTGCTTCAATGAGTTGGAACAGGCGCTGGGCGCGCTGCAGCAGCAGATCGCGCCGCTGCGCCTGCTGGCGGCGCGGGTGTTCAGCCTGCCGGAAATCGAGAAAGGCCAGGAGCACCAGGCCATCGAGCGCATCGCCGTCGAGCAACACCTCGGCCAGGCGGCGCGGGCATTGGCGCTGGAGCACTACCAGCGGCTGTTTATCCATCACCATCGGCAGAATCTCAGCAGCAAGGCCGCGGTGCGCCTGCCCGGGGTGATGTGCCTGGCGGTGGAGCCGCCGGAATACCGGGCGCTGCAGGCGCAAATCGCGCTGATTAACCGACTGAAGGGCGAGCTGGAACAGATTATCACCCTGGAGTCGGGCCTGGCGCCCGAGCAGCGTTTCGAGTTTGTGCATACGCATCTGCACGGTCTGATCACGCTCAGCGCTTACCGCACCCTCACCCTGCTCACCAACCCGGACTCGGTGCGCTTCGGCTGGGCCAACAAGCACGTCATCAAGAACGTCAAACGCGACGATGTCCTGGCGCAGCTGGAGAAAAGCCTGAAGGCCGGCCGGGCGGTGCCGCCGCATACTCGCGAACAGTGGGCCGCGCTGGTCAGCCGGGAAATCGACGACGTCGGCCGCCTGCCGCAACACGCGACGCTGAAGATCAAGCGGCCGGTGAAGGTGCAGCCGATCGCCCGGGTGTGGTACCAGCAACAGCAAAAGCAGGTGCAACACCCTTGCCCGCTGCCGCTGATCGCCCTGTGCCAGGTGGAAAACGGCGCGGCGGTGCCGAAGATTGGCGAGCTGCTCGACTACGACGCCGCGGCGGTAAAGCACCGCTACAAGCCGGACGCCCGGCCGCTGCGGCTGCTGGTGCCGCGCCTGCACCTGTATACCGACGCCCCTACTCGCTGAGGGTATAGACCCGCAGGCGGTGGCCGTCCGGATCCTGCGCCACAAAGCTGTAGCCGAAATCCAGCTCTCGCGGCGCCTGGGCGATGGTCAGCCCCATTTCACGCCACCGGTTATAAAGCGCATCCACCTGCTGCGGCTGCTCGCACATAAAGCAGATTTCCCCGCCGCCGCCGCCGGCCGTCGCCGCCGGTTCTACCCCCTGTCTCGACCACATCCCCAGCTTGAAGCCGTTGTTCAGCACGAACAGGGCAAAGGTGGCGGACTGCTCCACCGGGGCCTGGCCCAGCAGCCGCTGGTAGAAGGCGACGCTGTTTTGCGGGTGGTCGACGTACAGAATAATCATGCCGGGAGTGGTCATCAGAAAGTCCTTCTGGCTGAGGGGAACCGGCCGGTTCCCGATAACCGCAGGCTACGCCGCCCCGCTGACAGTTTTTGGCAGCAGCGATTACTGCGCGCCGATGCCTTCGCTCTCTCGCCACTCCTTGAGCAACCGGCGGCGCCCGCGCGGATAACGCTGCGCCAACGGCGTGGCCTGGCCGATGCGATCGAGACGAAAATGGCGAAACGCCTGGCGCAGTTCACACCAGGCGATCAGCACCTGAACCTGTTCGAAATAGCCGAGCGCGAACGGCCACAGCGTGCGCTCGCTGGCGGTGCCCGCCAAATCGAGATAGCGCACGGCCAGCTTGCGCTCCTGGCGGATAACCTCGCGGATCAGCACCCGGATATCGTCCGCCACTTCCGGCGCCGGCACCGGGCCAATCAGCAGCGTGCTGGCGTCCAGCTCCTCGCGCAGCGCCGCCGGCAGCACGCCGGCGATTTTAGCCAGCGCGTTGTCGGCCGCCGCGGCCTGCTGGCTGTCGCCGCGCCGGCTGACCCAGCGCATGCCGAGCACCAGCGCTTCGATTTCCTGCTGCGAGAACATCAGCGGCGGCAGCGTGAACCCCGGGCGCAGCACGTAACCGACGCCCGCCTCGCCGGCGATCTCCGCCCCCTGCTGCTGCAGCGTGGCGATATCGCGGTACAGGGTGCGCATGCTGATCCCCAGCTCCTGCGCCAGCGCATGGCCGGCCACCGGGTAACGGCGGCGGCGCAGCAGCTGCATCAGATCGAGCAAGCGCTGAGTGCGTGACATCCGATTTCTCCATAAAAAAGGGCTTACCTCAGTAAGCCCTTCTCCGCGCCGGCAAGCAATTATTTCTTCATGCTGCCGACCATATCCTCTGGCCGCACCCACAGCGCGAACTGCTCTTCGGTGAGATAGCCCAGCTTCAGCGCGGCGGCCTTCAGCGTCAGCCCTTCCTTATGCGCCTTCTTGGCGATTTCCGCCGCCTTGTCGTAGCCGATGTGGGTGTTGAGCGCGGTCACCAGCATCAGCGATTCGTTCAACAGCTGCGTGATGCGGTCGCGGTTCGGCTCGATCCCCACCGCGCAGTGCTCGTTGAAGCCCTGCATGCCGTCGGCCAGCAGGCGAATCGACTGCAGGTAGTTGTGGATCACCATCGGACGGAACACGTTCAGCTCGAAGTTGCCGGAGGCGCCGCCGATATTGACCGCAACGTCGTTGCCCAGCACCTGGGCGCACAGCATGGTCATGGCTTCGCACTGGGTGGGGTTTACCTTGCCCGGCATGATGGAGCTGCCCGGCTCGTTTTCCGGGATCGAGATCTCGCCGATGCCGCAGCGCGGGCCGGAGGACAGCCAGCGTACGTCGTTGGCGATCTTCATCAGCGAGGCCGCCAGCCCTTTCAGCGCGCCGTGGCCTTGCACCAGCGCGTCGCAGGTCGCCAACGCTTCAAATTTGTTGGGGGCGGTAACGAACGGCTGCCGGGTCAGATCCGCCAACGCTTTGGCGACGCGCACCGCGTATTCCGGGTGGGTGTTCAGGCCGGTGCCGACCGCGGTGCCACCCAGCGCCAGCTCGCAGATATGCGGGATGCCGGCTTCGATATGCTTCAGGTTATGCTCCAGCATCGCCGCCCAGCCGGAAATTTCCTGGCCCAGCGTCAGCGGCGTGGCGTCCTGCAGGTGGGTGCGGCCAATTTTAACGATATCGCGGAAGGCTTCGGCCTTGTCGCTCAGCGTTTTGTGCAGCACCTTCAGCTCGGGGATCAGGTGTTCGCGCAGCGCGATCACCGCCGCCACGTGCATGGCGGTCGGGAATACGTCGTTGGAGCTTTGGCTCTTGTTGACGTCGTCGTTCGGGTGCACCTTGCGCTCTTCGCCGCGTACGCCGCCCAGCAGTTCGCTGGCGCGGTTGGCCAACACCTCGTTCATGTTCATGTTGGTCTGGGTGCCGGAGCCGGTTTGCCAGATCGACAGCGGGAATTCGTCCGCGTGCCGGTCCGCCAGCACCTCATCGGCGGCCTTGACGATGGCGTCGCCGCGTTCGGTCGGCAGCAGGCCCAAATCCATATTCACGGCGGCGGCGGCGCGCTTGGTCAACGCCAGCGCGTGGATCAGCGCGGTCGGCATTTTCTCGCTGGAAATGCGGAAATGCGCCAGAGAGCGCTGGGTCTGCGCCCCCCATAGCCGGTCGGCCGGCACTTCGATGGGTCCCATGGAGTCTTTTTCAATACGAACGGCGGCCATCACTGTCTCCTTAGCATAAGGTCTCGGAATGCAGGGTTACGCCAACGCGCTCACGCCCGTCGGCACGCTCAACCAGTATAGTGACATAATAATTATTCGCATTAAGAGAGTTTTACGTCGGACCAGGCACATAATGATCATCCGCCGCCTGACTTTTGAGAGGCTCGCTATCAGGCTATACTGCGCTGAACCCATTATTTGATCGCGCCCCGCTTCACCGCCGCGGAAACGGGGTATGATGGCTGCTTGCAGGTTATGTTTTTAACCGTATAAAATCAGCCAGTTACTCGGCGAATGCAAAGGATGTTGACCAAGATGCAAAAAATGACCAATTCGGTGCAAAACTACGCCTGGGGCAGCCACGACGCGCTGACACGGCTCTACGGCATCGCCAATCCCAACCGCCAGCCGATGGCCGAATTGTGGATGGGCGCTCACCCGAAAAGCCCTTCCCGCGTGCCGGGCGCCGACGGCGGCTTGCAATCGTTGCGCGATCTGATCGATGCGGACCAGCCGAAACTGCTGGGCGCCGAGGTCGCCGGCCGCTTTGGCGAGCTGCCGTTCCTGTTCAAAGTCCTGTGCGCCGATCAGCCGTTGTCGATTCAGGTGCACCCCAGCAAAAGCGCCGCCGTCGCCGGCTTCGCCAAAGAAAACGCCGCCGGCGTGCCGCTGGATGCGGCGGAGCGCAACTATAAAGACCCCAACCATAAGCCGGAGCTGGTGTTCGCCCTGACGCCGTTTCTGGCGATGAACGGCTTCCGCGAGCTGGCCGATATCGTCGCCCTGCTGCAACCGATCGCCGGCGCGCACCATGATATCGCCGCCTTCCTGCAGCAACCGGACACCGCCCACCTGGCCAGCCTGTTCGCCAGCCTGTTGGCGATGAGCGGCGAGCGAAAATCGCTGGCGCTCGGGGTGCTGAAAGCCGCGTTGAACAACCAGCAGGGCGAACCCTGGGACACCCTGCGCTTTATCGCCGGTTTCTATCCGGACGACAGCGGGCTGTTCGCGCCGCTGCTGCTGAACGTGGTGCGGCTTGAGCCGGGCGAAGCGATGTTCCTGTATGCCGAAACCCCGCACGCCTACCTGAAAGGCGTGGCGCTGGAAGTGATGGCCAATTCGGATAACGTGCTGCGCGCCGGTCTGACGCCGAAATTCATCGATATTCCGGAGCTGTTGGCCAACCTGCAGTTCCGCCCGCAGCCGGCGTCCGGCCTGCTGACCCAGCCGGAACGGCGCGGCGACGAGCTGTTCTTCCCGATCCCGGTAGAGGATTTCGCCTTCTCGCTGCACGATCTTTCCGCAGTGCCGCAGACCCTGGCGCAGAACAGCGCGGCGATCGTTTTCTGCGTTGACGGCGAGGCGACGCTGGAGAAACCGGGGCAGCAGCTGGTGCTGAAGCCGGGCGAGTCCTGCTTTATCGGCGCATTTGAGTCGCCCGTCAGCTGCAGCGGCAGCGGCCGTCTCGCGCGGGTTTACAACCAGCTGTCGTGATCTCTCGGTAAATTTCTGAAAATTGGTTGCTGAAAGAGAGGGTTACCTTCACAATTGAACGCCTGCGGGCGTTTTTTTGTTGGCCCTACTTTGCCCAGCCCTCGGCAACAGACCGAGGGGTTAATAAAGGATGAACAGAACTATGAAAAAATCGTTAGTCGCTGTCAGCGTCATTGTGGTTCTTGGCGCAGCATGGACCGGGGCTTCCTGGTACACCGGCAAACTGATCGAACAACGGATGGGCGAAGTGGTTGACAACGCCAACAGCCAGTTGAAGGTCTACCTGCCGAAGGCCGGGGTCAAGCTGGGTTACGAGAACTACCAGCGCGGCGTCTTCAGCAGTCAAATCCGCTATGTGCTGCGCGCCGACGGCAGCGTGACCACCGACGACGCGGCGCTGAAGCCGGGCGACGAAGTGGCCTTCCTGGAAACCATCGATCACGGCCCGTTCCCCTTCGCACAGCTGAAAAAATTCAACCTGCTGCCGAGCATGGCGTCGGTGCATACCGAGATGGAAAACACCCCGGCGGTGAAAAAGCTGTTTGACATCACCAAAGGCAAATCGCTGTTTACCGCCGATTCGCGCATCTCTTACAGCGGCGATACCTCGTCGGCGATCGACGTGATCCCGCTCGAATACCAGCAAGACAAGTCCGCGCTGAAATTCAGCGGCGCCACCATCAACGCCGACGTTTCGAGCGACATGAAAGCCATCGCCCTGGACGCCAGCAGCGACAGCGCGGTATTCAGCGGCCCGAACGAATTCGGCCAGACCGAGCAGATCAGCTTCCAGGGCGTAAACCTGAAAGGCACCAGCCACGCCAGCCAGTTCGACGTCAACCTCGGCGACCAGACCCTGACCATGAAGCAATTCAAGGTGGCGGTCGACGGTAAAGACACCGTCGCGCTGGACGGCTTCAACCTGGTGAGCAAGTTCGGTGAAACCGGCAGCAACATCGGTGGCCAGGTCGATTACACCATGGATGCGCTGAAGGTGCAGGGCAACGATTTCGGCGCCGGCAAACTGACGCTGAAAATCGACCGGCTGGACGGTAAATCGCTGAAAGAATTCGCCGATCGTTACAACCAGCAGACCATGGCGATGCTGCAACAGGGCCAAAGCCTGGATCCGGCCGCCTACGAGCAGCAGACCACCGACATTCTGCTGCAGAATCTGCCGCTGCTGCTGAAAGGCAACCCAACCGTCAGCATCGCCCCGCTGAGCTGGAAAAACAGCAAGGGCGAGAGCAGCTTCACCCTCGATCTGGCGTTGACCGATCCGGCGCAGGCCGGCTCCCCGGCCGAATCGCCGGACCAGCTGCTTGCCCGGTCGGTTAAAAAGCTGGACGCCAATCTGACCATTCCGGTGGCGATGGCGACCGAAACCACGGCGCAGACCGCGCTGCTGCAGGGTTACAATGCGCAAGACGCGCAGAAGCTGGCGCAACAGCAGGTGCAAGGGCTGGCGGCAATGGGCCAGATGTTCAAACTGACCACCCAGAAAGACGGCGTGATCGGCAGCAGCTTCCACTACGCCGACAATCAGGTCGATCTGAACGGCAACAAGATGTCGCTGCAGGAGTTCATCGGCATGTTCGGCCTGTTGGGCGCGCCGGCGGAAGAAGGCGCACCGGCGCAGGACGCCGTTCCGGCTCCGGCACAGTAATCTCTCTTCAGGGGCCCCTTCGGGCCCCTGCTTCTATCTGGTCCGATACACCGCGTCGCGGATCTGCTGCGGATACAAACCGCACATCCCCTCGAAGGCGGTGTTGGTTAAGACCACCACGCTCAGTTCTTCTTGCGGATCGCAAAACCAATTGTGCCCGTAGACGCCGCCCCAGGTCATGGTCCCCGCACGCTGCGGCGTGGTCGCCAGCCGCTCATCCACCAGCAGCGCGCCGCCAAAGCCGAAGCCCCAGCCCGGCCCCTGCGTTTGCGCCTCTGGCCCGACGTGCGGGCTGCGCATCAATGCCAGGGTTTCCGGCTGCAGGATCCCCTCTCCGCCGTTGCGCAGCGTTTCAACCAGCCGCAGCACGTCATCGGCGTCTCCCACCATGCCGGCGCCGCCGGATGGATAGGCGTTTGGGTTGAGGGCGCGCGAGGGTTGAAACTCCACGTCGGCGCCGAACCCTTCCGGCAACGCCACCCGCTGGCCGTCGCGCAGACGTTGCGGCCCCCCGGCGGTGTTGTAATACGCCGTCGCCAGGTTATCCGCATCCCGGGTATAAAACCCGGTATTGCCCAATCCCAGCGGCTGCGCCACCCAGCGTTCGAACAGCTGCGGCAACGTTTCGTCCGCCGCCTGCTCCAGCACCGCCCCAAGCACGTCGATCGCCAGCGAATAGTTGAATGCGCTGCCCGGCGCCGCCAGCAGCGGCGCCTGCGCCAACAGCCGCAGGTTCTGCTCCAGCGACAGCGCGGACAGCTCCAGGCCGTCTTTGATCCCCAATCGGTGGTAGTCGCCGCCGGCCGGCTGATTCAGGCGATAATCCAATCCGGCGGTATGGCTCAGCAGGTGGCGGATTTTAATTTCCGGCCGCCGGCCATCGGCCAGCGCCGGGGTGAACCACGGCAGCCAATCGCTGACCGCATCGTCCAGGCCGAGCCGGCCTTGTTCAATCATGCGCATCGCCGCCAGCGTGGCGTAAGGTTTGGACACCGACGACAGCCGGAACTGCGTTTCGCGCCGCATCGGCCGCCGTTGCTCGCGATCGGCATAGCCGCAGGCGGAAGCGAAAACCGTTTCGCCGCGCCGGGCGACCAATACCACGCTGCCCACGATGCGGCCCTCAGCGATGGCCCGTTGGCTGGCCGTCGTTATCCGTTGTGCCAATGACTGCTGTTCTGCCGACATGATTTTTACTCTCTGAAGGGGAAGTTAAATCAGTCTAAAGGGGTGACCGTAAAATAAAATAGTCCATAATTTAATGCATCATTAAGCACGGGTTATCAATCCATGAGTTCACTGTTGCAGCTGCTGCCGTTCTTTGAAGCGGTGGCGCGCCTGGGCAGCTTCACCCAGGCGGCCAATCAGTTGGGAGTAACGCCGCCGGCGGTGTCGCAAAATATTCAGGCGCTGGAAAGCCGGCTGGGCGTGCGGCTGTTTCATCGCACCAGCCGTTCGGTGCGGCTCAGCGACGAGGGGCGCATCTTTTACCAACGGGTTTCTCCGGCCATGAGCCAGATAGACGTGGCGGCGGACGACGTGCGCGCCCTGCGCGCTCAGCCGGCCGGCCTGCTGCGCATTACCCTGCCGCAGCTGGCCGCCTCGCTGTTGGTGATGCCGCATCTGGCGGAGTTTCAGCGTCGCTACCCCGAGGTGCAGCTGGAACTGTTTACCGACGATCACTTTTCCGATCTGGTGTTGGGCAGCTTCGATGCCGGTATTCGCATGCACGCCATGCTGCAAAAAGACATGGTGGCGGTGCCGATCGACAACGGCCAGCGGCGGGTGCTGGTCGCCTCGCCGGCTTATCTGGCGCAGCGCGGCGCACCGCAAACACTGGAAGCGCTGGCCGAACACCCGTGCCTGCGCTATCGCTTCCCGGGCAGCGGCAAGCTCGAGCCCTGGTACTTCAACCTGGGCGGCGCACAGCGGGCTTTGGAGGTCAGCGGCAAACTGATTTTCAACGAGGATCGCCTGCTCAAGGACGCGGCGCTGGCGGGTATGGGCATCACCCAGCGCTTTCACGGCACGGTGCTGCGCGAGCTGGCACAGGGGCAACTGGTGGAGCTGCTGGCAGAGTGCGCCAGCGAGGCGCCGGGATTTTACCTCTATTTCCCCGCCGGCCGCCATCTGCCGCTCAAGCTGCGGGTGTTTATCGACTTTATGCGCGAAATGCGCGAACGGCAGTGAACGGCCCAGGGGCTGGCGCCCCTGGGCGTGCAACAATCAGCGCTTATCCAGCGCCTGAACGATGCGGTAGGTCGCCGCAACGCGATCGTCGTTGGGGAACCATTTATTGGCCAGCATCACCACGCCGATCTTCCTGGCCGGGATAAACGCTGCGTAGGTCGAGAAGCCGCCGGTCGAGCCGGTCTTGTTATACCAGCCGGCGGTTTGTTCCGGCTGCGGCGGCGTGATGGCGGTCGCCGGGGTGCCGTTCATGATCATGCCGGCGTTGTTGCCCTCGGTCAGCCGCGCCAGCTCCACCGGATACGGGTAGTTCTCCCACATCAGATCCTGAGTGAACGCCCCGGCCTTGTAATAGCCGATGTGGGTGGCGGCCAGCGCGCTGCGCCATTTATCCGCCACCTTGACCTGCTGCATATTGGCGTCCAGATAGCGGATCAGATCCTGCGCGTTGGATTTGATGCCGTAAGACTCGGCGTCCAGCGGGCCGGGATTGACCCGCACCGGTTTGTCTTCCTTGTCGTAGCCTTGGGCGTAATTGGCCATCTGATCGGCCGGCACGTGGATATAGGTGTGGCTCATGCCCAGCGCCGGCAGCAGCCCCTGCTCCATTGCCTGAGCAAACGGCTGGTCGAGGCTTTTGGCGGTGATCATCCCCAGCATGCCGATGCCGAGGTTGGAATACACCCGGACGCTGCCCGCCGGCTGCTGCGGCCGCCAGTTTTTGTAATAGGCCATCAGCTGCGCGTCGTTGGTGACGTCATCCGGCACGAACAGCGGCAGGCCGGAGGTGTGGGTCGCCAGGTTCAGCAGCGTGACGCCGTCGAACGCGCTGCCGCGCAGCTGCGGCAGATAGCGGCTGGCCGGTTCGCTGAACGACAGCTTCCCCTGCTGCTGCGCATAGGACGCCAACGTGGCGGTGAAGGTTTTGCTCAGCGAGCCGATTTCGAACAGCGTTTGGTTGGTGATTGGCTGGCCGGTCTGCTTCGACGCCACGCCATAGTGATAGAACTGCTGCCGGCCGTCGACCGTCACGGCGATCGCCATGCCCGCTACGCCGTACTTTTTCATCAGCGGCCGGACGATGGCGTCGATATCCTGTTTTTCGGCGGCGTGGCCGGCCGGCAGGATCAGTGCGGCGAGCAACGCGGCCGCCAGGCGGTTCATTTTCGTCATGATAGAAGCTCTTTGGTTGCAGGATACCGGCCGATGACAAAAGATTTTATTGTCATTCTACAGCGGCGCGTCCCTGGATGATGGTGTAGTTCCCTCGCCGATTGCGCTATTACGCAAACGATGCGCAAAATATCGGGGTTTGACGCCGGGTTGACAAGCGATAATAATTTCAGCCAGCATAAAGAAAAACTTATGGCCAATCCGATGCGCAACCGACTTCCCCTCAACGCCCTGCGGGCATTCGAATCCTCCGCCCGCCACCTGAACTTTACCCGCGCCGGGCTGGAACTGAGCGTTACCCAGGCCGCCGTCAGCCAACAGGTGCGCGCGCTGGAGGAACAGCTGGGCATTCAGCTGTTTCGTCGCCTGCCGCGCGGCCTGGATCTGACCGAAGAAGGCCAGGCGCTGCTGCCGGTATTGAGCGACGCCTTCGACCGCATCGAGTCGGTGCTGCAGCAATTTGAGGGGGGGCATTTCCACGAGGTGTTGACGGTGGCGGTGGTCGGCACCTTTGCCGTCGGCTGGCTGATGCCGCGGCTGGCGGCGTTCAGAGAGGCGCATCCGTTTATCGACCTGCGGGTATTGACCAACAACAACCTGGTCAACCTGTCCGCCGACGGCATGGACTTCGCCATTCGCTTCGGCGAGGGGCTGTGGCCCGCCACCCATAACCTGAAGCTGTTCGACGCGCCCCTGACCGTGCTGTGCCCGCCGGCGGTCGCCGCGCGGCTGCAGCGCCCGCAGGATCTGCAACGCGAGCTGCTGATGCGCACCTACCGCAAAGATGAATGGGAGCGCTGGTTCGCCGCCGCCCAGGTGGCGCCCTGGCGCATCAACGGGCCGGTGTTCGACTCGTCCCGGTTGATGGTGGAAGGGGCGATGCAGTGCGGCGGCGTGGCCCTGGCCCCCGCCCGCATGTTTGCCCGCGAGCTGCGGGAAGGCTTGCTGCAGCGGCCGTTCGCCGCCGAAGCCGGCCTCGGCGCCTATTGGCTGACCTACCTGAAATCGCGCGATCTGACCCCGGCGATGAAGACGTTCGTCGGTTGGCTGCGTCGGCAGGCCGAAGAGGAGCTGGAGGGGGGCTAAGCGGAGCCGCGCCGGATCAGCGTCGGCGGCAAAATGACGTTTTGCGGCGGCAAATCGGCGTCGGCGATGCGCTGCAGCAACCGGGTGGCGGCGCTGCGCCCCACTTCGCGCGCCGAGCTGGAAACGAAGGTCAGCGGCGGTTCGGTCAGTTCGGCCTCCGGCACGTCGCCAAAGCCAATCAGCGCCACCTGCTGGCCGTAATAGGCGTCGACCCCCTCCGAGCCGATGCTGCGGCCGCTGCGCACGATGCCGAAATAAGCGCCGAGCGCCACCGAGGCTTTATGGCACACGATGGCGCTGACGTTCGGGTGCTGACGCAGCAGATTTTCCGCCGCTTCCGCCGCATGGCGCTGATGGCAGTCGCATTCGACGATCCAGTCGCTGCGAAACGGCAAACCATACTGCAACAGCGTGGCGCAAAATCCCCCGAGCCGTTCGGCGCGGGTCAATGAATCGCTCTGGCCGCCGAGGTAGGCAATCTGGCTGTGGCCGCGCTTGATCAGGAATTCGGTGGCCATTTTGGCCGCCTGCATGTTGTCCGGGCGCACGACGTCCACTTCGTCCAGGCCGTTGGAGCGCGCCACGCACACCAACGGCACCCCCTGCTCGGCGGCTTTCTCCTTCAGCCCGCCGGCCGAGCGGATGCCGCCCGCCAGCACCATGCCGTCGACGCCGTGCGCCAACAGGCTGTCGAAACAGCGCATCAGCCCCTGGCCGTCGCGCCCGCTCTGGGTCAGGAACAGCACCTTGTCGTGCGCCTCCAGCGCCTCGCTCAGCCCGGCGGTCATTTCCGCGTAAAAGGGCTCGCAAATGTCGCGCAGGATCAGGCCGATCACCCCCGATTCGCCGCCGCGCAGCGTCGCCGCCTGGCGATTGCGCACG